>CAINOC010000120.1 GCA_903851385.1 uncultured Chlorobiaceae bacterium | reverse complement strand
CACCTTTTTTCAGTCAACAATGCTTATAATCAGGGGTTATTACGCTTTTGATCAAGGATTCACTGAAATTTTCAAATATTTTCGACCTTCAAATACCAATATAACCTATTATTATATAATATCATAGCGCCTTTTCGTTCATACACTAAATATCACAAAAGCTTTGCCCTGAACACTATTCGGGTTTCAAATGATAAACACGAGCTTTTTAAGCTTTCCGACGCCTTTTCGGTGATTGATCGGGGCAGGGAAGGGAGTGGTTGAGGTTGTTTAAAGCGAACAAGACATAAAAAACCTTAAAGAAGGCGATGAAGTTCGTGTTGCTTCAAAAGCATTTCAATCCGATCGTCATGAAATTGTGATTAACAAGTGAGGTTAACGTCACGCCTGAAAAATCAGCTCTCATTTACAACATTACATTGTAAATTCCACTGTGCAAGTGGTGAAACATTCCGCTATCTTCTGTTACGCATAGTGGGCCCTCTATAAATGGCTAAGAGTTGGAACCCAGCTTTTCTTCAGACATTTTTCCGATGTTCGACATGAGTTATTCTGGTACAAAAGGCAGCAATGCCCTGCTGCAGAGTACGCTTGTTGATGATTTTAACCGGCCTGTAGATTATGTTCGTATTGCTGTAACGTCTTCCTGTAATCTCAGATGCAGCTACTGCATGCGTGAAGATCACAAAGAGACTGCCGATACGGAATCTCTCCTTAAAATTCGGGATATCAATACCATTATTGATGTGCTTGCCGGCCTTGGAGTTACCAAGATCCGCTTTACAGGAGGAGAGCCCTTGCTGCGCAAAGATATTGTTGAGTTAGTACGTCAGGCCAAAACTCATACTGGCATCAAAACAGTAAGCTTGACAACAAATGGTTTGCTGCTCGATCGTTTTCTTCCTGCCCTCATTGATGCAGGTCTTGATTCACTCAATTTCAGCATTGATACCCTTGACGATAATCGTTATCGCGCCATAACACGGCGGGAAGAATTCAAAAGGGTGCGTGAAAATTTAGACATGCTTCTCAAAACGGATGCCATTTCTGTTAAACTCAACGTTGTTCTCATGCGTGATATCAACAGTGATGAACTTCAGCGATTTGTTGATTTTACCAAAGATCATAGTGTTACTGTGCGGTTTATTGAATTGCAGCCTTTTGATGACAATCAAATCTGGAGAACCGGAAAGTTTTTCAGCGCTGATAAAATCAGGGCATTGTTGCAAAGTTATTATCCCGACCTTAACCCCGTCAGAGGATATGCTACCGAATATTTCAGCTATACCCAGCCCGACCATAAAGGATCAATAGCCATTATTCCTGCGTTTACAAGAAATTTCTGCACTGGGTGCAATAAGATTCGCATTACATCGAACGGGCAAATCATCAGCTGTCTTTATGAAAAGAAAGGGATCAATCTGCTTCCGATTCTTCGTGGTAATGCTCCTCATTCTGCGCTTATAGAGCTATTCCGGCAAGCTGTATCACAGAAGCCGCAAGACGGCAAACATACGCTCAACAATTCTGTCAGGACCAGCATGTCCGAAATTGGTGGGTAGAAAGAAACGCTGGCTTTTCAAGTCACTGGTATGCGCATTGCCTTTATTTTCTCGCCTTATTTCCCTTCTTTGATCACTGAACTCTTTTATTTAACCAGTCGAATATTGTTGATTTAATACCAAAAAATCGGACTCTTATATAACAATTGTTATGTGTTTGATTTATAACAATCGTTAATAAGAAATAGAAAAAATATAATTCAAAAAATATAATTCTGTTATAGTCAATAAGGTATATAGATGTGATAAGAGTATATGATTAAATCATATAGGTCTACCTTAAGTTCTTGATTCTTTTGGCTTAGGAAGATTATCGATACATTATTATATTATACGTTCCTTGTCTGATTAATGAATAATTCGGGGAAATAATCCACCATTTATATCCATTCCTTAAATGGAATTGCAGCAATAAAATCTGTCTGAAAGGGAGAATTTATGCATAAAAATATTACGCGCCGTCAGTTCCTTAAAGTTGCCGGTGTTTTGGGAGGAATGTCTCTTTTACGACCGCTCTGGAGCATGGCAGAGAGTTCTCAGGATAAAAAGAACAGCTCTGTCAACAGTGCACTGATCTGGGTTCCAAGTATCTGCAATTTCTGCTCTTCCTTCTGTAATATTGTTGTTGCTACCAAGGATGTCGATGGTATCAAGCGTGCAGTTAAAATTGAAGGTAATCCCGAAAGTCCTCTTAACAGAGGAAGAATCTGTGCACGAGGGCAGGCCGGACTCCGTCAGACGTACGATCCCGACCGCCTCAAACAACCACTCATAAGAGTTAAGGGCAGCAAGCGAGGGGAGTGGAGTTTCAGGGTGGCCACATGGGATGAAGCATATACCTATATCGCTGATAAACTCATGAAAGTTCATCCATGGGAAATAACGATGGTTGGAGGCTGGACAGCATGCGTCTCCTACATGCACTTCAGTCTGCCGTTTATCAGGACTTTACAGATACCCAATATTATTGCATCTCCTCTTCAGCATTGTGTTACAGCAGGTCATCTCGGCACTGATCTTGTTACCGGCAATTTCAATGTCCATGACGAAATTCTTGCTGACTTTGAAAATGCCCGCTACATCCTTTTCAGCCTCAATAACGCTTCAGTAGCAGCTATCTCTACAGCAAGAGCCGTCAGATTCGGACAGGCCAGAAAAAACGGAGCCAAAGTTGTCTGCCTTGATCCCCGGATGAGCGAATTAGCCTCAAAATCAGATGAATGGATTCCGGTAAAGCCGGGAACCGATCATGCTTTTTTTCTGGCAATGCTTTACACGCTTCTCCGCGAAAAGCTTTATGACGAGCAGTTTATTTCGCAGCATACCAACGCTCCATTTCTTGCTTATAAAGACGAAAAAGGTGTTGTTCATCTTGCCTCAGATAAGGGAAGTGATGGAAAACCCTCTTCATACTATCTCTATGACAATATTGCTCAGCGCATCACCTCTGTTGCCGCCTATGTAAATACCAACGAATGGTCGCAAAAGAAGGATCGTCTTCTTCCCTCTCTCTCTGCTCCTGCAGGCCTGGTTTGGGAAGGACATCACGTAAAAACAGTTTTTGACTTATTTATTGAAGAGTCTGAGCCCTTCACTCCCGATTGGGCCTCTAAAATTACTGATATTCCTGCTGCAACGATTCGGCGTATCGCTATCGAATTCGGACAGGCAAGACCCGCATTGGTCGATCCAGGATGGATGGGAGCCCGATATCACCACCTCATAGGCCAGCGCCGGCTTCAGGCAATCATTCAAACGCTGGTCGGCGGAATTGATAAACCGGGTGGCTGGTTAATGAGTGGCGAATACCACCATAAAGCTGAGAAATCTTGGGAAAATGTAAAAAACGGTACAGGCAATAAAAATGTACCTCCTGTAGAATTGCCCGGTATGGGGTTTGCCTTCGCATTGCTTGATGTGTTCGGAAATCCGGATGCATGGGAGCACGGCAAGCCCGCATTCTCATTTGCCTGGGCAATGGAGCAGCAAAAACAAGGCAAACCCTCAGTATTCATTCCTGCGATGGCAGATGTCGGTCTGCTTGAAGCCGTTAAGGGGGAGCTCAATTTCAAGGGAGAGCCATACCGGGTCAAAGCATTTCTGATGAATGCGGCAAATCCGATAAGGCATTATTTCCCGGCTAAGCGTTGGGAGGAAATTCTTTCGCACGACAATGTTGAACTGGTTGTAGCTATTGATGTCCTTCCTTCAGATACGACGCTCTACGCCGATGTTATTTTGCCTAACCACACCTATCTGGAGCGCAATGAGCCGCTTCTCTATCCCCTTGGGCCAAGCACGGATCTTGGCTATACCACACGCCTGAGAGCCGTCAATCCGCTCTACAACACAAGAGACACTTCCGATATGCTCTGCGAAATAGCAGAGCGTATGGGCAAGCTGAAACCTTTTCTTGAAGGTGTTGCTGAATATGCCGGACTTGATAAAGAGATGTTGGAAGCTGAGATACTTGCGGCAAAAAAAGCCCGTAAGCCTCTTAATGAAGCATTTCTAAAGAGTGCTTATAGCGCAATGGGTAAATTTGCTGGTCATGTCTCAGGAAATGAGCTTACCGGAGCCGAGGTAGAATCCATCATTCGCAAAAAAGGTATGTTGATGCTGAAGGATGCTGCCACTGTTCTTAAGGAAGCCAATATGCCGCGGCAAATCCCTGTTCCTACAATTTCCGGCCGACTTGAGCTTTACAGCCCTGTTCTTGCTTCATTTGCCGACGCAGCAGGGGCACAACCCATTTTTAATCCTGTTCTTGGTTATATCCCCAGGGTTACCAGTGATAAGGAGGAGAAAGCAACTCTTGATCGCAATGAATTTTACTTCACCTATGGTAAAGTGCCGGTTGTTTCCCATGCCTCGACCAACAGTAACAACCCGATTCTCGCCGCAGTAACTCGTCCGAAATCAGGCACATTCATGGGCTTGTGGATGAACAGCAGGAAAGCAGGGGAGCTTGGGTTGAAAAACGGTCAGACCGTTGAGGTTAAAAATCTCCGTTATGGGCCAAAAGTAAAAGCAACACTCTTTACTACCGAAATGATTCGCCCTGATACGGTGTTTCTTCCCTCCTCATATGGCAGTCGCAACAAAAAGCTGAGTGTCGCCGGCGGAAAAGGGACTCCGTTAAATGAACTTATGCCTTATAGTATCGAGCCGATTGCAGCCTCGTTCATGTCACAGGAATTTACGGTAAGCGTTCTGCCGGTTTAACAGATAAAATGGAGGAATGAGAGCTCATGGCCCGTTATGGAATGGTTATAGATATGCGAACCTGCGTTGGTTGCCAGGCTTGCATGGTTGCATGTACCACGGAAAACCAGACTCCCTTCTGGAGCGATAAATTCCGTACGCATGTCGAAGATAAAGAACAAGGGAATTATCCTGACGTACATAGGGTAATGCTTCCCCGTCTCTGCATGCACTGTGAAAACACCCCCTGTTTGTCGGCATGTCCGACCGGGGCAACCTATAAGACGAAGGATGGTATTGTTCTCGTCAATTATGACCGGTGTATCGGTTGCTATGCCTGCTGTATAGCCTGTCCTTACGATGCCCGATACCCCTATGAGAGTGATGACGTTAACAGAGAAAGAGAACTGTACGGAAGCAACGCGACTCATGAGGTACCGCATGTCGATAAATGTACCTTTTGCCAGCACAGAATTTCACTGCACACTGAACCTGCATGTGTCAGCACCTGCCCGACACATACACGAATATTCGGTGACCTTGATGACCCGGCAAGTGAAGTGCATAAAATTGCTACAAGCGGCAAAGCTGCAGCACTGAACCAGGGCCTTGGAACGTCTCCAAAAGTATTTTACATCCCATCTTAGAAAGGAGAATACTCATTATGACTTTTGTTCATCAGCATGTATGGGGCTGGCAGATCGCAACCTACCTTTTTTTAGGGGGGCTTGGAGGCGCCACGTTTGCAATAAGCGCCATCCTTCATCTTTTTGAAGGGTGCGATAGAAAAATGCTCTCTGTTGCAGTACTCTCATCAATAGGGTTTCTCGTTCTCGGCACGGTTTTTCTGCTTGCCGATATGCTCCAGCCATTAAAAGCAGCCTATGCCTTGACCAATCCAAATTCTTGGATTTTCTGGGGTGTTATTTTTATAAACTTTTATTTTCTTGCAGCTATAGTCTATGTAATACCGCTTCTTGAAGAATGGCCAAAACTTCTTCCGATTATCCAGAAGATCCCGGCCCCTCTTCTCAGCTTGCTTGAACGCTTTAATCGCCTCGCTGCATTGGGGGGATCCGCTGCCGGTTTTCTTATTGCGATTTATACCGGGCTTTTAATTTCAGCAGCTCCTGCTATTTCTTTTTGGAACACCCCGGCACTTCCTCTCCTGTTTGTAATCTCAGGGTTTTCCACCGGAGCCGCCTACCTTTTGCTCTTATCGACATTTTCAAAAAAAGAAACTGCCTGGAAAATATCCGAAAAGCTTGAGCAGCTTGATGCCGTCTTGATTGTAAGCGAATTGATCATTCTTGGAGCATACTTCAACTTTGCACTGTTTTTGCCGACAGGCGCAAGGGAATCAGCCCAATACCTGTTCAACAGTCCCGTCTTTATTATTGGCTTTTTTATCGCGGGTCTTCTCATTCCTCTTGCTATTGAGACCTACGGTATATTTTTTTCCGGCCATTCAAAAAAATCAAACTCACTGCTTGCCTTTGCAAGTGCACTTGTCCTTATTGGAGGTTATCTTCTGCGTTTTTTTGTCTTAAGCGCAGGGTTGTACCAATATCCCTGGTGATTCTTTTTTCTTAACCGCTTAGCAGGGCTGCACGATTTCGGTATGCCTGATTATAATTCTCTCTATGTATGTCAATAACCGATTCACCTGTATTTGTCTTTAAATTTCTCAGCCTTGCGTTTGCGTATCCCAATCAGGCGTTCCTTCCTGAACTAAAGCGCACTGCCGATAAAATCTCAGGCAATACCGCACCATTCTATGCATTGATTGCTGCGTTTGAAAAAGAAGAAGAGGAAATTCTGCAGGCCGAGTACACCCGTCTCTTTATAAACGGCTATCCTCACACCCCATGTCCTCCTTATGAGTCCGTTTACCTTGAAAAAAGAATGCTCGGAGAGGCAAGCGTCAACGTTCAGGCGATATATCGTGAATGGGAGATAACAGTCGATACAGGCTTAACCGATCATATCGCCACTGAATTTGAATTTCTCTCTTTTCTGGCCTCAGCCAGCTCACTGAAGCCGGTTGCTAAGGCAGCCAGTGATGCTTCAGAGCATTTTATGAACGAACATCTCAATCGATGGCTACCACAATTCACTGCCGATCTTAAAACCGCCGCCGCCCTTGATGCTTATATGCTATTGGGCAGCCTTCTGGAACGTTCACTGGCTAACTTCATATAAAATTTTTAGTTAAAACACCCACTCAATAACATCCTCCTGCTCTTAACGCATCCCCGTAAAGATAGTTCGAACGCACCCTCTAATTTTTTGGTTTAATACGGCTTTTTTGTTTACATTATTAGCATATGCTAGTTAAAAACATGAAAAGGTAATTATTGAGAATCTATGCCGAGACCTGTAAAGTGCAGAAAAATAGGGTGCAATCCCGAGTTCCTCATGTTTAAACCAGCTGGAATTCCGGCCTCCGAGCTTGATGAGATGGCTCTCACGTTCGATGAGTTTGAGGCGATCCGTCTGGCTGATTATGAAGGACTATACCATGTGGCAGCGGCCCAACAGATGCATGTGTCGCGTCAGACCTTCGGAAATATTATCGCGTCAGCAAGACATAAGGTGAGCGAAATGCTGATCTTTGGAAAAAAATTAACAGTAACAGGAGGAAATATTATGGTTACGTCGAATAAAAGAGTATTTGGATGTGTATGTGGGCATGAGTGGAGTGTCGAGCATGGTGTTGAGAGGCCAGCCAACTGTCCTTCCTGCAAAAGTGAAAATATTCATCGCCGCTCGCTGGATGGCGGAAATGGAGGGGGTCAGGGTGGTGCTGGCCGATGCAGGGGGCTTCGTACCGGATTACATCGTCAGGGAAAGGGAGAGGGAAATACCAACCGCTCAATGCGAGGGAACGGTCCGGAGGGCAGTCAAAATATTTCTACAACAAGTAATGGAGAAAACGAATGAAGGTAATTGTGCCATTAGATGAACAGGCGGGTAAAACCTCAAGAATGAGTGAGCATTTCGGAAGCGCGCCTTTTTATGCAGTTGCTGATACAGAGGCAGGTTCTTTTGAAATTATTCAGAACACCTCAATACATCATGACCATGGGCAGTGTACACCCGCAGATTTTTTTGCAGAACTTGGGGTTAGCGCATTGATTTGTATCGGAATCGGTGCTGGGGCTATAGCAAAACTGCGGATGCTTGGAATTGATGTCTATATGGCATCAATGGCTACGACTCTTGGAGAGGCCTTAACGCAATTCAGCATGGGAACCTTGAAAAAAGTTACACCTCAACATGCCTGTCAGGGTCACGGTTGCCATTAAAATGGTAGTTGTCTCATCCTTTATATAAAGCACAACAAAAGATGGCTGATTATTC
This sequence comes from uncultured Chlorobiaceae bacterium, assembly GCA_903851385.1. GTDB lineage: Bacteria > Bacteroidota > Chlorobiia > Chlorobiales > Chlorobiaceae > Chlorobium. Next base: position 35,738 of record CAINOC010000120.1, on the reverse strand, counting down.
TACCATCTTTTGTTAATGGGCAAATCCGATCATCATATCCTGCTCAACTGTTGGCCGGTCTAATACCTTTGCTTGACCAATAATGATATGTCAGAGTAAAACTTTCCTCTGAAAAATACTATCAGTCCGGCAATCATCATGAAAAAACAGAGAACCTGGCCCATAGAAAAGTTCTGAAAAACAAAGCCGAGCTGAATGTCCGGTTCGCGGAAGAACTCAATAAAAAAGCGTACAAAACCATAACCGAAAAGGTACATCCCGGAAAGAAATCCAGGAAATGGCGATCTTTTGCGCAGTGACCAGAGAATTACAAACAGCACAATCCCTTCAAAAAAAGCTTCATAGAGTTGTGATGGATGCCTGAGAGCATGTGTTGGGGCAAGCGGAAAATACATGCCGATAGCCGCATCGGTTACTCTCCCATAAAGTTCACCGTTGATAAAGTTTCCCAGCCGACCAAAAGTATAGCCGAGTGGAAGGGAGGGAATAAAAAGGTCAAAAGTTTGAAGAAAATCTGTTTTTTGAGACCGTGTAAAAAGCCACATGGCAAGCATAACCCCAATAACGCCTCCGTGATATGACATCCCGGTGATACCTGTAAAACGATACCCTTCAGAAGTTGCTGCCCAAGGAAGGAGTGTTCCGAAAGGATCGGCGAGGAAGCTGCTCAGACCGTAAAACAAAATATAGCCCACCTTGCCGCCAAGCACAACACCGGCCATAACCCAAGTGAGAGCATCTCCTATAAATGAAGGGCTGAACGGGAGTTTTTCAGAGGAAAGTCGGTATCGGGTTAGGAGATAAACAACACCGAAAGCAACAATGTACATCATGCCATACCATCGTAGGGTAAAACTTCCAATGGAAAAGATTGCGGGATCCATATGCGATGGCAGATTTTGCCACCAGGAAATAATATCTGTCATCACAACTCCCTGTTTGTTATAGGTTCATCTGGTTAGCAATTCTTAAACTATCTGTGGCATATTACCATAACGCACGATAGGGTAAATACATAGACTCTTGTTTGAGCCTCCTAAATTAAATCATAAGCAATAATAACACAAACAAGCCCCATCAAAACAAGCCCTCCAATAAAGAGGCCGTCTGCAATACGTTCTGCCAGAATTAACCGGTTAATATTACGCGATCGAAGTGAGAAATAAGCAAATATGCATGACGTCAGAAATAATAATGCGTCCAATGATAGCAGTTGATCCGCCAACGTCTGGAGCTTGCGAATGGCAACCACAATACGAATTATGCCGATGACTGTCAGACAGACGCCAACCATGGAGGCCGATACTGACAAGATATGAATGGAAACATCTCCCTCAAGCTTCAGATCAACCCTCTTCTCCGGTGTTTTCAAATTAGTTCGTGCCATATAATTATTCCTATTTCTTAAATTCATTGATCGATCGACTCAGCCAAAGAATAGTATCAGATGGTCGAAAAGGGCAAACCAGATTGTGATTCGGCTTATGCTTATTGACGTTCAAATTAGCTTTTTCTTTCGCTTTCTGATCATTTGGCAAAGCCCCTAAACCAAAAAACATGGCTGTCATATCTTAATAACATTACTATTGGTATCAGAGTCCATGCAATTCATCGGTTTATTCAGTCTCGGCATTGTTGCCGGCATCCTCTCAGGCATGTTTGGTGTGGGGGGGGGGATAGTTATTGTTCCTGCATTGGTGGTGTTTTTCGGTATGACGCAACAGAGCGCCGGAGGCACATCACTTGTTGCCCTGCTTCTCCCGGTTGGCCTGCTTGGCGTGATCGAGTATTATCATTCAGGGAAAATTTCGATGGAAAAGATTTTGATTGGACTTATCATTGCCGCAGGACTTTTTTCGGAGCTTATTTCGGAGCGAAAATTGCAACGCATTTGTCAAATGATACACTCCGGAAAGCCTTTGCCGTTTTCATGGGAATTGTTTCAATTTATTTGTGGTTTAAGTGAATATTTTTATTTGACGTAATTGCAATGTATACTCTTCCGGCATTCAAAAGGTACTACCCTTCCGCTAATGGAAAAGATAGAGCGCAGGCAAATCGGTTTAGTTATTCCGTAAACAACCAAAAAATTCGCATTGAGAAGCAAGAGTCAGCTGGACAGGTTGGGATTCATATTCTGAGCCCATTGGAGCTTATCCTTAAGGTTCTTGCTAATACTTTTTGAACTTATAAAAGAGGTATACTAAAAGCTTTTATCAGCAAGAGAATAATAGATTTTTGACCCATTTCTTCGCTTGCCCACAATGTTACCTTCAAGTAAAAGTGCGAGATGATTTGAAATATTTGTTTGTTTGGCATCAACGGTTTTAACTATCTCTTGAATGGTTTGCTCCCGTACTGCCAGAAGAAGCAAAATTTTCATTCTCATCGGCTCAGACAAGAGCTTGAACTGATTTGAAAGAGCCTCCAGAGCTTCATCAGGTAGAGTACAGTACCATTCTTTCATCTCTTCAATTGTCATATCCATGCATAAAATTGATTAATGATTTTCACGCAAGATCGGGTTATGCATATTTCAGGTTATCACTTATGTAAGTTCTCCTGCCCTTTTCAGCCCTGGAATCCCCGGTTGTAACCATAATAATTATCTGCAACAGGGAAATACCTATACCCCCTATTGGTATATTGGCCAAAAAAATATATAATAATGCAAGGGTCATAGACCAGAGCATGATGATGAGAAATTGTAATAAATCAGATAAGTAAAATATAATAATGAGCACTCCTCAGGAAGTCAGTCCCACGAAAGCCCTTGCAATGATTAAAAAAGGGGCATTGCTTGTTGATGTTCGTCAACCGAAAGAAGTTGCAAGAAAATCATTTGATGTTTCCGATATCATACTGATTCCTGTAGGCGAGTTAAAAAACCGGTTTCAGGAAATACCCGTTGACCGTAAGGTGATTATTGCCTGTCACATTGGAAATCGTGGTTTGATGGCTACCCGTTTTCTTATGAACAATGGATACAGCAAGGCTGTCAATATGCAGCAGGGGATTGTTCGCTGGGAAAAGGAAGGCCTTCCAGTCAAAAGTAATCTGAAACAAAACACCGGATCATGGCTGATGCAGATGTTAAAAAAAATCGGACACTGATTACGGTGAGCCACACTTACCCGTCGATCATAGCGCGTTCAGTTTTGATCGATGGATGCTTTCTGAGTTGAGTGCAAAAGGTCAGGTGATACTCCAACATCTATTTATTTTGATTCTGGCTATGACCTCTATTGTCTTTTAACCTGCGCCAGAATACATGAAAATCGTCGATTGCAGGTACTGCAGCTAAAAGTGTAAGAAGAAGTGCAAGAGGTATAGTCAGGCCATACCCGATGTATTTAAAGCCAAGAGCCCCAAAGACTCCTCCTCCAAAGAAAGAGAGGATCAGAATCGTAAGCACCCTCAAGCGATCTCGATCTGCAATGACCTCTGGTTCTACATCTAACGTATGGCGATTCCAGTAGAGCAGTTTGCCAATTTCAATACCAAGGTCGGTAATAATGCCGGTCAAGTGGGTTGTTCTAATTACAGCGTTTGATAGCTTCGTGATGACTGCATTTTGCAGACCCATCATAAAGCAGAGCAACATAACCGTAACAGGAACAAACATACCTTCAATTTTGGATAGTTGCGTGCCGAGCAAACCAAAACAGAGCATGAGAAGTGCCTCAAGCAAAAGAGGGAAGGCAAATTCGCTGTGCATGTGTCGCCTTCTGGCGAGGTTGACCATGATGGCTGTTGTAGCAGCGCCGGAAAGGAAAGAGATAATACCTCCAAATGAGCTGAGAGCAAGATCGGAGTTACCGAGAACGACATTGTCTGCCATTGAGGAGACCATCCCGGTCATGTGCGACGTGTAGAGCTTTACTGCAAGATAAGCCCCTGCGTTTGTTGCCCCAGCAATGAAGGCGAGGGTAAATCCAAGGTGACGGTTCGACTCTTTTGAGCGTTTACGCCCCGAAAGACTTCTTACATACTGGATGGGCATAATAGTGGCTTACAAGTGCATACTGGATACAGGGTACTGACTGAAAGGCAAGGTTTGCACTTAAGTATAACATCTAATAACAAAAACTTGAACATCGTACAGCAATTTCAAGCATAATACATATCGAAAATTTATACATTACTATTGTGAATGCAATGTAGTAGGAACTCAAGAGGCGGGATGTTCATAGGACGTCTATAGGTTCGTCAGGTAAAGATTGAGAGATAAAGGAGTTATACCTGATGCTAATTCTTTCCGGCATAGTAATCACCATTCATGACTTCATCTGGTTTTCACTATCAGAGATGAGCGTTTGATTGTTGAAATCTTGATCAGGTTTTTCTTTACTGTAGCTTGCTGCTCATACTCATGATTATACATAACCTACGGCATAGGCTCATTATCGGTGTACATTGAGAAATAATTGAATACAAGTACAAAATTATGCCAAAAGAACTATCTGAATCCATCCTTGAAGAGCTTGAAAAAAGAAAAGTTGACCCTATTCCCAGGAGCAACTTCCTTATAAAGCGGATTGGATTTTGGCTACTCGCTCTCCTTTCGGTCATAACCGGCAGTATTTCCATGGCAGTGGCAATCTATGTTTTCATTGATCAGGATTTTATCGTAGATCAAGAGAACATAAACCGCTATTTATCAGCACAGCCATTCATTGCTGACATCATTTCCTGTATACCCTATTTATGGTTAACAGTTCTTGCCCTGCTCACTCTGATGGCATCTCTCGGGTTTCGGCACACTAACCGGGGTTACCGATATACAACGACAAAGGTACTTGCAGGCTCTTTGCTTTCAAGCCTCTTGCTCAGTGTCAGCCTGAACACAGTTGATGTTGGAAAGCAGGTCCATCGATTCCTTTTTGAAAACGTACCAGTGTATCACTCGCTGGTCTACTCAAACGAACTTCGATGGTCTCATGCAGACAGAGGACTCCTTGGTTGCAAAGTCATCCTGTATGATAAAAACAGGTCAATACTTATTGTAAAAGGCTTTAAGAACAGGTTATGGCATATTGATACCAGCATTGCTGACGTACAGCCGGGAACCTCTATTATTCCTGGTAAATATCTTAAAATCAAGGGAGTGAAAACCGGTATTCTTAATTTTCAGGCTGTTTCAATACAGCGATGGTCAGAAAAATACCATAAACGGGATATGCCACTTCACAAAATTGACCACGTAAAGAATGCTCACGAATCGGAAGTCGTCTTAAGTGACTGGACAAGGTTATATTTTTGATCAACCCTGCTATGACACCATAACATTCCCGAATATTTCTCACCTGATTAAGATTTTTTTCTGATTTAGTGCCCCCATGAACCTATTGCCGCGTAAAAAAAGACGTCTCAGCCGAAGAATACAGGCCTACTACTACGCTGTTTCGAAGCGTAGCAGGTATTTTAAAGGAAATGCCCGACAGCTCTATAGCCTGACGCTCGATTATCTGCTTGTTCAGCTCAATCTCAATCAGGACATTCCTTTCCTTTTTGTGGCAGTCATTGTCGGGCTTATGACTGGCTATGTGGCGGTGGTGTTTCATGATGCCATCATGATGCTCAGTTCATACTGTTTTACTGGCCTTCACTCTATTGGAAAAGTTAAGATTATAGACAAATACTGGTTGTTTATTCTCCCATTGATTCCCGCTGTGGGTGGCTTGCTTGTCGGTCTCTACAATGCTTTTGTCGTCAAGGTCCGTCCCGGACATGGTCTTGCATCCGTAATCAAGGCTGTTGCACAGAATGAAGGTGTTATCGAGAAGAAATTATGGTTTCATAAAAGTTTAACCTCAGTGTTGAGTATCGGCACTGGGGGCGGAGGTGGACGTGAGGCGCCGATTGTCCAGGTTGGTGCGGCAATAGGGTCTACCGTTGCACAATTATTACGATTTTCGGCTACTCGAACAAGAACGTTGCTCGGATGCGGAGCGGCAGCAGGACTTGCCGCCGTGTTTAATGCCCCGATCGGTGGCGTGATGTTTGCCATTGAGGTTCTCCTTGGCGATTTCAGTGTTAAAACATTCAGTCCCATTGTGGTTGCGGCTGTTATCGGAACCGTGCTTTCAAGAAGTTATCTCGGCAGTTCACCTACCTTTAAAGTTCCTGAATACTCTCTTGTGTCGAATACGGAGCTGCTTTTCTATTGTATTCTTGGCATTCTTGCAGGGCTTTCAGCGGTGATGTTCATAAAAACATACTATTCCATTGAAGAGTGGTTCCAGAGAATGGAAAAACGATGGAAAATTCCCGTATGGGCCATGCCTGCTATAGGTGGATTAATGAGCGGCTTGATCTGCATGTGGCTGCCTGAACTCTATGGCTTTTCATACGAGGCCATCAATAATGCTGTACGTGGTAATGAAGACTGGCACAACATGGTTGGCATTTATTTTCTTAAGCCTGTTGTAACGGCTCTCACTGTAGGTTCTGGAGGGTCAGGAGGTATGTTCGCTCCTGCCATGAAAATGGGAGCCATGCTTGGCGGGATGTTCGGAAAAATCGTCCACATGTTTTTTCCAAAAATCACAGCTACCTCTGGTGCATACGCTCTTGTCGGGATGGGTGCTTTGACTGCAGGCATCATGAGAGCTCCCCTGACAGTTATTCTTATTCTCTTCGAAGTCACCGGCAACTATGAGATTGTGCTGCCGATCATGTTTGCAGCTGTAACTTCTTCCCTTATTGCACGCCTTACCTATCGCCACTCAATGGAAACCTATGTCCTCGAAAAAGAAGGGGTTAAAGTAGGGTTTGGTATTGCCCTTACCGTTGCAGAGCATATCAGCATCGCCGATGTCATGAAAACTGATTATGTGACATTCAATATTTCGGAAAGTGCTGCAAGCATGATCGACACTTTTTTCAATACACCTGAATCCAGTTTTCTGGTTACAGATAATGATGGACGATTTTCCGGCATCATCAGCCTCGATGAGATGCGACTCCTTCTTAAGGAAGATTCATTGGCTGGTTTAATCGCTGAAGACATTGTTAAAAAAGATGTGCCGGTATTGTTTGACACCACTAAACTTGACGAGGCGCTCAAGCTTTTTGAGATTACCGATTTCAATATGCTGCCGGTTCTTGATGACAAAAACAATAAGCTGCTCGGCGTTGTCCGCCAGGAGGAGGCTTTTGCCTATTACCGCAAGCAGCTCAATCTTTACGGTTCGGATCAACACGAGGGAAAAAATATCTGAGCTACGACTGTGGTTTAAACTTCCTTTACATGATTGAGAGTATCATAATCAAATATTACCAATGATTATTTATGCTGTGGTCACGTTTTAATACTCTCTTTTATTCACGGCAATTTGGTCATTTTCTCTATAATGCCCTATCCAATACCCTTATAGAGCTGGATGAGGGTTATTATGATACCCTTGAAGCATTCAGGAATTATGAGCTTGTTCCCGGGGAATGTGCCGACAACGATTTTATCGCACTGCTTTTCGACAACAAAATTTTGCTTGAGGAAGGCGAGGAAGATCCATTGCTTCTTTCTCGACAATATCGTCGTCATACAAGGATTTTTGACTCATCCAGACTTGTTTTGACCATCACTCCTACTCTTCAGTGCAACTTTCGATGTCCCTATTGCTTTGAACATAGCCAAAGCGACTCTGCTGTCATGACGCCAGATACCGTAGAAAGGGTGCTCCATTTTATAAAGAGTTACAAGGATATCCGTCATCTCTCGCTCGCATGGTATGGAGGAGAGCCGCTCCTTGCTTTTGACGTCATTCGTGACATAACGGAAAAAATCAACTCTCTTGATATTGAGTTTGAGGGTGCCGGCATTATTACCAATGGCTACCTGCTTGATTCCGAAAAAATTGCTCAGCTCAATGAACTCAAGATCAATTCGATTCAGATCACTCTCGATGGCCCTGAGGACGTTCACGACACACGCCGCGTTCTCGTCGGAGGCGGCCCGACTTTCCGACGCATCATGAATAACGTTGATGCTCTTATGAATTCAAATTACAAAGGCGTTTGTACGATTCGAGTCAATATCGACAAGCATAATTCTGCACGATATATTGAGTTGCGTACAGCCATACTGGAGCAATTCAAGGGGAAAAAACTTTCGGTTTATACCGGACATGTCAACACTGCGAAAGGAAACTCATATGACCATACCTGTACAATGGATATGCAGGAGTGGAAAGATTTCGCATTGGACAAGCATCTTATAAGCGGTCACCATACAGGTGGCTTTTACCCTTCGGGAAACTTCGACAGTCTCTGTATAGCCACAACTCACCTCGGCTTTGTGGTAGGCCCCAAAGGTGAACTTTACAAGTGCTGGGAGGACGTAGGCAATGCAACTATGATTATTGGATCGATTTTCCAGGAAAACCCAGTTACCAATCCTGAATTACAAGCGCTCTATTCAATCGGTATTGATCCCTACAATGACTTGAACTGCAGGGAGTGTTCAGTACTGCCAATCTGCGGAGGGGGTTGTGCCAGCAAACGGCTGAAGAGAAAAAACTCAAGAGAAGAGGTACCTGAGTTTTGCTCGCCCTACAAAGAGAACCTCATTGCCTACCTTGAGGCATACATCGATTCCTTCAGAAGCAGTGAGATCTGCACGGCACTACTTAGTCACAGTGCTACAAAGCAAAACAACAAAGGTTTCCGGATAATTTCACCAGAAAAAACAAATACATAATTGCTGAAAACAACAGCTTGTATGAATTCATGGCACCTGACACATCGTTGCCTTATGGTGAGCACATAAACCTAACTCACTACACCACAATAAATTACCTCCAGCAGCCCCTTCTACTTGATCTTCCAGTAAATCCTTTTGCTCTTGTTCAATCTCTAAGCGAGTACAATTAAACCCTGCGTCATTGATGAACGTTATTCGCTCATCAATATCCTTGATTGCCAGTATGCGACTCATAAAAGCGGCATCAGATTTCATCCTGGAAATAAGCTCTCTTGCCTGTTCCTGTGACATATTTGACTCCTCTGTTGAGTTTGTGAAAAATTTATTTATTTATCAAATATATAGTAATTATGTTGGCTTGACAACAAAAAGAGAGTCTTAATTACTGTATTATATATGTTTTTTATGTATTATAAGGATATGCATTAACGGTGTAGGCAGTTCTAAAATGATACGTTCAAAAAAAAGGGGGATTCATGGCAAAGAATGTAACAGTTGGGGTATTTGAGACGCATGAACAGGCGGAAACTGCGATAAAGGAGCTGCAAAGGTCTCATTTCGATATGCAGCAGCTCTCTATTATTGGTAAGGATTATAACACTGAAGAGCAGGTTGTCGGTTATTACAACACCGGTGATCGGGTCAAATTCTGGGGCAAGCTGGGTGCATTCTGGGGTGGCTTGTTTGGCTTGTTATTTGGCTCAGCGTTTCTGGTAATACCGGGTATTGGCCAGGTTCTGGTCTTTGGGCCTTTGGTTGGCTGGATTATAGCGGCTCTTGAGAGCGCTCTTGTCACAGGTGGATTAAGTGCTTTTGGAGCAGCCCTTTTCAGTGTAGGCATTCCGAATGACAGCATTGTGAAATACGAAAAGGCGGTCAAAGCAAATAAGTTCCTCGTCATTGTCCACGGTACCGAAGAAAATGCGGAAAACGCAAGAGAAATTCTTCATGCAGCAAGTGGTCAGGATATTGATGTTCATGATGTTAAAGACTGAACCGATAGAATCCGATTCCATGAGAGATTTGTTTTTTTTCACTGAAACCAATAAAGACCGGGATGATTTTAACCAAAGCAAAAACACTCAAAGGCTATAAACTGGACAGCCTTGATGGTGAAATCGGGAAAGTTGAAGAATTTTACTTCGATGACCATCATTGGGTTATTCGTTATTTGGTCGCAGACACAGGAACCTGGCTTCCTGGCCGGCAGGTTCTCCTCTCTCCTTACGCTTTGGGGGCAGTGAAGAGCAAAGAAAAACTCATTACCGTCGATTTAACAAAAAATGAGATTGAAAAGAGTCCATCATTGAACAGTGACAAGCCTGTTTCCCAACAATTCGAGACAGATTACTACGGGTACTATGGATGGCCGATATACTGGGGTGCCCCCTATATGTGGGGATGTTATCCCTACATACAGCGCGACGGTGAAAAATTGGAAAACTTGTCTGCAGTTGAAAATGCATGGGATCCTCATTTGCGCAGTACTCAGCAGGTGACCAACTATTATATCCAGGCCATTGACGGCGAAATTGGCCATGTTGAGGATTTTATCATTGATGACGAAACTTGGGCGATTCGTTATCTCATCATCGATACCCGGAATTGGTGGCCGGGAAAAAAGGTACTGCTATCACCGCAATGGATTGAGAGGGTCAGCTGGGCGGAGTCAAAGGTCTTCGTCAATCTTCACTGCGAGACCATTAAAAAGTCACCGGAATATACAGAGGACACCCTGCTCACCCGGGATTACGAGACCGGACTGCACAGGCATTACAATCGCAAGGGTTACTGGGTCGATGAAGAGGTTCCTGCAAAGCATTTTCAATGAAAGAAACACGGGTCTGATGTAAAAGCGAAAAATGACTACAACCACAAAAACATTAACACCAGATCTGCTTCACAAGATTGACGCATACTGGCGTGCGGCGAACTACCTTTCGGTAGGGCAAATTTATCTCTATGACAATCCTTTGCTCAAGCGGCCGTTGAGATTCTCGGACGTGAAGCCGCTCGTCATCGGACATTGGGGCACAACGCCAGGCCAGAACTTCATCTATGTACATCTGAACAGGGTCATCAAAAAATATGACCTGAATATGTTCTACATTGCCGGACCTGGTCACGGTGGACCCGCAATTGTCGGGAATGTATACCTTGAAGGCACCTGGACTGAAATTTATCCCGATGTAACTAGGGATGAAGCCGGGTTGAAAAAGCTTTTCAAACAATTCTCGTTTCCTGGCGGAATTTCCAGTCATGTAGCTCCGACCACGCCTGGCTCTATTCACGAAGGTGGAGAGCTTGGCTATTCGCTCAGTCATGCCATCGGAGCAGCATTTGATAATCCCGATCTGATTGTCGCCTGTGTCATTGGCGACGGCGAAGCAGAAACCGGTCCGTTTGCAGCATCCTGGCAGTCCAACAAATTTCTCGATCCGATTACCGACGGAGCAGTGCTGCCAATTTTACATCTCAATGGCTACAAAATCAGCAATCCCACCCTCCTTGCCCGCATTGATCCAATTGAATTGGAGCAATTTCTCCGCGGCTGCGGGTGGATGCCCTACTTTGTTGAAGGAGACGAACCGGATAAGATGCATGAACTCATGGCTGCCACCATGGAAAAATCCATTGAGGAAATCCGACAAATCCAAAAAAATGCACGGGACAAAAAGGATACAACGCGTCCACGTTGGCCAATGATCGTTCTCAAGTCGCCCAAAGGCTGGACGGGTCCGAAATTCGCGGACGGCCTGCCAATCGAGGGCACCTTTCGAGCGCACCAAGTACCGATTCTGGTTGATCCCGAACATCCCGAGCATCTGCCTCTTCTGGAAAGCTGGATGAAAAGTTACAAGCCAGAGGAATTGTTCGATAATAATGGCACACTCCTCGCGGAGTTGGCTGAGCTGGCCCCAAAAGGGAACCGGCGGATGGGTGCAAATCCACATGCCAACGGCGGCCTCTTACTCCGCGACCTACGGATGCCGGACTTCCGCGTCCATGCGGTCAAGGTGACATCGCCCGGGGCTGTTAAAGAGCAGGATACCCAAGTGCTTGGCAAGTTTTTGCGCGATGTAGCCATGTTCAATCAAGATCAGCGAAACTTCCGTATTTTCGGTCCCGATGAGATGATTTCGAATTTGCTCGGAGCAGTTTTTGAAGTCACAAACCGTCAATGGGACGCCTCCACCATCAAGAATGATGAATTTCTGGCACCCTCAGGACGTGTATTGGACTCCATGTTGAGCGAACACCAGTGTGAAGGTTGGCTGGAAGGTTATCTTCTTACCGGACGGCATGGACTCTTCCATAGTTATGAAGGTTTTATTCGTATCATAGACTCAATGTTCACCCAGCATGCCAAGTGGCTTAAACTTGCGTCGGAACTGCCATGGCGTCGGAAAATCGCATCACTGAACTATCTGCTTACTTCCCACGTCTGGCAGCAGACTCACAACGGTTTTACCCATCAAGACCCAGGTTTTCTCGACCATGTCATCAACAAAAAGGCTGATATTGTCCGCGTCTATTTGCCGCCTGATGCAAATTGTCTGCTGTCGGTATTTGATCATTGCTTACGCACCCGGCATTACGTCAACGTTGTGGTGGCCGGCAAACATCCCCTTCCGCAATGGCTGACCATTGAAGAAGCTGTTGTACATTGTACAGAGGGAATTGGCATCTGGCAATGGGCCAGCAATGACCAGGAAAGCGAGCCTGACGTGGTTATGGCCTGCTGTGGCGATACCCCAACTCTGGAAGTTCTTGCTGCAGTTTCCATTCTGCGTCAGCAGCTGCCCGACCTGAAAATCCGGGTGATCAATGTGGTTGACCTAATGAAGTTACAGCCAAAAACCGAACACCCGCATGGACTGAGCGAAACGGATTACGATTCACTCTTTACTAAAAACAAACCCATCATCTTTGGCTTTCATGGTTATCCCTGGTTAGTTCACCGGCTTACCTACCGCCGTACTAACCGCAACCTGCATGTCCTTGGTTACAAGGAAGAAGGCACCATCACAACAACCTTTGACATGTGTGTGCTTAATGACTTGGACCGTTTCCATCTGGTGCAGGACGTCATTGATCGCATTCCGGATTTAGGCTCCAAAGGCGACTACTTAAAGCAGCAAATGAAAATCAAGCTCATTGAGCATACACATTACATTGGTGAACATGGGCAGGATGCTCCGGAGATTCGGGATTGGAAATGGAAAAACTGAAACAAAGGTACTTGCCTCAAGTGTTGAGTTAGTGAACTCTTTTAAAAACACATTGTTAAAAATATAAGCTTCAAAAGAAAGGTGTTCTCATGCAAAATGATTCTGGCACGAATGTGCAAAAGCTGATTAATACAGCAAAAACACTGGTTGCTGGCGACAAGGGTCTGCTTGCGTTGGATGAAAGTATTTCAACATGCAACAAGCGATTTGCAAAATATGGAATTCCACAGACCGAGGAATTCCGACGGGCCTGGCGGGAATTAATTGTCACCACCTCCGGTCTCAGTGAGTCCATTAGTGGAGCCATCCTCTTCGACGAAACAATCCGCCAAACGAAAAAAGATGGAACTCCCTTCATTACAATCATTATTGATTCGGGTATCATTCCTGGAATCAAAGTGGACATCGGCGCAAAGGAGATGGCAGGTCATCCTGGAGAAAAAATAACCGAAGGCCTCGACGGCTTGCGCGCCCGTCTGGCTGAATACGCTCAAATGGGTGTCCGTTTCGCAAAATGGCGCGCAGTGATTGCCATGGATGATGGCATTCCCAGTTGGGGGTGCATCAATGCCAACGCACACGCACTGGCTCGCTATGCTGCACTATGTCAGGAGGCTGGACTGGTACCCGTTGTTGAACCCGAAGTGCTTATGAAAGGAGTGCATGCCATCGAGCAATGCGGTGAAGTAACGGCAAAAGTTCTCCGAACGGTTTTCGATCAACTCTACATCCAGCGAGTGATGCTTGAGGGTATGATTCTCAAAACCAATATGGTGCTTCCGGGATTGACCTGTCCAAAACAGGAAACAGTGAATGATGTGGCAGATGCCACGCTGCAATGCCTCTTGCAAACAGTTCCTGCAGCCGTTCCCGCAATCACGTTTTTGTCTGGAGGACAATCTGCCTCATTGGCATCCGATCGGTTAAATGCCATGAATATACGATTCAAGTCACGAGCGCCATGGGCATTATCATTTTCATTTGGCCGTGCTATCCAGCAACCGGCATTGGATATCTGGCAAGGCAGGGAGGCAAACGTATCGGCTGCCCAGCAAGCATTGTATCATCGTGCCAAATGCAACCGTGACGCACGGCGAGGCAAATATGACGGTGAAAAGGGGGTAGTATGATGAACATTCCTATTACCACCTTGTTTGTCGATATCGGAGGTATCCTTCTTACCAACGGCTGGGATCATCTTTCCCGCAAACAGGCTGCTGCAGATTTCAAGTTAGAGTGGAGCGAGATGGAAGAGCGGCATCAGCTTAACTTCGCGATCTATGAGGAGGGAAAGTTAACGCTGAAAGAATATCTGGACCGGATAGTCTTTTATCAAAAGCGACCGTTCACCCATGCTGAGTTTCGTCGGTTCATGTTCTTGCAATCGAAGCCTTTTCCCGAAATGATCGAACTGATTATATCTCTCAAGGCCAAATATGGACTCAAGGTGATCGTCGTAAGCAACGAAGGGCGTGAAATGAATGTCTATCGGATTCGAAAATTCAAGCTCTATGCATTTGTAGATGCTTTTATCTCTTCATGTTTTGTCCATCTCAGAAAGCCGGATGCAGAGATATTTCGGCTTGCGCTGGACATCAGTCAAGCACCGGCAAAACAAGTCATTTTCATCGACAATACCCTGATGTTTACCCAGATTGCTGAAGGTTTAGGAATCCAGAGCATTCTCCATATGGATTACCACTCCACAAACTTGAAACTGGCTTCGTTTGGCTTGCTGAAAGATTAAAGAAATATGGCATCACTGAAAATAGTTAATTGTCAACCTGATGATTAATTTTACTCTTCGCGCACCAAGAGCGAAGTTGATCAGTTGAAGACTGCTTGCATCGCAGTGACTCATTGCGAAAACCGCATCACACAGACTAATCAAAATATGTATTGCGGAAGTTACACATGGGGCATTAAAAAGGTGGCCGGATGAAGGTTGCCATCACACTCTCCCCACAGGACTATGGAGCAGTTCTGTTTGATCTTGATGGCGTACTGACAAAAACAGCTGAACTGCATGCCTCAGCATGGAAAAAGTTGTTTGACAATTTTCTCAAGCAGCACGCCACAAAAACAGGATCGCTTTTCATCCCTTTTGATATTCATACCGATTATCTGCGATACGTTGATGGTAAGCCGCGTTACGATGGCGCATCCGCTTTTCTCAGTTCACGCAGGATAGTTATCCCGTGGGGAACAGCGGAAGATGGGCCGGATGTGCAGAGTATCTGTGCTCTGGGCAATCTGAAAGACCATTATTTCATGTTGCAATTGAAGAATGATGGTGTCGAGGCTTATGAATCATCGATAGCCTTGGTGCAGAAACTTCGCTCACTCAAGATTAAGACGGCTGTCACATCCTCCAGTAATAATTGCAGAGAAGTGCTTGATGCTGCTGGTCTTTCTCAGCTTTTTGACGCCCATATTGATGGCCTCGACATCACTCGTCTCAAAATCAAGGGTAAGCCGGCACCTGATGGTTTTCTTGAAGCAGCAAGACTTGTCGGGGTGGAACCTGCGCGTACCGTGGTCATAGAGGATGCTCTTGCCGGCGTTGAGGCCGGACGTGACGGTTTATTCGGCTGTGTCATTGGTGTTGATCGTAGCGGGCACGCTCACGCTCTCCGGGATGCCGGTGCTGATGTAATGGTGTCCGACCTTGCTCAAGTCAAGGTTACAGATGAAGCCTCATCATCCTGGTCTCTCGGGTTTGATGGTTTTGATCCTGCTCAGGAGGGTATCCGTGAAGCTTTGTGTTCTCTTGGAAATGGTTATGTCACCATTCGCGGTGCTTCCCTTGGTTCTGTGGCCGATGGCATTCACTATCCGGGTACATATTTCGCCGGAGCCTACAACCGTTTGCTCACTGATATTGCAGGTCGTGTGGTTGAGAATGAGGATATTGTGAATTTTCCCAACTGGCTTATGCTCCGGTTTCGTGTTGACGGAGAGGAGTGGTTCGACCCCGGAAGCACAAAACTTCTGTCGTACCACCAGGAACTCAATCTGAGAGAGGGAATGTTGTTACGAAGCATCAGCTTCGAGGATGCTCAGGGTCGACGCACAACGTTCAAAGAGCGCTCTCTTGTCTCTATGAGCAATATGCATCTGGGTGCCTTGGAACTGTCATTAACCGCCGAAAACTGGTCGGCTGGAGTCACTGTACAATCGGGTATCGATGGCGACATAATCAACGCGGGTGCAAAGCTTTACAGGAAGTTCAATAAAAAGCACCTTGAAACAGTGACCAGCTCCTGTATTGGTGAAGATAGTGTGTACATGCAGGTTCGTACCAACCAATCGGAAATTCATGTCGCAGTGGTGACAAGAACACAAGCATTCCTTAATGGAAAGATTCTTAATGTGGAGTGCCGTCATATTGAAGAGCCTGGATACATCGGCCGGGAACTTGATGTCGAGCTCAGACAAGGCGAAACACTTATTTTAGAAAAAATTACCTCACTCTATACCTCCCGGGACCTTGCCATTTCAGAGTGCGGAGTTGATGCACTCAAGTTGATCGCTCATACTGGTCGCTTCGAGTCCATCCTGGCGGACCATCTCTTCACATGGAGCTATCTGTGGCGTCGTTTTGACCTTCATATCAGGACAACCCACACCCTAACCTTAAACATCCCGATGCTGCTTCGATTGAACATGTTTCACCTGCTGCAAGCCGTATCACCCAACTCCATCGGGCTCGATATAGGTATACCAGCCCGCGGCTGGACAGGGGAAGCCTATCAGGGCCATATATTCTGGGACGAAATCTTCATCTTCCCTGTTTTCAATTATCGTATGCCCGAAATTACCCGTTCGCTTTTGATGTATCGCTATCGTCGCCTGAAAGAGGCTCGCGCTGCTGCCAGGGAGGCTGGATATAAAGGTGCGATGTTCCCGTGGCAAAGTGGCAGTGATGGTCAGGAAGAGACACAGAAGTTGAACCTCAATCCACTCTCACAACGCTGGATTCCCGACAACTCTTTTTTGCAGCGCCACGTTGGCAGTGCTATAGTTCATAATGTCTGGCACTACTACCAGGTTACAAATGATATCGAGTTTCTCTATTCATATGGTGCAGAGCTGATTCTCGATATCGCCGTTTTCTGGTCGAGCATAGCTACCTTCAATAACGAAAGAGAGCGCTACGAAATCCATGGCGTCATGGGTCCTGACGAGTTTCACGATGCCTATCCTGATTCAGTAACACCAGGCCTCAACAACAATGCGTATACCAATATCATGGCAGTATGGGTATTGTGCAGGGCTCTTGAAGTGCTTGATCTGCTCTCCGATGTCCGTCGTGCTGAACTCACGACTCGGCTTGGCTTAGGAGCAAAAGAGATCGAGCGCTGGGAGCATATCAGCCGGAGAATGTATGTGCCATTCCTGGATAATTGCATCATCAGTCAGTTTGAGGGCTACGAAAAACTGCGTGAGATTGACCTCGACGACTACCGAACCCGATACGGAAATATTCAGCGTCTCGACCTCATTCTTGAGCAGGAGAACGATTCTGCCAACCGCTACAAACTATCCAAACAGCCAGACGTGCTGATGTTATTCTACCTCTTTTCGGCTGAGGAGATCGGTGAATTATTTAAACGTCTGGGTTATCCTTTTGAATTCGAAACCATTCCGCGAAACATCGCGTACTATGTAGATCGTTCGAGTCAGGGGTCAACACTTTCCCGTGTTGTGTCTGCTTGGGTATTGGCACGTTCTGACAGGCCGCGTGCAATACATTTTTTCGATGAGGCACTGCAGAGCGACGTCGGTGATATTCAGCATGGAACAACAGCTGAGGGTGTACATCTTGGAGCTATGGCTGGTACCATTGATTTTGTTCAGCGAGTTTCAACAGGTATTGAAGCAAGAGGCAATGTTCTTCGACTGCATCCTGAATTACCCCAGGCAATAGATCGGCTTGAAATGCGAGTCCGCTACAGGGGGCATTCACTTACTCTTCGGCTGACGCATGACTCACTCACGGTACGAGGGGGTGATAGTTCAGCACCACCGATCTCTTTGTGTGTCGATGAAAAGATCTGCGCCTTCATCAGCAATACTACCCGTGTGTTTCAATTGAAAAACAGCACATCAAACCTCAATATCGAAACCACCTTCTGAGGGTGCACTGTGTCGGCTAAAAGATTTATCTACTTTAACGCCTTGTTTACTAAAGTGATAACAGGGTGAATTTATTGGATTGGCTTATTGTTAAAAAATATACAACAGAAGTGTATTCAATATTCACAATCATAGCTGTTGATGATGAGTCAATCAGAAACAAACGGAAATGCCGGAGTAGTCATCTCCATAAGGGGCGGAATAATTGATATCCGTTTTGATGGTCTTCTGCCGTCTATATACACAATACTGCAGACAGGCAAGGAGTTTGAGGTAAAAGTTGAGGTGCTTACCCAACTGGATTCTCGTCATGTGAGGGCAATAGCTTTGACTGGTACCGAAGGAGTTTGCCGCGGCATGAGAGTCAAGGATACCGCAAAGCCCTTGGAAGCACCAGTGGGTAAGGCGATTCTGTCAAGAATGTTCGATGTGTTTGGCAATACAATTGACCGCCTTGGGCCCCTTCAGGATGTGGAATGGAGGTCAGTACATCAGCCACCCCCACCTTTTGCAAGACGCTCCACTCACTCTGAAATTTTTGAAACCGGGATCAAGATTATCGATTTGCTTGTCCCCTTGGAACGAGGGGGAAAAGCTGGCCTTTTCGGTGGAGCAGGAGTTGGAAAAACTGTTCTTTTGACTGAAATGATCCATAATATGGTGAGCAGTCGAAGCGGGGTAAGCATCTTCTGCGGAATAGGCGAGCGTTGCAGGGAAGGCGAAGAACTCTACCGTGATATGAGTACGGCTGGCGTGTTGAAGAATATGGTGATGGTCTTCGGTCAGATGAATGAACCTCCTGGCAGCCGTTTCCGGGTTGGTCATGCTGCTTTAACCATGGCCGAATATTTCAGGGACGATGAGCACAAAGACGTCCTGTTGCTTATCGATAA
The DNA here is from genome assembly GCA_903851385.1 of uncultured Chlorobiaceae bacterium. GTDB lineage: Bacteria > Bacteroidota > Chlorobiia > Chlorobiales > Chlorobiaceae > Chlorobium. Next base: position 16,770 of record CAINOC010000120.1, on the reverse strand, counting down.
TATTTTCCGATTTATCCAAGCTGGGTCTGAAATATCCGGTATGATGGGTCAGATGCCCTCACGACTGGGCTATCAGCCCACCATGGGCACTGAGCTGTCGAAGCTTGAAGAGCGTATCGCCAACACGGATGCCGGAGCAATCACCTCGATTCAGGCTGTTTATGTTCCCGCGGACGATTTTACAGACCCGGCTGCAGTGCATACATTTTCTCATCTTTCGGCATCACTGGTTCTTTCAAGAAAAAGGGCCGGAGAAGGCTTTTTCCCTGCAATTGATCCATTGTTGTCCGGCTCTAAAATGGCCAGTGCCAGTATTATCGGTAAACGCCATTATCAGCTTGCAAGTGATATCAGAAAAATTCTTGCCCAGTATTCAGAGCTCAAGGATATTATTGCCATGCTCGGGCTCGAACAACTCTCTGTGGAGGATCGTCGGCTTGTTGCCAGAGCAAGGAGGCTGGAAAGATTTTTTACGCAACCTTTTTTTACAACTGAACAGTTTACCGGTATGAAAGGAAAGCTGGTTCCACTCGGCGAGACTCTTGACGGGTGTGAACGAATTCTTCGTGATGAATTTGCGGATTATCCCGAACGTGCGCTCTATATGATCGGCAGTATTGATGAGGTGAAGAAAATAGAAAAGAGTAGCCCCATCGATAAAGAAAATACCAGTAATAAGACCGCCAGGCCGGTTCAGCATGCATGAAGAAAATAACGGTATGAAAGCATCTTTTATGGACCTTCAAATCCTTGTTCCTTTTCGCGTTTTTGCCAAAAAGGATGTAGTGTCGAGAATCGTTATCGAAACACCGAAAGGGTTTTACGGCTTTTTGCCAAACAGGCTTGATTGTGTTGCGCCGGTTGTCCCTTGCATTATGATGTATGAAACCAGAGAGGATGGGGAAGTATATATCGCTGTTGATCAGGGTGTGATGGTGAAAACAGGACCCAAGGTTGTTATTTCTGTTCGTCATGCTATAGGAGGGTTTGATCTCGGTCAACTTCAGGAAGCAGTAGAGCATGATTTCATCAATCTTGACGAACGGGAACGCACTATACGCAGCTCTCTTGCAAAACTTGAGAGCAGCTTTATTGGTCGGTATGCCGAATTTCATCATGAATGAAAATGAGGAACATAAACTCTCGGTTGATGAAACACCATTAAGCAAAAAGATTGGGGTACAGGAGCACCGTAAGCTTAAGGCAAAAAAACGGGCCGTCCGAAATATCTGGTCAGGTTTTGCTGTGTTTGGTCTTGTTGGCTGGTCTGTGGCCATTCCAATGATTATTGGAATAATGCTGGGAGTATGGCTCGATAATCATTATCAGGGAGAGCGTTCATGGACACTTATGCTGCTTGTTGCAGGACTGTTCATCGGTTGTTTGAACGCATGGCACTGGGTTGCGGAGGAAAACAGGAATATGCATAATGAGGATGGAAAAAATGATTGAAATCATTGAGATGGGCGAAGCGGCAGCCGGTGGTTTTTTTCTTGGGGTATTGTTTTTTGGAGGTCTATGGCTGACGGTCGTCAAAAGCCTGGTTTCAAAAAGACCCTGGGTTTGGTTTTTGATAAGTATGATAGTGAGAACATCCATAACCCTGGCAGGATTTTATGTGCTTGGAGGTACAAGCGTGAAACGTCTGCTCTTATGTTCAGGCGGATTTATCGCAGCCCGTATTTTTGTTGTCATGTTTACAAAAGAGAGACCACGGGAGGAGGCGAAATCATGCATTTGACCAGTGATGAAGTTGTTGTCTGGCACTATGGTTTTCTGAAGCTCAACCTGACAATTCTTACAACATGGGCTTTGATGATCGTCCTCGTGGGAGGTTCCGCCCTAATGACCAGAAAACTGTCAGACGGTATCCATATCTCCAGATGGCAGAGTTTTCTTGAAATTCTTGTAACCTTTTTTCTTCAGCAATTTGAAGAGGTTGGACTTCGCGACCCTGCACGGTATCTCCCTTACCTTGCCACCCTCTTTCTTTTTATTGCAATGGCAAACCTGTGTACGGTCATTCCGGGATATGAACCTCCTACTGGTTCGCTCTCAACGACGGCCGCTCTTGCTCTCTCTGTTTTTGTTGCGGTGCCGCTATACGGCATTAGTGAGCAGGGTTTTGTCAAATACCTGCAATCCTATCTGAAGCCGACAGTACTCATGCTTCCCTTCAATATTATCAGTGATTTTTCAAGAACTCTGGCGCTTGCTGTCCGTTTGTTCGGCAATATGATGAGCGGCGCTATGATTCTTGCCATCCTCCTGACCATCTCTCCGCTTGTTTTCCCAGTCCTCATGAGCATTCTTGGACTGTTAACCGGCATGGTTCAGGCCTATATATTCTGCATTCTGGCTACGGTCTATATAGCGGCGGCTACCAGAACAAGAAGTGAAGAAACTGTTTAAAAAATCAACCAGGAGACCCTATGGACATTTTGAGCATTATTGCTGTAGCATCGATTATTACCGCAGGGTTCACTACCGGCATCGGCTGTATAGCTCCTGCACTCGGTGAAGGCAGGGCAGTCGCTTCGGCATTAACCTCGCTGGCCCAGCAGCCGGATGCCTCTGCTACAATAACCCGAACATTGTTTGTCGGGCTTGCCATGATCGAATCTGTGGCTATATACTGTTTGGTGATTTCGATGATTCTGATTTTTGCCAACCCGTTCTGGAATCATGTGATCGCGCATGCTGGAGGACACTGAACCATGATGATCGACTGGTTTACTCTTATTGCACAACTTGTCAATTTTTTGATTCTTGCCTGGTTGCTGAAACATTTTCTCTACCATCCGATAGTGACAGCCCTTGACGGGCGTGAGAAAAAAATTGCATCTGAACTGCAGCATGCAACTGATGTTGAGACTGCAGCGAAAAAAAGCATGGCGGAATGGAAGCAAAAGAATGATGAATTTGAAAAACAGCGGACGGCCACCATGCAGCAGGTCGCAAAAGAAGCTGATGACAAGAAAGCCGAACTGCTCATTGATGCCCGAAAAGAATACGAGAACCTGCGCACCAGTCTTGAGAAATCGCTATACAATGAACAGAAAAATCTTCAGCAGGAAATTATTGGTCGTATCACTACTGAAGTGTTCTCTATTGCTGAAAAAGTGTTGTCAGAACTCGCCGATGTATCCCTTGAAGACCGTGTTGTAAAGGTATTCTGTGAACGTCTGCGCAAAATCGAAAAGGCAGATATTACAGAAATGACGGGGCTTTTAAGTCAAAGCAGCCATCCGCCGATTATCCGGAGTGTCCTTACTTTAACTCCGGAAAACTGTGAGAGAGTAAAAAAAACCGTGATGGAGGTCTTTCGTATTGATTCCGATATAGTGTTTGAAACCGATGCTGACCTGATTAGCGGGATCGAATTGAGCATGAATGGCCACAGCATCTCCTGGAATATCAAGGCTTATCTGGATGAGCTTAACGTGATGGCTGAAACTGCTCTTGACAGGGATAAGAAAGAGGGTGAACATGATAACGAAAAAAACGATGCTCAAAGCCACCCTTGATAAAACACTGAGCTCTATCGGAAAATCAAGCAAATCTTATAAAGCTGTCTTGAAGTCCGTTGAGGTAGGTGTGATTACTACAGTCCTGAATGGAATTGCCAAAATCAGCGGGCTTCCGGGAGTTGGATTTGATGAACTGGTTCGATTGCCGGAAAATATTTATGGCATAGCGTTTAACGTCGATCCTGATGAAATTGGAGTTGTACTGCTTGGCGATTACTCAAAACTGCAGGCTGGCAGCAAGGCTGAAAGAACAGGGCGGGTTATGGATGTACCTGTTGGTGATGCCCTGATTGGCCGTGTTATCGATCCTCTTGGAAGGCCACTCGATGGCCGTGGTGCTTTGAACTGTTCTGAGCGTCTCCCTATTGAACGGATGGCTCCCCATATTATGGATCGAGCTCCGGTAACTGAGCCGCTCCAGACGGGAATAATGGTTATCGATGCATTGATTCCAGTGGGGAGGGGACAACGTGAGCTGATTCTCGGAGACCGGCAGACGGGCAAGAGTGCTATTGCCATATCGACAATACTCAATCAACGCGGAAAGCATGTTCTCTGTGTATACTGCGCTATTGGTCAGAGAGCTTCTGCCGTTGCAAAAGTTGTTGCTGAGCTCCGTAAAAAAGGTGCGATGGAGTACACCATCGTTTTGGTTACCGAAGGTAACGATCCGTCAGGCCTCCAGTATATCGCCCCCTATGCAGCGACAAGTATGGCTGAATATTTTATGGAACGGGGAGATGATGTCCTCATTGTGTATGATGATCTGACCAATCATGCCCGTGCATATCGGGAACTTTCACTTCTCCTGAAAAGACCTCCGGGAAGAGAAGCTTTTCCTGGTGACATTTTTTTCCTCCACTCCCGTCTTCTTGAAAGATCAACTCACTTAAGGGATGAACTTGGTGGTGGTTCGCTGACTGCATTGCCGATCATTGAAACCCAGGCCCAGAACATCTCGGCATACATCCCGACCAATCTGATTTCAATCACCGATGGGCAGCTCTATCTTTCACCTACTCTTTTTGAACTTGGTATACTTCCCGCAGTTGATATTGCCAAATCCGTTTCACGGGTAGGCGGAAAAGCCCAGCTTACGGCATACAGGTCGGTGACCAGCAGTCTTAAGCTTGACTATGTGCAGTTTGAAGAGCTGGAAAGTTTTTCACGTTTCGGGACGAGGCTGGACGAAGCCAGCAGGAAAATCATCAATCATGGTGAAAGGATTCGTGAGTGCTTGAAACAGGATGAGTTTTTTTTGTTTCTAGCTGCTGAGCAGATAATGGTGCTCGTTGCCCTCTCTGAAGGTTATTTCGATTCCATAGCTCTTAAGGATGTGCATGAGGCCATTACACAGATAGTCAAGGTTACCGGTGAGCTTACCAGTGATCTCGTTTTGAGGATCGCTGCAAACAAAGAGCTCGCATCTGCAGATCGCACTGCTATGCTGAAGGCTATAGCGCGGGTTATGAAACAGTATCAGGATAAACAATGATTGAAACCATCGAGGCCCTTCATCAGAAAATCGGAAAAGCCAAAACACTTGGCTCGGTTGTTCGTACCATGAAAGCGTTGGCTGCCTCGAATATCCGGCAATATGAGGAAGCCGTCCGGGCTTTAGCTGATTATTATCATACCATTGAATTGGGTCTTTCAGCCACCCTGCAGGGAATAGACGGTCACACTTCGCGTTTCATCAAGCCAGAAAAAAAAACACTGCAGACAATTGCTGTTGTATTTGGCTCTGATCAGGGTCTTGTCGGCTCATTTAATGATCAGCTTACAGATGTTGTAACCCACAAGCTTAAAGAGTTATCAGCGAGAAGTATTATCCTTGCTGTCGGTGAACGCATTCAGTCCCGATTAACAGATGCAGGCCTTGAACCGAAAAAACTCTTTGCTGTACCGGGTTCAGTCGATGCCATTACCCCCCTTGTGGGTGACATCTTGACAGAGGTTGAAAAGCTTCGCGAAAAAGCCTCCATGATAGAGCTCTACCTTTTCTACAATAGCCCTGTCAGCGGGGAGAGCTATCATTCCCTTTCAATACGGCTGCTTCCTCTTGATATAGCCTGGGCGCAGGATATCCGCCATACCGTAGTCTGGCCGACAAAGGCGCTTCCTGAGTTGCTGTGTGGCAAGGATACTGTTCAATGGGCTCTAATCAGAGAATATCTTTTTGTTTCACTTTTCAAGGCATGTGCCGAATCATTGGCAAGTGAAAATGCAAGTAGACTGGCTGCTATGCAACGTGCAGAAAAAAATATTGACGACATGCTCGAAGAACTTTCCCGGCTCTACAACAGCCGTCGGCAGTCAGATATAGATGAGGAGCTGTTTGATGTAGTGTCCGGCTTCAATGCCTTGAGTGATTGACCATTGTTCTGATACCTGTATCGAAGCACACTTTTTTCTTCGTCACCGCGGAGCATTTGATGCATTGAGCAATGATTCGGCTAAATTTTTACTTGCCTGAGTTATATCAGCTCCACATGGATTTTGGAAAACCCGCAGTTCAAAGTAAGGCAGCACAGCAAGTATGTGATCCATAATATCAGCCTGTACTTGTTCATACGGAAGCCACTCTTTATCGCTGCTGAAAACATGGAGCTCAAGGGGAATGCCGTTTGCTGTTGGTTGGAGATAACGGATAATAAGAGTCATAGAAACATTGACTTTCGGATGATGGTGAAGATATTCCGAAAGATAGGCTCTGAAGGTTCCAAAATTGGTAAGTCTTCTTCCATTTATTAAAGAGCTATCATCAATATTGTTCTCTCTGTTGTAAGCCTTGACTTCTTTTGTTTTCGCATCAAGGTATCCTCCGAGAAGTTGAATTTTCAACAATCTTGAAAGCAATGCATCATCACAGAACTTGATGCTGGTCATATCGATGGTAACCGATTGTTTGATTCGCCGGCCTCCCGATTCACTCATTCCCCGCCAGTTTTTGAAGCCCACTGAAATCAAGGCATAAGCAGGTATAGTGCTGATTGTTTTATCCCAATTCTGAACAGAAACAGTGACTAATGAAATATCGATAATTTCACCGTCAGCATTGTATTTCGGCATCTCTATTCAGTCACCCACATGGACAAGATCGTTGCTTGAAAGCTGAATACCGGCAACAAGACCGAGAATAGAGTCCTTGAAAATTAAAAGCAGTACAGCAGTGAAAGCACCGAGACCACTTAAGAAAACAACCGGAGATTTCCCGAGAAGTTTTGATAACACTACAATAAATCCGACAAAAACCGTCAGAGATTTGAGCACTTGGACAAAGCTCTTGACTGGAAGTCTTGCTGCTATAGGGTTTCCAATTAAATATTCAGCAAACGCATCAAAAAACGAAAACGATACCAGAACAATCCCAATGGTAAAATAGAGCAGGGCAAAGTCCTTAACCAGAAGAACAGTTTCGGGATAGTATTGGAAAACTGGTAAGGATAAAAGATGTATGAGAATGGGTGGAATCAATCTGGAAAGGCCTGAAAATACCTTGTGACTTACAAAAAGATCGTCGATTTGTGTGCTGGTTCTGGCTGCAAGATGATTGACCCAGCGCAACAGAATCCGGCGGATGAGTACTTCAACAATAAAAATAAAAACAATTGCCAATGCTGCCGCCACAAAAGTCGCAATGAGCATTGCCTGCTCAATGTTCATCCCGGATTTATATAAAAAGGTGAGTAATGATTGCATAACAATGGCTTCTATTCTTTGCATAAACGTAATCAACATAAACTTGGGGCTGGGTCGCTCTCTGAAAATGAACAGCCAGTCAATCAAACATGGTTCTCAGACTGTCGTTCTGAAGCCTTGCCCTGAGCCACAGCGTTATCTTTTTCTTTTCATTCTTCCTCAGTGTCTTGGATGTGGTAACAATCACATAGGCTTGGCGGATCGGTTCGGACGGCTTATCAGCGATAAAACGATAGGGTTCAGTGAAAAGGCATGCTGTGGTCACTGGCAAAAGAACTTTTAGCTCGCTCAGCAAGGCTTTGCCTTTAAGGCTGCGCTGGCGCAAACTGTCTTGCTGACGTGAGTACTGCTGGAGTTCAAGAGAAAGGCGGTTGATTTCAGATTTCAGTTGTTCTGTTTCGTTAAACTGTGTGGAAAAGTCTGCAAAGTTAAGGCCCTGCTGAAAGTTAAGGGTTGCCTCACTAAGTCCGAAATCTCCTGACCGTTTTTTCAGCTGCGCCTTGTCATCCACTGTCAGTTTTCTTCCCCCGTACATCAGGGTAATGGTTCTTTGGTCAACATTGATTTCGTGACGTAAAAGATAGTTGCCACGAAATAAACTGATACTGCGGACAAACTTGGCAGAGTTCTCCGAAAAGCCTTCATTTTGCACAAGCACATAGCCAAAATAGACGCTCGGTATCAACGTAATCAGGATGACAACGGTAATAATGTGGTTGATTCTTGCTTTTTTTGCCTCATCTATAATTGCTTTGATGGGAAAAGCCATGACCTGTGAGAAAACGATTGTTGATATACCTATAAATACAGTATTGATCGTAAAGAGGTAGATCGCACCGAAAAAGAACTGAAACTGACCCGTTGCCAGACCATAGCCGGCGGTACAAAGCGGAGGCATGAGGGCTGTAGCTATAGCTACTCCAGGAACAACATTGCCTTTGAGTTTCGTTGTCAGGGAAACTGTACCAGCCAGCCCTCCAAAAAGCGCGATCAGTACATCGTAAATCGTTGGGCTGGTTCGAGCAAGCAGTTCGGAATGGGCACTCGATACTGGACTGATGGAGAAGTACAGCGTTGAGGCAATGAGACTTGCCAGAACAGCAAATGAAAAGTTTTTGAAGGCCTGTCGGAGAAGAGGGAAGTCGTAGGTGGCAATGCTGTAACCGATTCCATTAATCGGGCCCATCAGCGGTGAAATAAGCATGGCGCCGATAATCACTGAAGTCGAGTTGATGTTCAACCCCACAGACGCAAGAATGATGGCAAAAATAAGTACCCACAGTCTGCTGCCCTTGAAGACGATTTCACGTTCAACTGCGCTGTGGATTACATCAAAGGTTTCTGCATCCTGCTGTATGTTAAATGAGTGTAGAATTGTTTTAATCATCACAGATTTGCTTTATTGAAACCTGAAGATATTATATGTAAAGTAGCTATTCCTTTTCAGTCTCCAACCAAAAGACTGAAGATTACCTTCCATGTAAGATACCCTCAGCAGTGAGAAAACTCTCTAACGGAGCTCATCTGGGAAAAAATATATTTCTGGTACCTGTATTGGATTTGATAAGGTGGACGGTTGGTACTTTTTGCCTTCTTACAATGAGCTGAACAGCGTTGCTTATGAAACAGACCCGGCTTTATTGCTGTATATTTGCTTTTTTTCTCTTTATTGCCGCTCTCACAGGCTCTGGCGGGTCACTGTTTGCGGCGGAAGCTGGTGATGTTCTTACTGGAACGATTGGACATACTGCTCAAGCTTCTGAATATCTCCCTCCAGTCTGGCTTGTTACCCCCTTTCTTTTGCTTCTCCTGATGATTGCTACCGGCCCCTTGCTCTATCACCGGTTCTGGGAGGATCACTATGCGAAAGTGGCATCTGCTCTTGGCTTGGTGGTGGCAGGGTACTACGGGCTTTTCATGAAGAACGGAACCCTGGTGCTGGAGCATACGCTTGAAGAGTACCTCTCCTTCATTGCGTTGATCAGTTCACTGTTTGTCGTCACTGGCGGAATTCTTATCAAGATCGAACGACGAGGGAAGCCTTGGATTAACGGGTTAGTGCTTTTGTTTGGAGCAGTGATTGCCAATGTAATCGGAACAACCGGTGCATCCATGCTGCTTATAAGGCCGTATATGCGTATCAATGAAGGTCGGATAAAACCCTTCCATATTGTCTTCTTCATTTTCATTGTCAGCAACATTGGTGGCGGGTTAACTCCTATCGGAGATCCTCCCTTGTTTCTTGGCTTTTTAAAGGGGGTGCCATTTTTCTGGGTTTTCCCGAAAGTGTGGCTGCCATGGGTAATTACGGTAAGTGGCCTTCTTCTGATTTTTATAGTTCTTGATTCAAAAGTCGGGAATGGAGCGATAAAAGAGCCTGAAATAAAGGGAGGAGTCACTATTATTGGGGCTAAAAACCTTTTCTATCTTGCTTTTATCATTGGCGCGGTGTTTCTTGACCCTGCTGTTATTGAGGGGGTTCCGAGTCTGCAGAACATGCTTCATGTGCCGTTCGGCATTCGTGAGCTGATCATGGATGTTGTCGCTTTTGCTGCGTATATAACCGCTGATGATAGGGCAATGAAGGGCAATGAATTTAACTTTGAACCAATCAAGGAGGTTGCCTTTCTCTTTATTGGTATTTTTGCAACCATGATACCTGCTCTTGCTCTTATTGAGGCTTATGCTGCAACTCACGCATCTGATCTTACGGTATCAAGTTTCTATTGGATGACCGGAGCTCTTTCTGGGATGTTGGACAATGCGCCTACGTATATGAATTTCCTGGCTGCTGCATTAGGTAAATTCGGACTTGATATCGGTTCTCCTGATAGTATCAGGCTTTTTGCCGGAGGGATGGTACCTTTTCACGGTGATGTTTCCTCTGATATTTATCTGATGGCAATTTCCTTGGCTTCAGTTTTTTTTGGAGCGATATCCTACATTGGCAATGCCCCGAATTTTATGGTTAAAAACATTGCAGCTCAAGCAGATGTTGATGTGCCTGATTTTGTGGAGTATATCTTTAAATACTCGCTACCGATTTTGCTGCCGTTTTTTATTCTGGTATGGGCACTGTTTCTTTACAAGTAAAGAAACAGCAAAGGTGTGATGATAACCACCTCTATGACAGTCTCAGTTTTTGGATATTATGTACGCTGAGATGCCTGTCTTCTGTTGCGGGAGAAAGGGCTAACTTTTTTTCTTGCGGGCTAAAGAGGTTTCCGGTGCCGATGGGTACCGCTTGATCAGTTCCTTGAGCCTCGCTTTTCCGCTAACTTTGTCGCCTGTCTTTTCAAAGGAGATTGCCTGTTTGTAGAGTGCGGCAGGACGCTTGCTGCTCTTTGTATATTGAACGATCACAACCTGATATTCAAGAATGGCTTTTTCATAGAATTTTTCACCGAAGTAAGTTTCGGCAAGATCGAACTGTGCCTCATCGGCAAGGGGTGAATGAGGATAGCTTTTCAACAGTGTACTGAAACTCTTCCTTGCAGCGGAATAACTCTTTTTGCCAAGCTTCACCAGCCCATCATGAAGCAGAGCCGTATCGCTCAACACCGGCACTTTTGGCTTATCAGTCTCTACGGAATCAAGGTGTTGGGGGGAAGTTACTGAAGATGGTTCTACCTTTTTGTCAACTGAAAGGAAGCGTTCTACTCTTTGAAGCCTCGATTCCAGTTCGTCCAGCTTGTGTACCAGCAATGAATCATCCATAGCAAGAGTGCTGAACGCTTGGCTGTTCTTATGGGAAGCCTCTGCTATTCGGCCACGTATGCTCGAAATCTGATCGTTAACATTCTGGACATCTGAATAGGAACCCGCAAACTGTGTTCTGATACTGTCAGATTCTGTTTTCAGTTTGTGCGCGTCATATTCAACGGAAACGAGATCCTGTTTTGAAGCGCAGGCGGATAAAACAACTACCGGCAAGAAAAGAAAAGGTTTGATCTTTTTACTGTTAAACATCAATGGTATCTGTATCATAAGCCGTTTTTGGGTTATACCTTTTCTTTACTCGCCGGTCTCGCAGTGGTAATCTTTATTTTACGATAAAGTGATCCCGACGGTTTTTTGCCCATGCTTCATCATTCTGACCGAGATCAAACGGCTTCTCTGAACCAAAACTTACTGATTCGATACGGTTTGGTTTAACACCGAGCGTGACCAGAAATTTCTTTGCGCTTGCCGCTCTGCGTTCACCAAGAGCAAGATTGTACTCGGAGGTTCCTCGCGAATCACAATGGCCTTCAATAAGAGCCTTCTTGGTGGGATTACTGCCCAGCCATGCAGAGTTCTGCTTCAGCTGCTCCTGTGCGTCGTTACTGAGATTAGCGCTGTCAAAATCAAAAAATACATCACCCAGCGGACCGTTTTGCCATTTGTCAAATCCATAACCTGTACGGAGCACTTCCTGCGAAGAAGATATTGGAGTAGAGGAGTATTGACTTCCATTGCCATCCGTAGATTTAACATCCGTAGACTTAACAACACTCTTTGATGAACATCCTGCAGTCATCATCAAGGCCAGTATGACCATACCGTTTACTGTAATTTTCATCGACTCATCTCCTATTATGATTAATAAAAAATCAATATACACTCCAACCTGTTTCGTTTATGGGAGTTATATAAAACATATTAATCCTTTCAACAAAAGCAAACAGAAATGCATTTTTTTAATAAAATATTAACAAATGCAGCTTTTTTCCCACTATCAAGGGAACATTCACTACATGGCGCATGAATGGAAAAGGGGCCCCTTTCCAATCCCTGAAGTCGCACCGATTATTATAGCTTTTTTCATACGCGCCTGTCATGATCGGGACGGTTTAGGGTACACTCTCAATAATACGTCAAGATAACAGCAAAAAGAGGAGGGGGCAAACCGGTAGAAATCACTCATAAAGTGAGAGCCATGGATCAAGGAGTGCTACGCCGCTCTCTTTCATATCATCTGTATTACGAGTGACCACGGTTAATCCTTTGGTTATTGCTGTTGCAGCAATAAGAGCATCAATAACCTGCAGTGAACGCCCATTCTTTTCAGCTGAACCAAGAATTCTACCCCATGTATGTGCAACATCCAGTGAAACATCCAGGATACGATCTTTAAATCGATCGGTCAACTCACAGTAGAGCCACGCTTGCAACTGTACTTTTTTCTTCCCTTCCGGTAGCTTCGAAATACCTTTTTCTATTTCTCCAAAAGTGATAACACTTATATAAAAAGCCTCTTCATCATGATCGTCGACCCAACGTACTACATTCGATGAGGGTGCAGGCTTAATCAGCTCTGAAATAACACAGGTATCAAGAAGAAACCCGAGCTTAAACGTCACAGATTCACCTCTTCTCTGCCCTGTTCTTTCACTCGTACAAGATCGATTTCAATATCTCTCAGAGGAGAACTTTCAAAAAATTTCGAAAGTGATTTTTTGGGATTTTTTCTAGCCATTGTTTTTAAAAACGCAGCATAGGAAACTACCACCGCAGCAGGCTTACCGTGCAGAGTAATGTTTTGGGGCCCATCACTGATAGCGTTTCTAACGACTTCGCTCAAATGATTTTTTGCTTCTTGAAGTTGCCATGTTTTCATTTCCCATTCTCCCTGATCTTGCGCGTTTATATTCTGGCTATTCTAGACAGAATATACTGAATTTTTGGAAAAAATGCTTTTCATCCTGCCGTTCTTACGGAGATACAGCTGCAATCCCCGGCCTTGTCTCTGGTTATGTAGGTTGGGGTGATTTCTGAACCCCAACAAAACTCAAGCTGTCTTGAGAGAATAGCTTTTTTCAGCCAGGCGCCCCAGTTGCCGCTGACCGAGTACAGAATCTTTGACCACTTCTGCGCATGGGAAGCGGCTGTACTGATCAATACAGTGACGCTACAGACAGAGCTGAGCAAGGGGAAGGCGGGGGGGGAGAAGACTACAATGGTGGCAACAAGCCAGAGTGATGGATTTAATATTGTCTGAGTGCGGCGAATCGATATTTCTTATCTCTCCTACGAACGTAATTCACATTCGACCATACGGTACAAGCAATTATCACCGCCATCACACCACCTGCCATTATAGCGTAATAAAATTGATGTTTTAGAAATAACTGTATATTGCCACTGTAAAAGCATTTGTGATTTACTGTATCCCTACAGCACATAATAACAGACACACCTTTAGCCTTAAGTTACGGCAAGCTAATCCCTTACTTCAGGTCGTTGTGCTGAAGGACAGAGTACCATTTTTTATATCGCAATACATTCCATGCGGACTGGAGTTTCCTGATCGTCCGGAACATGATGGTTCCACGGTGACGATAATAAAATGAGCAAAAAAAAACCAGGTAGATGCAAAGAAGAACTTGAGCAGGCTAAGGAGTCCCTCATCAGTTGCGAAACAAATCATCGCAACCTCATTGACTATATGCGAAATGGGTATGCCTACTGCCGAATGGTTGACGAAGAGGGACACCCTGTTGATTTTATTCATCTGGAAGTCAACAAAGGTTATGAAGACCTAACCGGCTTAAACAATGTGGTAGGGAAAAGAATAACCGAAGTTCTGCCCGGAATCGCCGAGTCAAATCCAGAGTTTCTTGAGAAACATAAACGGGTAGTCGAGACTGGGATGCCCGATCAGTTTGAAATCTATCTTGATACTTTGAAGAAATGGTTTGATATCAATGTCTACAGCCCGCAAAAAGGGTACACCGTAGCGATGATTGATGATATTACCAGTCGCAAGCAGAATGAGGAAGAACAGAAAGTACTTGTGCGGGAATTGATTGCTGCAAAAGAAAAAGCGGTAGAAAACGACAAATGGAAAACTGAGTTTCTGGCGAACATCAGCCATTGAATATTCTGGGGAAAGTGTACCACTGATTCTGGAGGAAAGTGTACCACCCAATTCAGGATGGATTTGATAAAGAAAACATACAGAAAAAACTCAGGATTTCTTTCTTCTCAGCGTATCCCCTTCAAGCTCAATCCGATGGGCATTTGCTGTCAATCGATCCATAAGAGCATCTGCCAAGGTTGGATCATTGATTACGTCATACCATTTTGATACCGGCAACTGAGAGGTGACGATGATTGCCTGTTTCGCATACCGATCTTCAAGGATTTGCAACAGTGCGATGCGCGTGGTTGCGTCAAGCGGTTGAAGGCCGAAGTCGTCCAGAATGACTAGCCGGGTTCGTTCAATCTGATCCAGCAGTTTGACAAAGGTACCATCCAGTTTTGACTGGAGGATTTGTTCAATGAAGCGATTAAAGCCGAAGTAAAGGGTCCGGTATCCCAGTGAACAGGCCTGCCGGGCAAGGGCGCATGCCAGATAGCTTTTCCCGCATCCGGTGTAGCCGGTAATCAGAACGTTTTCAGCCCGGTCAATAAAACCGCCATCTGCAAGACTCATAAGCTGCTCGCGGGTAAGGTTGCGCTGGGCGTTGCAGTGAACCTGTTCAAGATGTGCCGGATAACGCAGCTTGCTTTGCTGCAGGTAGCGTTTGGTGGTCTGTTCCTTTCGGTAGTGGCACTCCGACTCGACCAGTTGGGCGATCAATGGATCGCCGCTGACCTGATCGTGAACAGGAAGAGATCGGGCCGCTTCATAGGCTTTGGCCATGCCATGAAGTTTCAAGGAGCGGAGTTGATCAAGCGTCTGTTGTGTATTCATTAGTACGGTGGTTAAGGGTTAATAATAGGCTTCTTTGCCTCTGATATTGTCATGAGTCGGAAGGTGCAGCATCTTGTCCTGCTCGAATACAGGAAGTTTATCGCGGTTGTTTTCAAGCATATTTTTCAACATCCTGTAGCCAACTGTCGGATGCGGCAAGGCGATCCCGCAGGCAGCTTCCAGTCGGTCAGCGCCATAGCGATCCTTCAACCGAAGGACTCCAAGGCATGCGTCATAGGTTTGTTCGATAAACGATCGTGAGTCGAGCATGCGCTGCATGACAGTTTCGGTATGGGCTCCGATAGCTGCAGCCTTCCAGATAAAGTCACCGGGTGACCATCCTTGGTGGAGACGGTAGCGGCGGTGCGATTCCGGCATGTGTTCCGGTTTGGTCGTATACCCGTTACGCAGGAGGGTTCGCTGATGAAGTGCAATACGCTGGAAGTCCAGGAAAATCTCAACAACCGATTCATCATAGATCAGCTTGACCCGCTTTCCGATATACTGATACGGTACACTGTACTGGTGCCAGTCTTCTCCAAGGATAACGTGATAGCTTTTCTTGACGGTGGCCATAGCTTCATGTTTCAGCTGGAATGCCGTTTCGGGTAACGCCTGTAACGCCGATTTTTCACCTTCCTCAAACCTCTGGCGGCGGCTCAGTCCGTACTGCGGCATCAGTCGGTCATTGAACTCTTCGAGTAACTGGCGTGTCCGGAACTTGAGGGTAGACAGACTGGTTGCTGTCTCGTTGCGCTGCCGGGCATAGATCTGCTGATAGGAGAGGTGTACCGTTTTTTCAACAGAGGGTTTATCCTTGGGACGGGAGACCCGGGTGGCTTTCATGGTCGTGTGATAATGCAGGGCCCATTGCTCGATCAGTTCAGTAAACACTGGCTCGTAGCGGCAACTTTTCACGACCACTTGAGCCATATTATCGCTCAGAATGATTTTAGGTACCCCTCCGAAGTACTCAAGGGCACGGTTCAGAGCTGGAATAAGATGCTCCTGGCGGCTTGACGCCAAGGGCTCGACATAACCCATGCTGCTGAACGGAAAGGTACAGACAAGAACCGGGCAAGTTACCCATTCGTTGCTCTCGCGGTCAAAATACTGGAGCGGTTTTCCGGCAAAATCAATCTCAAGACGTTCACCCGGTGCATGCGACTGCGCCATCGTTGCCTGTGGTTGAGCCGCCATATAGTGCTTGAGATGAAGACTGAATTGCGCATACCGATACCCGTCCGGTTGTTCCTTCAGGTACTCTTCCCACAAGAGTTGTTTGGTTACCCCGAGCAATTTGAGTTGCTGGCCATAATACTGAAGCCTTGGCTCTAACTGCTGAAAACGCTTATCAGCCGTTTGGCTGGATCGTGGAGAATAAACCACTGAGCTGAGCTTAGCGTCAGGAAGTGCTGCCAGTTCAGCATAACTGTTGCCGGTTTGCTGGAAACGGACAACATATGCCTTGATGGTGTTGCGATGAACTTTGCACTCTCGATGGATCATGCGCACGGAGCGCCCATCGGACAGGAGTTGTAAAATACGGCGAATCTGTAACATGCTTAATGGATTGTTTGCCATTTGGTCTCCGGTTATTTACCGAAAGTACCTCAGGCAATGTTACAAATCCGTCCTCCTTGGGTGGTACACTTTGCAGCAGATTTACTGGTACACTTTGGTCCAGAATGCCTGGTACACTTTACTGCAGATTATTCAGTTTACCCAGAAGAAACCGCCGGCTATGCCATCCAAGATGGCAACTGCAAGTTGAGCAATGGGAGCATCAGCAACCCGAAAATTCTATAAAACGTATGCATAAGCTAGTCCATCGAGAACTCACTGAAACGAGTTCCAGTT
>CAINOC010000119.1 GCA_903851385.1 uncultured Chlorobiaceae bacterium | reverse complement strand
CCTCCCTATTATCGGGCAAATCGGCCTTGATTACGGCTACGGATTCAATGCCGTTGACAGTGTTGCAAACAAAAAACAGCAGGGATTCAGCTTTACCTTCAGCTTCGGTGGGGCAAACGAATAATTCCGAAAGCTGTCATATTCTCGAATAGTTTGTTCCAAAAGAAAAAAGGAGGCACTGCCTCCTTTTTTCTTTTCTACCTGTTTCATTTGTTCATGAACTGCTTTTCAATCGTGTAATTTCATCCCGCAGCCGGGCAGCCTCTTCATAATTTTCATTGCTTATGGCATCGTTGAGTGCCGACTGCAGTTCCTCAAGCCTTACATTAGGACTGACAAGAGCAAGAGGAGAAACCTCTTCCGCCTGCAGCACCTCATCCTCCTCTCCATCCTCTTTCTGCTCTTCCTTAATACCAGCCTCATTCATGATCTCTTCAGTAACAAACAGTGGTGCATTAAATCGTACGGCAATGGCAATAGCATCGCTTGGACGTGCATCGATTTCATGCACTTCACCATTGACTTCACACACTACCTTGGCATAAAAAGTCTCATTGTGCAGTTCATCAATAATAATTTCATTGACATGCAGATGAAAAACATCGGCAATATTCTTAAAAAGATCATGAGTAAACGGTCTCGGAGGCTTTATATTTTCAAGCTTCAAGGCAATCGCTTGAGCTTCAAAACCACCAATAATAATCGGAAGCTTTCGCTTTCCCTCCAATTCATAAAGAATTAGAGCATAAGCCCCGTTAGTATGAGGACTTGTAGAAAGCCCGAGAATATCCACCTGAAGTTTACGCATTGGCTTTAAAAAAATATTTACGTTCTACCTGAAGGCATCCAATACAACCCGTATATCTTAACAATAAGGTACCGTTAATCATTGCTTCTTCAAAAATTCCTTAAGCAAATCAATCAATTTCGGCAGCACAATATGCACATCGCCCACAAGGCCATAATCTGCAGCATCAAAAACAGGAGCATCCCTGTCACTGTTAATGGCAACAACGACACCCGCTGACCCGATACCTGCAAGGTGCTGCACAGCGCCCGATATGCCGCATGCAAAATAGAGTGCAGGAGCCACTGTTTTTCCAGTCTGCCCGATCTGTTCAGAATGAGGACGCCACCCGGCATCAACTGCAGTCCGGCTGGCTCCTACAGCACCCCCAAGAAGCAACGCTAGCTGCTCAAGAAGCGCAAAACCCTCCGCACCACCCATTCCCCTTCCGCCAGCAACAACAATGCGCGCTTCGGCCACATCAGGAGGCCCTTCACCCATTATAATATTGCGAACAACCGGAAAAAAATCTTCAACACTGCATTGCTGAGGCTCCATATCTATGAAATGGATGCGCCCTCCATCAGGAAATGCAGGAACTGGAGCACTTGATGAAAGAATATAAATCCTTGGCTGTCGGGTTGGCACAAATGAAGCCAGAAAGGAACCTGAATACACCCGTCTGGAAACCCCATCTGCAACACCTTTACCGGTTGTGCTTCCACTGAGTAATGAAGCCTGTATACGCACAGAGAGCCGTGGAGCAATCTCCCTGCTCAAAGCTGTATCAGCAAAAAACAAGGCAGTACAAGCTTCCCGTTTAAACGTATCAGCAACGACTCTGGTATACTTCTCCTGATTGTATACCCCGAACCCATCTTCTCCTGCATGATAAATAACCCCATCACCAGCCAATACTCCATCAAGCTGCAGGGTATCAACCGGCCCTGCAAGAATTCCTGAAACAACCGAATTTCCATCTAAAGCCGCAAGCTCCTGAACCCTGTTCCAGGCAGAAATAGACGATTGTTTGACAATACCTTCTCTTTGCTCCAGAAATACCAGAAATTTATTCATCACAGCACTTATCGTTCGTTTGCACCTCTATTACAACAGATTGCAGTCATGGCTGAGAATTCGAAGCAGCTCATGTTCATCCGGCACAAAACAACATATTTTTTTTCTTTCAAGAGGCACAATTCCGCTTAAAACTACAAAAGGCTCTTCATGAAGGCTGACCTCCAAAAGCTCGACAGTTTTTTTTCTGGCATCCATTACCGCTCGAATACTGGTATTACGAGGCTCATTCAAACCTTTTTCAGCACTGAGCACAGCAGGAAAAGTAACATCGATAGCTTCAATACCCCCTTCAATTTCTCGCTCTACCCGCAAAAAGTCTCCGGATGCATGCAAAGAAGTAATCCCGCTCACCGAAGCCATCCCAAACAGTTCAGCAAGCATCGAAGGAACCTGGGCACTTTGAAAATCCGTAGACTGCTTCCCGCAAAAAACAAGGTCAGGCAAAAGAGCTCCATAAAAACCTGAAATTGCCCGACTCAAACTGAGTGCTGTCAGAAACGGATCAGACGGGTGTAACTCACCCTCAGAACAACGCACCCGAACAGCCCTGTCTGCACCCATTGCAAGGGCTTTTCGAAGCACCTCTTTTGCAGAATCAGGAGTAAAGCTGAAAACAGTGACCATAGTCCCTTCAATGCACTCTTTGAACCTCACTGCTTCCTCAAGAGCATACTCATCATAGGGATTCATGACCACATTCACTCTTGAATAATCTATTGCTCCATCCAGATACCCAACCACTGAAGCAGTATCAGGCACAGAACAGACGCAAACGGCAATATTCATCAAATTTTTTCCGGATTAACAGAGATGGCAATGACGGGAAAAAGAGATTATCCAGCACTATCATGTACAACATAATACATCTACAACACCAAGAGCAAAAAACTGCGGGGATAAAAAAAGCCGCTTAAAAGCGGCTTTCATAAAAAACAAGTGCCCGAGAGGAGATTCGAACTCCTACACCTTTCGGCGCTACCCCCTCAAGATAGTGTGTCTACCAATTTCACCACTCGGGCTTGTCAATACACTGAAATAACAGATATTTCAGTGAGAATAGAAGGACTCGAACCTTCGACCCTCTGCTTAAAAGGCAGATGCTCTACCGACTGAGCTATATTCTCAACCTATAACTTAGGTACAGAGAGAGTACCGGAACTTACTTATTCTGGTATCTCTGGCGCTTCTTGTGCCTGTTCTTACGGCGCATCTTTTTACGCTTATGTACCGCCATCTTATGACGTTTTCTCTTTTTTCCGCAGGGCATATAGTAAGTGTCTTTCCTCTTGTTTTAAAGGCAGATAATATAGAAAGTTTTTTCAAAACAACAAACCTTAATTCACTACTAAACTTAAATTCATATTCTTTAAGGAGCTGCATGTATTTCGTTTCAAAAGTCCTTCCGCAACCACCGATTTGTTTCTGGATATGCAGAGCAAAAAGGGCGCCTCAGGCATTCATATACTTGAAAAACTCCTTATTGTCTTTGGTATCAGCCATTTTCTCGCGCATGAACTCCATGCATTCGATCGGATTCTTATCGGCAAGGTACTTTCTGAGAAGCCATGTTCTGGAAAGTTCTTCCTGAGAAAACAGAAGTTCCTCCTTACGCGTACCTGAACGGAGAATATCAATAGAGGGAAATATCCGGCGTTCAGAAAGCCTGCGATCGAGCAGAAGCTCCATATTACCCGTACCCTTAAACTCTTCAAAAATAACATCATCCATACGCGAACCAGTATCAACAAGCGCCGTGGCAATAATGGTCAGACTACCACCCTCTTCAATATTACGGGCAGCGCCAAAAAAACGTTTTGGCTTGGTCAGTGCATTGGCATCAATACCGCCGGACAAAATTTTCCCCGAATGAGGAATGATCGTATTATGAGCCCTGGCCAGCCTGGTAATGGAGTCAAGCAGCACCACCACATCCCTGCCAACCTCAACAAGGCGCTTTGCCTTTTCAAGCACCATGTCGGCCACAAGAACATGACGTTCAGGATCCTCATCAAAAGTTGAACTCACCACCTCTGCCGGCACACTTCGAGCCATATCGGTCACCTCTTCAGGACGTTCATCGATAAGCAGAACAATCAGGTAGACCTCTGGGTGATTTTTTATGATCGCATTGGCAATCATCTGTAAAAGCATCGTTTTACCGGTTTTCGGCTGCGCGACAATCAAACCCCTCTGCCCTTTACCGATAGGAGTAAAAATATCCATAATACGTCCGCATGCTTCAGACTGCTTTGTTTCGAGCTTGAGACGTTCACGAGGAAAGAGCGGAGTCAGATTTTCAAAATAAGGCCTTTCTCTGGTAATTTCCGGATCGTTACCATCGATAGTATTAATCTTAAGCAGAGCAAAAAAACGTTCACCCTCCTTTGGAGCCCTCACCTGACCGGATACCGTGTCACCGGTTCGCATATTAAACCGCTTGATCTGCGAAGGAGAAACATAAATATCGTCAGGGGAAGAGAGGTAATTATAATTGGCGGATCGTAAAAAACCGTAACCTTCCGGTATTACCTGCAGAACACCCGTGTTCACCATCACATTGCCGCTTTCAGAATCCGAATTTTTCTGCGACTGGGCCTCAATAATCTTAAAAATCAACTCTTCCTTCCGTAAGCCGGCAGCCATCACGCCAATTTCTTTGGCTAAAGCATGCAACTCAAAAACCTTCTTTTTCTGGAGCATATTGATGTCCAGACCTTTAAAACCCGAATTGTTCGACATTGTAGTTGTATTCAACGCTTGTTATTTTTAAAAAAATTGGATAAGACCCACGTAGCCCGTGACTTCTGGCCGGCAGATTAACCGTAAAGGCCGATGAGGTGAATCATGAATGAAAAGTAGCTTTAGCGCTTTGCCATGTAACATGAAAGCCGGAAAGAAGATGACAGGGGAAATCTATAATTGAAATAAAGGGATAATCACTACAAGAAATTACGGCAAGAGGTTGCCCTTACATGCAAGAAGAATTTTGGTGGTTTGAACTAAATATAAAATTTTTTCAATAAAAAAACGTTTTTAAACCCCAATGCCTTAACCGGAACAATAAGTAACAATATCACCGGCAAGATAGAACGAACCCGTCACCAGAATCAGGTCATCCTCGCTGGCTGTTTGCCGAAGAGAGGCGAGCGCATCATGCCCGGTACTGAACACCATTTCTTCTCCGCCCTCATACCCACATAAAACAGCGAGTTCTTCAGCCGGCATACTTCGCTCAGAAGGGATGGCAACCGGAACAAAAGTACACTGCAAACGATGCAGCTCAGCAATAATCGCACGGGCATCCTTATCCGAAGCAAGTCCTAAAATGACGTAGATGCGACGATATCTATCCTTTAATGAAAAAAGGGCATTAACGGTTTGCCGCATACCATCAGCATTGTGCGACACATCAAGAAGCACGGAAGGAAGCTCACCGATCTTTTCCAGTCTTCCCCTGTACCCAGTCTGCAATAACCGTTCAAGCCCCGAATAAATTGCATCTGCTTCAACACCAGCACACTCTGCAACCATAACAGCAAGCGAAACATTTGAAGCGTGAAAAGAACCTGTAAGTGGCGCTTTAAGCCCTGGATAATCTCTTGAAGCACTGCTGACATCTAGCTCAAGCATTCCAGGTTCTGCCGAAACGACAGTGCTGAGCAGATCTTTTCCAACCAAAAACAGCGAAGCACCACACAACTGAGCCTGTTGCTCAATAGGCAATAATGCCTCCGGATCACCAACAGCGGTAAATACTTTGCACCCTTTTTTGATAATAGCAGCTTTTTCAGCAGCAATCAAAGAGAGAGTCTCTCCCAGCCACTCGGTATGATCCATACCAATACTTGGAATCACTGCATAATCGCACCGAACAACATTGGTAGCATCAAGCCGCCCGCCCATACCGGTCTCAATAACAGAAACCTCAACTCCTTCCTCGGCAAACCAGGCAAACGCAAGAGCAGTAGTCGCCTCAAAAAAGGTGGACTGGTTTTCAATCACTGCACCCTTCAAGCGCGAACAATAGGAAGCAACCATCTCCCTTGCTATCGGCTCACCGTTAATTCTAATCCTTTCAGTAAAATCAACCAGATGAGGAGAAGTATAGAGCGCAGTTTTTTTCCCGCTGGCCTGAAATATCGAAGCAACCGCAGCCGCAACAGTTCCTTTGCCATTAGTCCCGGCAATATGAACCACCATACCTAATCGCTTATGCGGAGAGCCGACAGCATCCAGCAGGGTGTATACACGATCAAGGCCTGGTTTTATTCCAAATCGATGGAGAGGATAAAGGAAATCGAGAGCTTCCTGGTAGGTCACTGTTTTTGCGCTAACTGTTATGAATTGAAACAAGCGCTGATTTAACCACCTCTTCGACGGTGAGATCGGGATGCTGTTCAAGAATACCTGCAACAGCTTTCTGCACCGTGATTCTTGAAAATCCCAACGTTACAAGGGCATTGACAGCATCCTCCCTCAAACGGGATGTTTGAGCCATTGACGATACAGCCACACCACCAACATCCGGCAGTTTCAGAATTTTATCCCGTAATTCAAGAATTATCCTTGCTGCAGTTTTCTTGCCTACACCCGTTATACCGTATAGCTTCTCAGGAGCATTAGCAAGAATGGCTTCGTGAACATCCTGAACAGGCAATCCGGAAAGAACCGCCAAAGCAAGCTTGGGTCCTACGCCTGAAGTAAGCAGAAGCAGGCGGAACAACTGACGCTCCTCCTCCTTTGAAAAACCATAAAGCTGGAAAGCATCCTCCCTGACAGAAAGATGTGAAAACAGCAGCACATCGCTGCCCGGCTTGGGCAGCTGACGATGAGTGCTTGCGGAAATCAAAAACCGGTAAGCAATACCCGAAACCTCCACCACAGCCTCTTCAGGTAAAAGAAAAGCCAGCTTGCCGCGAAAATATGCAAACATGAAAGCAGTTTAGTGAAATCCCAGCTTAAAAACTTCAGAAAAAATATGTTCACAGACCGTTCAGACCTATAAGACAAAACCTTTTCTTCTTTTATTTTAACCTTGCACGTAACTATTTAAAAGACGTGTCAACTGAGATTTTTTACGGGATGCTTTATTGGCGTGAATATAATTTTTCACCCCGAGTCTATCGAGTTTCTGAACAGCTGAACGGTAGGCAACTTCGACAACAGCCTTGTCAGCGCTGGTATCAATCAGTTTCTGCATATTTTTCACAAGAACTTTCAGCTCTTTTTTCCTTGATCTGTTCCTGGCATTTCTTCTTTCTGACTGCCGAAGTCTTTTTTCAGCCGATTTGTGTAAAGGCATATAATGTTGCTGTTAGGATAAAATAATTTTTCATTAACAAACGGGTTGCAATATAAAATAATCAACCAATAAATCAAAAGGTTACCTCCCCTCCTGCAAACAAAAGAACCCTCACTGAACACCTGATACAAACAATCAAGTAGGGCTAACATCCCTTCTTTTTCTTATATTGCGCAAAATTTTCATCATAAGAATCACCTGCATTATGAGCCTGATGATCAGCGTTTCCGGGATAAGAGGGATAGTTGGCGACAGCCTGACCCCTAAAAATCTTACAGCATTCGCGATGGCCTTCGCCTCATGGATTCTGCGAAATAAAAAGGATCATACCCACCTGACTCCTGAACAAAAGCCGCGAATTGTCATCGGCAGAGACACAAGGCCGACCGGCAAAGCAATCAGCGATCTCATCAGCAATACCCTTGTGCTTTGCGGGTGCGATGTTATCGATATTGGAGTTGCTACAACGCCAACCGTTGAAATCGCTGTTACTGAAGAACATGCCAACGGAGGACTCATTATTACAGCATCACATAACCCCGTCGCATGGAACGCCCTGAAAATGCTGAATCACCATGGCGAGTTTTTAACCAGTATCCAGGTTGATGAACTGCTCGACATTGCTGAAAAAGAGCTTTTTGTCTACGCACACTGGGACACCATCGGCACGATTTCCCAAAATGACCGATATGATGACCTGCATATCGAAAAAGTCCTTCAATTGCCCTGTATAGATCCAGCAACCATTGCTTTACAGCAGTTCCGGGTTCTTGTCGACTGTGTTGAAGGTGCCGGTTACTCCATTGTGCCAAAACTTTGTAAAAAACTCGGCATAGCAACCATTGTTCCGTTCGCATGCGGCGGCACCGGACTATTTCCCCGAAACCCCGAACCAATCGAGGAAAATCTCTCTACCACCATCGCCGCTGTTAAAGAAAGCAAATGCGATTTTGCCCTTATCGTTGATCCCGATGTCGACCGGCTCGCCCTTATCTGTGAAGATGGCTCACTCTTCGGAGAAGAATACACGCTTGTCGCCTGCGCAGATTTTTATCTGCAACAGCATAGAGGGCCCATCGCAAACAACCTCTCAAGCAGCCGCGCTCTGCGAGACATCGCAGAAAAGTACGGCGTGCAATGCTACAGTGCAAAAGTTGGCGAAGCCAATGTCAGTGCTCTCATGAAACAAATGGACGTGGTCATAGGAGGAGAAGGAAACGGCGGAGTTATTCTACCTGAGTTGCATTACGGTCGCGATGCCTTAGTCGGAATAGCACTTTTCGTCCAGGCATTCACCCACTGGCGGATCCAGAACAACGGTGGAACACTCACTCAATTCCGCAAGCATTTCCCCGATTACGTTATGTCAAAACAGAAAATCACGCTTTCCTCCGGAGACCGCAGCTCACTTGAAAAAATATTTTCCGATATTGCCCGACACTACCCCAACGCCGAGGCAAACACTCTTGACGGACTCAAACTTGATTTTGCCGACAGCTGGGTTCATTTACGGCCCTCAAACACCGAGCCTATTGTGAGAATATACTCTGAAGCACCTACAAAAGCCCGGGCGGAAGAACTTGCCAGCGAACTGAAGCATGACATTGAAAAAAGAACAATCGAGCATTGACCGAACCCTCGACAGGCATGTATATCTCCCGCAAAATCAGATGAGTAACAATACAAAAAGCAAAAGTTTCAAGCCCCAGCAGGATGAAACACTGAAAAAAAAGAACAAGGGTTCGGTAGACCGCTACATTGTCACCCGCCTGTTAACCTATTTAAAGCCCTATAAAGCTCTCATCAGCGCTGCCATTGCCCTTACAATTGCAGGCTCCTTTCTCGGACCCTTAAGGCCCTATCTGACAAAAATCGCCATTGATGATTATATAGCGAAGGGTGATCTCAATGGTCTGACGACAATCAGCATTTTGCTTGCCGGCGCCATTCTGCTCGACGGCATAAAACAGTATATCACAACCTGGTGGACGCAGATTATAGGACAGAAAGCCGTGTTCGACATCAGGATGGACATCTTCACACACCTGCAGAAACTGCCCGCAAGGTTTTATGACCGGAACCCTATAGGACGCCTGATAACCCGATCAACCAATGATGTGGAATCGCTGAACGAAATGCTCTCCAGCGGAATCATCACCATTCTCGGCGACATCCTGCAGCTCTTTTTCATTGTTGTCCTTATGGTATGGATAGACTGGCAACTGACCCTTATAGTTCTGGCCATTCTTCCTCTGATGCTCTATGCCACAATAAAATTCAAAAACAAAGTCCGGGCTGCATTCCAGGACGTTCTCACCCATCTTGCGCGCCTGAACACATTTTTTCAGGAGCATATTACCGGGGTAACAATTGTTCAATTGTTTAACCGTGAAGAACGGGAATCCATTGAATATGCATCGATCAATGCTGACCACAGGGATGCAAATATTCGAACTGTCTTTTATTTCTCTATCTATTATCCTCTGATTGAGGTACTGAGCTCTGCAGCAGCAGGGCTGGTCATCTGGTACAGCGGCATCCGGCTGCTCAAGGCTGATCTTACCATTGGAGTAGTAATATCATTTGTTCAATACATCTGGCTTTTTTTCCGTCCGCTTCAACATCTTTCCGACAGATTCAACGTTATTCAGACTGCCATTGCCAGCTCAGACCGCATTATCCGACTACTCGATGAAGACGAAGGTATAGAAAACCCTTCAGGTTTACATCATCTTGCAACATTCCGGGAGAACATCACATTCAACAATGTCTGGTTCGCCTACGACCACGAAAACTGGATACTGAAGGATATCTCATTTGAAATCCGTCATGGTGAAAAAATTGCAATTGTAGGCGCTACAGGAAGCGGAAAAACGACGCTTATTAACATTCTCTCAAAACTCTACCCTTTCCAGAAAGGCTCCATAACCATTGACGGCAATCCCTTGCAGGAAATAGAAGAGCACTCTCTGAGAAAACTCGTTGGTGTTGTCATGCAGGATGTGTTTCTGTTTTCCGGAACTATAAAAGAAAACCTGGCATTCGGCAATCCCGAAGTCACTGACGACAACATCAGGGAAGCAGCAAAAATTGTCGGAGCCGACCGCTTCATTGATCAACTCCCTGGAAAGTATGAGTACAAAGTTCTTGAAAACGGAACAGGACTCTCATCCGGACAAAAACAGTTAATAGCCTTCGTCCGTGCGCTCCTCTATAACCCCGAAATTCTTGTCCTTGATGAAGCCACCAGCTCCGTCGATACTGAAACCGAAACCCTTATAGACTCGGCAACAGCCAGCCTCATGAAAGACCGTACCTCCATTATAATTGCCCACAGACTCTCAACGGTTCAAAAAGCCGACAGAATCATAGTGCTGCACAAAGGAGTTATCAGGGAAACAGGAAATCATCAGGAACTGCTCGCAAAAAGAGGACTCTATTACAAACTCTACCTGCTGCAACACCCCGAACAAACCATCTCCAGAGAGAGCTGAGAGCTACAGACTGCTATCGCGGAGCACACTCACCGGCTCAAGTTTAGCCGCCCGTGCAGACGGCAGAATCGCAGCAAGAGTGCTTATTATAACCGTTACACCAATCACAAGAAAAAAATATACAGGATTATATGACATACTGAATCCCGTTTGGGTGATAGGGCCCTGTGAGCTTTCAACAGGAAGACTGGCAAACAGATTGATCGACCCGATAGCAAGAACTCCCCCCACAAGAGCTCCGGCCAGGCCAACCATAAACCCCTCAAAAACAAACATGCTTATCAGCTGCAGGGCCGAAAATCCCAGCGACTTCATAATCGCAATGTCGCGGCTCTTTTCGAACACCGTGGTGACCAGAATATTTGCCACCCCAAACCCTGAAACAACCCCGACAAAAGCAACAAGAGAAAAAACGATATAGCCAATACGGGCAAACAGGGAGAGAATACTTGCATTCTCCTCCTGCCAGGTCATGCATCGATACCCGGTAACCTTTTCCAGATCTCTTGCCAGCGCAGCATTATCAAGGGGAGTATCAACTTTAAGCGCTATACCCGAAACCTTGTTTGCCGCCAATCCCCCAATGATCTGACCAAGCTTGAGAGAGACCAGCACACTGTTATCGACAGCATTAACACCGGTAAAAAAAATTCCGGCCACCTTGCACTGTCTGCTCTTCCCTGAAACAGGAATAATAATAACATCATCATTCAGCTTGAGATTCATATCCTTCGCCACGGTACGTCCCACAAGCAGCGCATTGGCTGTTTTTTCAAACATGGCAATCTTACCGGCAAGCATTTTTTTCCTGATACCGCTGATGGCATCTTCACGATCGATCAGAACGCCTTTGAGGGTAAGAGATTGGTTGCGGCTGCCCTTAACAGCCATAACTTGAGAAGTAACATAAGGCGAAGCAGCAAGAACATGTTTGTTATACTGCGGCAAACTGAACACACTGAGAATCTGCCGATAATTCCGTACCTCGTCAGGCTCCTGCTTCTGAATATTATTTTCAACGAAAGCCATGCCAGACCGACTCTCTCCCTCAAGAATATTCACGGGCATTGGGCGCATTTTCTCTCCCTTTACCGTTATATGCGGCGCCACATTCACAATGGTTTCAATAAACGAATCGAGCAATCCCCTGGTAAGAGAATTGGTTGTAATCAGAACCATGGTACTGATCGCGACACCGAAAATAGTAGTCAATGTCTGCTTCCGACGTCCAAGCAGATGACGAAGAGCTATAGCAAACAATGTTTTCAGCATGATAACACCAATGTGAGATACGGTAAAAGGTTATGGTATATTTTTATTAAGTTATATTTTCAACATAAAGTATTACAAATCCTGCAAGGAACGTATCCTTTCTGCATGATCAACCGAAAAATGAGCGAGAGCAGCTACGATAATAATATAACAATCGAGCGCAAGCACAGCCATGTGGAAATATGCCTGCACGGCGACGTTGCCTTTAACGGCAAAACCACAGGATTTGAGTGGTTCGATTTTCAGCATGATGCACTCCCTGAAATTGCTTTTTCCGACATTGACCTCTCCACAACATTTCTGGGCAGCAAAATTGCCGCCCCGTTAATGATATCCTCCATGACTGGAGGATACAGCGAAGCGGCAACCTTAAACCAGCAGCTTGCTGAGGCTGCCGAACACTTCCGGATTCCGCTTGGCGTCGGCAGCATGCGCCAGGCGCTTGAAAACACCTCATACCGCGAAAGTTTTGCTGTTGTAAGAAAATATGCTCCTTCAGTACAGATTTTTGCCAACATCGGAGCTCCTGAAATTGCAAAAGGCCTGACTGACAAAGAAATCAACACTATGCTGGAGCTTCTCCAGGCCGATGGACTTATTGTACACCTCAATGCCGCCCAGGAGCTTTTTCAGCCCGAAGGAAACACCGATTTCCGGCATGTTCTCCATCAGCTTTCAGCCCTCACGGCAAAAATCCCTGTCCCGGTTATTGTAAAAGAGGTTGGATGCGGCATCTCGCCGTCCGCTGCCCTCCGCCTTATTGAAGCAGGAGTAAAAGTGATCGATGTCGCCGGAGCAGGAGGAATCAGCTGGCAGAAAGTTGAAGAGATCAGGTATACACGGCAGTTCGGGAACGATACCCGTTTCAGCACACCCGCTCTTGAAGAGCTGCTGAACTGGGGCATTCCCACTGCTCAATGCCTCCTTGATATACGTGCACTCAAAAAAGAACATCCAGAGCTCAAAACCATTGAAATCATTGCATCAGGAGGAATCCAGTCCGGTGCTGATATTGCAAAGTCACTGGCTCTTGGAGCACAACTTGCCGCATCTGCCCGCCATATGCTCAAAGCCCTTCACCAGGGAACTCTTGAAAAAACAATTGAAACCTGGCTTAACGATCTCAGAGCAATCATGTTCCTTTCCGGTTCCGCCAGCATAGAGCAGCTCCGAAACAAACGCCTTATCAACAAACAATGACCAATTTCATAATGAATATGCCTTTAACCCAGGAACTTGTAGAAAAAAAATATCATCTCTACCACTCGAAAATCAACGAGGCTTTAGCAGCTTGTTTCGATAAAGAGCTCCCTGTAACCCTTTATGCGCCGGCACGGTATATTCTTGAAGGAAATGGCAAAAGAATCCGGCCATTTCTTACACTTCTTGCCTCAGAAGCAATATGCGGTTCATCCGAAACCGCCCTCAATGTTGCACTGGCTGTTGAAATACTCCACAACTTCACCCTGATCCACGACGATATCATGGACCAGGCGGAACTACGCCACAGCAGACCAACCGTACACAAACAATGGAACGTCAATGCTGCCATTCTGACCGGAGACATGATGATCGCCTATGCCTATGAACTCGCACTGCAAGCATCAACAACCAGGCATGCAGAACTTATTCACATCCTCAATCACGCCAATATCACAATCTGCGAAGGTCAGGCGCTCGATATGGAACTCGAAGAAAAACAAGATGCCTCAATTGCAGACTACCTCGACATGATTTCAAAAAAAACCGGCCGCCTCATTTCAGCCGCACTTGAAGCCGGCGGTGTGGCAGGAAATGCAACGGATGAACAACTTCAGAATCTGGTCCTTTTCGGTGAAAAAATCGGAAGAGCTTTCCAGATACAGGATGACTATCTCGACATCATGGCAGTAAACGGAAAGTCCGGCAAAATGGCTGGAGGCGACATCATCAACGGCAAAAAAACCTACCTTCTCCTCCGGTCACTCGAACTGACCAGAGGCGCCGATCATGATCTTCTTCACTCAGTCATCATCAATAAAGGTACCAGTCCCGACAAGGTGGCTGAAGTAAAAAAAGTTTATGAACGATGCGGAATCCTTGAAGAAACAGCCGCACTGATCAACCGCGACACTGAAGAGGCTCTTACCGCACTTGATCAACTCCCTCATGCCGAAGGAAAAGAATACCTGAAAGGATTTGCCAACATTCTCATAAAAAGAGACTTTTAACTCTCCATGCATCAACTCACCCCCGATTTTCATGGAAAACAGCATTCTCCTGCTAGTCCTGACCCTTATCCCGGGTATAGGACCGGCAAGAATCAAGGCAATCATAGAGCATTTTCATGACCAGCTGAAAAATGTGCTGCACACCGATGTGACAGGCCTCATGCAAGTGCCCGGCATAGGAGAGCCCCTTGCGCGCCAGGTATACAATTTTCTTCACCATACAGAAACCCGCCAGGCAGCAGAAAAAAGCGCCGAAGAGCAGATTTCCAGACTTCATAAGCTTAACGCCTCACTCATCACAATTCTTGACCCCGCCTATCCCCCTCTTTTAAAGCAGATATACGATCCGCCCCCCTGCCTCTTTGTTCGAGGAACCCTTCCCCCTGCTAACTCACCCGCTCTTGCAGTTGTCGGCACCCGGCATGCCTCGCTCTACGGCCGGCAATGCACTGCGATGCTCTGCCGTGACCTGGTCAACTTCGGGGTCAGCATCTATAGCGGTATGGCTTATGGTATTGACATGGCGGCACATGCTGCAGCTCTTCAAAACGGAGGACTCACCGTTGCAGTACTTGCAAGCGGCGTTGACACCATCTATACCGATCCAAAAGGAAAACTATGGCCAAAAATCATAGAACAGGGAGCACTCATTTCCGAAGAATGGCTTGGCTCCACACTCTCTCCTGCAAAATTTCCTAAACGCAATCGAATTATATCCGGAATATCCGCCGGAACTATTGTAGTGGAATCCGACATAAAAGGAGGAGCACTCATCACTGCAGCAGGAGCCCTTGAGCAGAACCGTGAAGTTTTCGCAGTACCCGGAAGTATTTTTTCCCCCTCGTCCAGAGGGACAAACAGGCTTATCCAGCAAGGGCATGCCAAAGCAATCATGAATGGCGACGATATCATAACCGAGCTGGGCCCCCAATTCATAAAAAGCTGCCCTTCTCAACCACTCTCACAGGCCAACGCGCCTGATATTAGCCTATCCTCCCAGGAACAGGTCATCCTGCTCACCATGGGCACCGAACCCATGCATATCGACACACTTGCAACAGCTACCGCTATCGATATACCCTCACTTCTGGTGCACCTGTTTGAACTTGAACTGAAAACCGCAATCATCCAGCAGCCGGGACAGCTATTTCAGAAAAAAAAACTGTGAACTGATAACAACCAGCAACAATAGCGATTTCCAGGCCCCCCCATCTCGTCATTACGAAGGGCTTTTCAGCTTTATATAGATTTTTAACAGGGAATTCTTACCTTTGAATGTATAATTGTGACCACTTTTGCATTATACCGCTCTCTACCTATTAATATGATAACCTTAACCATGAATTTGATGAAGCATTCAAAAAGATTTATGACTATGTCGCGCCGTATCATTATGGCAGTTGCCCTCAGTTTGGTACTGGTTGCTCCCCGTTCATTCGCTGCACAGGAAGCTGGAAAAGTCGGTGTTGTAGATTCTGGTAAAATCTTCCAGCTGCTGCCGGAAGCAAAACAAGCGGAAACCAGCTTACAGGCTGCTGCCGGCCCACTGCAAAAAGAAATTGCGATGAAAAACCAGGAGCTTCAAAGAGCAATAGCCGAATACCAGAAACAAGCACCGAAATTGAATCCGGCCGCAAGAAACTCGAAAGAAAAGGAACTCAACGTTAAGAGCCAGGCTGTACAAAAATTCCAGCAGGAACAAAGTGCTGTTTTTGAGAAAAAACGTCAGGATATAATCGGACCGGTTCAGCAGAAGCTGACTGCTGCAATTAAATCAATTGCACAGAAAGAAGGCTTCACTCTGATTCTTGATAAAAATGCAGCAGCATATTTTGCACCGGAGTATGACATCACCTTCAAGGTGATGAATGAACTGAATATCAAGTAATT
This sequence comes from uncultured Chlorobiaceae bacterium, assembly GCA_903851385.1. Classification (GTDB taxonomy): domain Bacteria; phylum Bacteroidota; class Chlorobiia; order Chlorobiales; family Chlorobiaceae; genus Chlorobium. Next base: position 24,891 of record CAINOC010000119.1, on the reverse strand, counting down.
ATTTCCTGATTTGAAAAGAGTTGCTGTTCTTTTTCTGCATGTTTTTGTTATCATGGCATCGGGATGCGGCGATCCACAGAAGGAGCGCCGTTCTCCCGAAACCGGCTTTATCGGTATAAATCACCCCATACAGGAAAGTTGGACTGTCAGGCTGATCCTTACTGAATCCGGTGTCCAACGAGGAGTCATTGAAGCCGGACACCAGGCAGAATACAGAATAAACGATGGAACTGAACATCAGCTGGATAATGGGGTAAAAGTTACTTTCTTTGACATCACTGGTAAACCTGAAACAACCATAACTGCCGAAAAGGCGGTTATTCACGATAATCAGGATATTGAAGCACAAGGAAATGTAGTCATTACATCAAGCGGCCCGACGGTCATAAAAACAGAGTATGTTAAACGGACAAACAACGATAAAATGATCCGTTCAAATAAGTTTGTTACTATTATCAAGCCAGATGAAACCATCACTGGCCAAGGCTTTGAAAGTGATCAATCCTTAAAAAAATACCGGATTTTCCGGGGAAGCGGCAAAGCATTCACAAAATAATTTTGAAGGTTCTCTGTTCATGAAATTACATGTTTTAAAATCAAAAATTCACAACGCTATAGTTACCAGCGGAGATCTCGAATATGAAGGAAGCATCACCATTGACAATGAGCTTCTTGAAATGGTAGATATGATTCCAAACGAAAAAGTTCTTGTAGTCAACAACAACAATGGCGAGCGCTTTGAAACCTACATTATCAAAGGAGCTCATGGCTCCAGAGAAATACAGCTCAACGGAGCGGCTGCCCGATGCGCCCTGGTTGGCGACGAAATCATTATCATGACCTTTGCCACCATGGACCCGGCAGAAGCACGCCTCCATAAACCAATGGTACTTATAGTCGACAGGCACAACAACCCGAAGAGTCGGCATCTGGTAGGTGAACAAGGCGAACAGTTATCATAACTACCCGACATCCCCACTGAACAAGAAATCAAATGGCACTAGCAATAATCGTCATGGCTGCCGGAAAAGGCACACGGATGCAATCTGACCTCCCGAAAGTGCTCCATCAGGCGAACCAGCGTCCACTTATCGAATATGTTCTCGATACATCATTGGCTCTTGATCCCCAAAAAATAGTATTGATTATCGGACACCAGGCAGAACTTGTCAAAGCCGCCACGGCGGGCTACAAGGTAAGCACTGCACTTCAGGAGCCCCAACTTGGCACAGGTCATGCCATCATGCAGGCTGAAGCCGAGCTCCGCGATTTTCACGGAGAGGTACTGATCCTCTCCGGAGACGCCCCTCTGGTCAACCCCCGCACCCTGAAAAAGCTGATAGCATTTCACCACACAAAAAACGCTGTAGCAACTGTTCTGACAGCAGATATGGAAGACCCCACGGGATACGGAAGAGTTATCCGCGAGCCCGACAGTGACAGCGTCCTCAAAATTGTTGAACAAAAAGACGCAACCGAAACAGAACGTGCCGTGCGGGAAATAAATTCAGGCATATACGTTTTCAATGCCGCCGTACTTTTCGACGCTCTTCAAGAGATCACGACAAACAACGCCCAGAATGAATACTATCTTACCGATGTATTCAGCATCTGCTTCCAGAGCGGCAGGCATGTCTGCGCATTCAAAACAGACAACCCCAACGAAATTATAGGCATCAACACCCTCGAACAACTTAAGGAAGCTGAACGACTGATGCTTGAGGATGTACACTAAGAGAGAGCGATAGAGATGAGATAACTCCGATCGTTTTTGAAACGATCGCGTGATTAAAAATACTTTTTCAGGAGATTAAGCAGCTCTTTTGATCAGAGTTAGCACACTGTCACAACTGTTGTTCTTTGAATGTGCCGCGAAGGGCATCATTAATAGCTTCTGTTGACAGCGGTTCTCTTTCGGGGTTAAACAGTTTTCCGTAGAGATCATCAACATTTTTATTGAGAGATCCGCCAATGAGCTGGTCATCCTTTTCGCGGGATAACTCAAGCTTATCACCGGAATGCAGTCCAGGCATATCACTGAATTTATTTTTAGAGACCAACTTATAGAAGCTATTTTCTCGAACGACGGGTTTTTCTGGTCACAACCACGTCATCCATGTGCTGACGAGTTGGGAGAGAGTGAGAATCTGGAGAAGAAAGATCAATATCCGGGCTGTCCTTCTGAATACCGGTTTCATGCATGGAATAAAACTCCACAAGATTACCATCCGGATCCATGACAAAAAAAGCCCTTCCCTCCCGCCGATGGGCCGGTCGGGTAACAATGTGAACGCCTTGTTCATCCATATAGCGGGCTGCCTCATCAACTTCCGCGTCTGAAGCAAGCCTGAACCCGAAATGATCAACCCGGATATCCCTCGCCTGAAGCGAACCGGGGGTTTCAGCCTTCACGAGCACAAGCATATCCGAGTTAACACGGAGATACGAAATGTTTGCACCAACCCTGTGGTCAAGCTTAAGACCAAGAATACCACCATAAAAATCCTCAGCCAGACCCAAGTCATTGACTCGAAGGGTAATCTGATTAATTCCCGTCAGTTTCATCATCTTCTTCAGTTGGCACAGCCTTCTTTTCAACAGGTTTCTCTATGGTATAATCGTATTTATGCTCAAAGTAATCTGCAACAGCCTTATGCGACGACTTTTCACGACACTCAAACTCAAGGCTGATAGCTATCTGCTCCGGAAAAATCTTGTCCGACTCAGATTCGCTTGTCGGGTTACGGATCATCTCCTTATAAGGCAGAAGCTTCTCTTCAAGTTCTGCACGCTCTTCATCATGCAGCTTTTTTGCTTTTTTCGAAATAGCGACCACCGTTTCATACAAATTCGAGTGCCCACTTCTCAACTTATTCAGGTCAACAGGTTTAACCGACATTGTACCGTATTTTACGTATTTGAAAGAAATTCAGTAATGATAGCTGTAATGGTCTCAACCGCCTTCTCCAGATCATCATTCACGACAACCTTATCAAACCGGTCCGCATAAGCCAACTCCAGCCTTGCTCGCTCCAGACGCACACTCAGACTCGCCTCATCTTCACTCTGTCGCCCTTGAAGTCTCTGCTTTAAAACCTCCATATCGGGCGGCTTTATAAACAGCAGCAATGAATTATCAGGAAAAATCTTTTTAAGATTCAAGGCGCCCTTCACATCAAGATCAAGCAGAATATTGGCACCTGAATCAATCACATCATGTGTTTTATCAAGCAGTGTACCATAATGGTTTCCAAAAAAAAATTCGTGCTCTATAAAACCACCAGTACGAATCCTCTCCTCAAACTCTTCCTTACTGAGAAAAAAATAGTTTCCACCTTCACTCTCTCCTGCTCTTTTCTGCCTGGTTGTGGCCGACACCGAAAATCTGACGGTCGGCATGCGTTCAAGAACCAGCTTGGCTATTGTTGATTTCCCGGTACCTGACGGAGCTGAAAAAACAATCAGTTTTCCCTGCTGTTTTCGCTCTTCAATCATAGCAATTACTCTATATTCTGCAGCTGTTCCCTGATTTTTTCAAGATCTTCCTTGATCTGAACTATTTTCTGGGAAATTTCAGCATTCTGGGATTTTGAAGCTATGGTATTGGCTTCACGCAACTGCTCCTGAAGAAGAAAATTCAGTTTCCGGCCTGTACCGCTCTCCTCATTTCTCAGCTCTTCAATAAAAAACTTGTTATGGCTGGCAAATCGGGTCAACTCTTCGGTTATATCAAGCTTGTCAGCCGCAAGTACCAGTTCCATTTCAAGACGGTCACGGCTATATGCCAGATCCTTGCCGGCAACAGCCTCTACCTTTGCAGCAAGTCTTTTCCTTACGGTTTCAAGATTGTCAGCCGAAAGAGCGGTGACCACTGCAAGAGTACGCTCAATTTCAGCAATTCGTGCGGTAAAATCTATGGAGAGCTCTTCCCCCTCCCTGCGTCGCATAGCTTTCAGCCGATCGATAGCATCCTGCAGAAGGTTTTTGACAAAAGGCCACAGGGTATCAGAACTGTCGAGCGATGTAGCTCCATTATCGAATATTTCAGGAAACCGGAGCAGATGCTCAAGAAGAACAGGAGCATCAAGATCGGCTTCTTTCCGGAGGGAATCAAGCAGTCCTTTATAGGCCTTGACCTTTGCGACATTGATACCCGTAGAGATTGGCTGCTCCTCGTCAAGCTGAATCTGAATAAAAGCAGAAATCTTCCCCCTCTGAAAATGCGCCCGTATCATTTCACGGACTTCAAGTTCATAAGAGAGAAGCTGACGGGGAAGCTTCACACTGATCTCAGCGAACCGGTTATTGACCGAGCGCAACTCAACAAGAGTCTTCACTCCATTCTCCAGAGACTCGGCACTGCCATATCCGGTCATACTTTCCAGCATAGTATCCCTTACCGCTTCAGTTTATTAAAAAGATACCGCCTTTATTACCACTCTTATTTGCGAAGATCAAGTTCACCGATAACTTTACGGTAACGATTGATATCAACATTTTTCAAATAGTTCAGCATTTTCTTGCGCTTGGCAACAAGCATAAGCAAACCGCGACGGGAGTGCTTGTCCTTGGGATGCAGCTGAAGATGACCGGTAAGATCAGTGATCCGGCGGGTGTATAAAGCAACCTGAACCTCGGATTTTCCAGTATTCTTCTCAGAAGCACCAAACTGTGCAATGACTTCTGCTTTAAATTCTTTTGTCAGACTCATATCTCTTCGTTTGTTATATTAAATCGATTGACCTGCAATATAATATTATTAACAATACAACTCCACGGCTTTTTTATCTTTTTCAAGCTGTTTTTTCAGCTCATCCAGTGACGAAAACTTCCTCTCCTCCCTGATGAACCTCAGGAGCGTAAACCGTAAACGTTCACCGTATAAATCACCGCTATACCCGAGAATGAACGCCTCCACGCTTATAATCCCCTCCGAAGAGACCGTTGGACGAACACCAACATTCATCATCGCATAAAAAAGAATTCCATCGATCTCAGTTTGAGCCACGTAAACGCCAGAACGCGGCAACAGCTTATTCTGGTCAGAAATCCTCAGATTAACCGTTGGAAAGCCGATACTCCGCCCAACCTTGTCTCCCTCAACCACCATACCGCTGATCATATAAGGAGAACCAAGAAACTCATTGGCCTCTTCAATCATTCCGGCTTCAAGCAACCGCCTTATTCTTGTGCTCGACAAATGCTCACTGCCGATAAGCACCTCATCAACAACCTCCACAGCAAATCCAAGCTCCACCCCAAGATTTTCCAGTGTTGTTCCGCTTCCGCTCCTGTCACGGCCAAACACATGATCATAACCGATAATAATTGCCTGAGCACCAAGGAGCCTGACAAGAACATTCCGGATAAAATCTTCGGATGATCGTGATGCAAAATCCGGAGTAAACCGAATAACAAAAAGAAGATCAATGTTCTCCCGGGAGAGAAGGTCAATTTTTTCTTCAAGAGTGGTCAATAGTCCAAGCGGGCCCGAAACAGCCCCCTTAAGCACCCGTCTCGGATGCGGCTCAAACGTCACAACCACACTTCTGAGATGCCGCGCACGGGCTATAGCAGCCATTCGGGCAATAATTGTCCGGTGCCCTTTATGAACCCCGTCATACGACCCGATCGTCACCGCAGAACCGACAAGAGGCAGTTCCGCGAGAGAGCGGGAGCCATAGCTGTAGACAATATCATTGTCATACTCAACAATTCGCATACTTATTCTGTATCTACCTTCACCCTGGCGGAAGCGGTTGATGCCTGCCGAAGAATTGTGTCAATAGTCTCCTCTACACTCTTCGAAGAGCTCAGCTGATAGGAGCCGATGGAAAGACGTCTGAGAGAGGCAAGATATCCTCCTACGCCTAAAGCAGCACCGAACTCATGGGCAATAACCCTGATATAGGCACCCTTTGAAACATGGAGAACAAAATAGACCATCGGAAGCTCAACGCGGGTAACCTCAAAGCGGTAGATAACAATCTCTTTTACTTTACGCTCCTTGATAACCTCTCCCTTGCGGGCATGAGCGTAAAGACGCTTGCCATTGTGCCAAGCCGCCGAATGCATTGGTGGCTGCTGCAGGTGAGTTCCCTCAAATTCTGAAGCAAGAGTGCGAATCCGCATCTCCGTCAGATGCTCTACACTGCAATGGCCATACTCGGAGGTTTCAATATCATGGCTTTCAGTCATGACGCCCAGCTTCAAGGCACCATCGTACACCTTATCAAGCACTTCCAGAGATGATATTTCCTTGGTTTTCCGGGCCGTTGCAAGAATAAGCAGACCTGTAGCCTTAGGATCAAGAGTCCCGGAGTGACCCACCTTGCGCTTCAAGCCGACCCCTTTAAAGGTATTTCTAATCTTTGCCACCACATCAAACGAGGTCCAGTCGAAAGGCTTGTCAATCAGAAGAAAATCACCTTCATCATGAATGATACTTTCAGTTATGCTGTTCATCCATGCAATCTGTTTACCAAAACGGCAATGTCAATGTTTATCGCCACTGCCTTTTCGAACTTCATTCAAAAGCTGCTCAATCTTGGTCGCCCGCTCATAAAGATGATCCTCAAAAAATTCCAGTTCAGGAATACGCCTGAATTGATGCCGGATCCTGGAAGAAAGTATCATTCTGATACTTTTTGTTTCATCCCGCAAAAAAGCCATGGCCTTTTCCTTCTGTTCTTCAGAACCGATAATAGAAACATAGACCCTTGCAATGCTGAGATCAGGTGTAACCTTCACCTCAACAATAGTAACTATCGAACCGCCACGCGGCAGCTCCTTTTGCAGTATACCTCCCAGCTCCTGCTGCAGAAGTGAAGCAACCCTGTCAGTACGTATCGACATAACTCAACAATAAGCGGTTCAAAGTTTCCGTTTCTTCTCAACTATCTTATACGCCTCAACAACGTCTCCAACCTTGATATCATCATAATTTTTCAGACTCATACCGCACTCATAACCGGCATCCACTTCCTTGACATCATCCTTGAAACGCCTGAGCGCCGCAAGCTGACCTTCATAAATCTGCACGCCATCACGAAGCAATCGTACCTTCGAATCACGGAAAACCTTTCCTTCAAGCACATAACATCCGCCAACGTTACCGATTTTAGGCACCTTGAATACCTGACGCACCTCAAGAGAACCAAGACTCTCTTCATGCAGTTCAGGCGAAAGCATGCCTTCAAGCGCTTTCTCGACATCTTCAAGCACATGATAAATAACGCTGTAAAAGCGGACATCAAGATCCTCTTTTTCAGCTAGCCTCTTGGCGTTCACATTCGGTCGCACCCTGAAGCCGATAATAATGGCATCAGAAGCCGCAGCAAGCAAAACGTCAGTTTCAGTAATCTGCCCGACGCCCTGGTGAATAATCTGAACCTTGACCTCATCATTCTGAATTTTCATCAGCCCGTCAGCAAGTGCCTGAATAGAGCCATCTGTATCAGCCTTGATAATAACGCTCAGCTCCTTCATAAGCCCTTCCTTAATCTGACGGGCTATACTGTCAAGCTTGACACGCGTACTGCGACGGAAATCATGTTCACGGCGTATGACCTGTCGCTTTTGCGCCAGATCACGGGCATCCCTGTCAGTCGACATAACCGTCAACACATCGCCCGACTGCGGCAGATCCTCAAATCCAAGCACCCTGACAGGCTGCGAAGGATTGGCAAACAGAATTCTCTTGCCTCTTTCATCCATTAGTGCACGAACCTTGCCCATGGTATTTCCGGCAACAAAAGGATCACCAACCTTCAAAATTCCGCGCTGCACCAGCACTGTGGAAATAACGCCCTTACCCTTATCAAGCTCTGACTCAACAATAATACCGCTTGCATTGATATCTGGAGAGTAGTTACCCCTCAGTTCACGCATTTCAGCCTCAGTCAACACTTTTTCCATAAGCTCGGCAATACCGATACCCTTCTTGGCCGAAATCTCCTGACACTGATAGGTTCCACCCCACTCTTCAACCAGCACGCCTGCATCAGAAAGCTGGGTTTTAATCTTCTCCGGATTAGCCTCAACCTTATCAATCTTGTTAAGAGCAACAACAATAGGCACTCCCGCCGCCTTGGCATGGTTGATCGCCTCGATGGTCTGAGGCATAACACTGTCATCAGCCGCAACAACAAGAATAACTATATCCGTCACCTGAGCTCCCCTTGCGCGCATCGCAGTAAACGCTTCATGACCAGGCGTATCAAGAAAAGTGATCTTCCTGCCGCCTTCCACTGAAACCTCATAAGCACCGATATGCTGGGTAATGCCACCCGACTCACCAGCCACAACTTTACTGTTGCGGATATAATCGAGCAGCGAAGTCTTTCCGTGATCTACATGTCCCATAATGGTCACAACTGGTGGACGAGTCAGAAGATCAGCTTCATCATCCTCCTCGACAACAACCGCAGTAGCTTCAACCTCTGAAATAAATTCAGCCTCAAAACCGAATTCAAGCGCAATCAATTCAATCGATTCCTTATCAAGTCGCTGATTGATCGTTACAAACTTGCCAAGAGCAAAACACTTCTGAATAATCTCTTTGGCAGTAATGCCCATAAGCTCCGCAAGTTCATGCGGCGACGCATACTCAGTAACCCTGACAACCATCCGCTGAGCCTCACGAAAAGCCTCATCCTCTTCATGCTCTCGCTCACGCTCAGTTTTACGCATCTTGCGGAATTTCTGGCGTGAACCTGTGCCGCTGCGATCCTCAATACCACTGATCGTCTTTTGTATATTCGCTGTTATGACCTTGTCATCAACCTCAGGCTTCTTTTTCTTCTTGCCTTTTTTCTTTTTCAGGGCGGAACTATCCCCGACAGCCACTACAGGCTTCGGTTTCACATCACTGACAACCTTGGCAGGCTTCTTAGGGGTAACCACTTTTTCTTCGCCATGGACTACTTCCTCCGCTGCCTTCGGTTCAAACTCATCTTTTAAAGCATCAGCCTGCTCTTTGAAATTCTTTTTACGGTTTTTCTTGTTCCTTCCGGCATACATGTCAAGCGTGCCAAGCACCGTAAGGCCTCCCATCATCTGCGGAGCATCAAAAGAAACAAGATGCTCGTTTACTGAAGGTTCCTCTTTTTCAGGCTCAGCTACAGGAAGTTCAGCTTGAGAAGGAACTTCAGGTTCCTCACTCAAAGAGACTTCCGGTTCCTTAACGGCATCCAGAGCAGGATGCGGGGCAGGTATATCATGAGCAGGCTCTTTTTTCAATTCAACAGCAGCAGCTACAGGAGCAGGTGGCGGACTCAGAGTTTCGCTGAGATGCTTCTCTTTTTCATAGGTTTTTCGCGACTGCTCCTCAAGCCTTGACAACCGCTTCTCTTTTTCCTCTCTTATTTTCTTGGTCTCATCGACCATTTTCTTTTCAACGCTGAAGTGACCAAAAATCTGTGTATGCATCTCTTCGTTGACCATAGAGGATGTAGAGGCCACCTTGCCCCCTTCCTTTTTGACAAAAAGTAATACCTCCTGCGGACTCAACTGCAGTTCTCTTGCTATATCACTTATTCGAAACTTTTTTTCCATGTCCTCAAGGGCCATTACATCCTCCTCTGGATTTAAAAACTCTTTACTCTCTTGTCCAATAGTCCGTCAATGACGGTGTTCATCATTCATCCACCGCCACATCATCCTCTTCCGGCTCTGCATCGTCATCAAAAAGACCCTGCAAATCCGACTCGGTAAACTGCTCCTTAACGGTTTTATAGATATTTTCAGCAATCTTCTTCCAATAACGCTTCTCCTCATCAGTCACCTTGCGTTCCCTCGGTTTCACGCCAGTCTTGTACGTTTTACCAAACACAGTCTGCTCCTCAGGCTTGGCCGGCCCGAGCAAAGCCAGTTCTATCTCATCCACTCCGGCTTTAAGCACCTTTTTAGCAGTATCAAACCCACTGTCCAGAAGCTGATAAATCATATCATCGCCAAACTCCTCGCGGAACTCGATAATATCAATATCCGTCGGGTCCTCCAGCGACTTGTCAATCACATCACGATAGACATCAATCTCATAACCGGTAAGTTTCTCTGCAAGGTGAATATTATTGCCATTCTTACCAATCGCATACTTAATCTGATCCGGCTTCAGCATCACTCTTGCTTTCCTGGTTTTCACATCAGCATGAATCGTCAGAGGATCAATTTTCGCAGGCTGCATTGCCCGTGAAATATAGATCTCCGGCTCATCAGCGAAATAAATAACATCAATATTTTCATTATTCAGCTCCTTGACAATACTCTGGATGCGCTTCCCCCGATAACCAACGGTAGCACCAACGGGATCAATCCTAGCGCTCGTCGATTCCACAGCAACCTTGGCCCGCTCACCCGGCACACGGGCAATAGCCTTTATCACAATGAGACCATCAAGTATTTCAGGTACCTCATGTTCAAAAAGTTTATACAAAAACCTGTCATCAACCCTCGAAACAATAACCTTCATGCCGCCATCAGCTTTTTCCCGCTCAACCATACTCCCATCATCAAGCCTTACTTTAGCTTTCTCGCGCTCGATCCGCTTCACATAAAGCTTCATCCTCGGAGTACGCCGCGGGTTATCCTTTTTCATCATCTCAGCCTTCGGCAGCACAAGTTCAACCCGGTGATCCTTCGACGTGTTATAGGTAAAAATAACCTCATTGGCACGAATCTGGTATACCTCGCCCGCAACAACCTCCCCGACTTTTTCAAGACACTCTTCATACACAACAAGACGCTCAAGATCACGCACCTTTTTCTGTACAGACTGCTTGATAATCTGAATGGATTTGCGGCTCAAATAATCCTCAAGCCTGATAGGTCCCTCTTCATAGGAATCCCCAATCTCAAGAGAATCATCAATTTTTCTAACCTCATCAAGAGTGATCTCAATACTTTCGATATCTATTTCCTTGACAATCTTTTTCAGAATATAGACCTCAAAGTCCCCGCGCTCAGGGTTGATGAAAATGTTGGATTCAACTTCAGGATCATAATCCTTTCTGAGCTGCTTCTGGATAATATCCTTGAGTAAATCGGCAATATCCATTTTGACAGCTGCACTCTCCGTGCGTTTATCCAGAAAGATCTTGGACTGCTCGATTTCACCAAAAGCACTGGCAATCTGCACCCTCCTGTCCTGTCCCTCATCTTTTATCTTCTTTTTGGCCATCTCTTTCTTAATTGTGCATGTTTAAAAGAAAATTTACACTAACCATTCTCTGTCACCCTAATCTATATCTCCGCATCAGGAACCGCACGGACAACCTGATCGAGGTAAAGTTTAATCTCTTCAACCTTCGGCTGATGCCCCTTCTTTTTATTTTTTTCCGGCAGCATCACAATCCAGCGTCGTTCATCATCAGAAAGCAGAACATCCTTAAGATGCCCGGCCAATTCAACTTCTTCACCACCCTCATCACTATAGGTAACCCTCATAAATTTCCCGATATGCCGTATATACTGCCTCGGCAGAACAATCGGCTCCCCAAGACCGGGAGAAGAAACAACAAGATCAAAATTTTCACCAACCAGCTCCAGAAGCTCATCATCACCCTCAAACCGCTCCCTGAGCCTTCTGCTAAGATAAGCACACTGATGAATTCGAATACCATCATCAGCATCCAGAAGAACCTCTATTTTCCGGTGACGCTCACTGCCTTTAACGGTAACATCAATAAAATAAGCGCCTTCACCCCTCGTACCAACCGACTCGGCAATAATCTGGAGAACACAATTTCTGATACGCTCTTGCATGAAAACCCCGCACCAACGTTTTTATTGAAAACAAAAAAGTGGGGAACCCCCACTCTCAGATAAAGATAATGCCACACGCCTTCCTTTCAAGTGGAACAATGTACAAAAAAACCCGGTCATCAGCAAAAAAACCTTATTGCGGCCCCTTCCGCTCATTATCATTGAGATGGCTGTCAATCACCTCATAATCCGCTTCCTCAATCTGCCTCCCAGCCGACCTCGAAGCCGATCCATGTTCAGAACGCCCCGAACCCTCCGCCCTGAAAAAACGCACACCAACCCTCAGCACCCGCAAAACCATGCGCATAACCAAAAAGGAAATAACAACAAATAAAATAAATTTCACCATCGTTCAAACTCCAACTAGGGGACGACATTCATAACATACATTTGCAAAAAAACTCAGCACTCAGCACTTAGTCCTGAGTAGCTTGACAAGCCGTCCCTCATTTACCCTGTACTTGAACGCAGGCACACCATCAACAAAAATAACGGGTATTTTAAGACCAAACTCTGCAAGCAGTTCAGGTTGAGCGGAAATATCAATCTTTTCCAGATCGAACGGCATAACAGCAGCAACCTTATGCAGCACCTCCATAGCCTCATCACACAGGCAGCACTCCGATTTACCATATAGCGTCACCTTATGCCGTTGGACTGTCATTATTGCATCAGCTCCTTCGCCGCCGGTTCACGCAAAATTTCAATCACCGCCTCCAGAGAGAGTGTCGTCTGCTCAGAAGTAACAAGATTTTTCAAAGCATACAACCCGGTCTCAACTTCAGTCGCACCAATAAAAAGAGCATAAGATGTCCGAATCCTGTTAGCCTCCCTCATCTGCGCCTTCATACTCCGGGCCACAAGATCTATTTCCGTCATAATGCCAGCCTTACGCAACCGGTAAGCAATCTGCAAGCCATGATCTCCAAATTCCTGGTTCTGCAAAATCACATAAACAAGCGGACCGCGAGAATCAAGAGCAGCAAAAAGCCCCTGTTTTTCCATCGTAATCAGAAGCCTCTCCATACCAACAGCAAATCCAGAAGCCGGCACATCCGAAGAGCTGCCAAACTCCCTTGCAAGGCCATCATACCGCCCACCGCCGCCAATCGCATCCTGAGCCCCAAGCTCCGAACTGATCACCTCAAAAGCAGTATTACAATAATAATCAAGCCCTCGCACCAGCCGGTGATCTATGTCATACCCGATTCCGCGATCTCCAAGGTAAAAAAGCACCTTCTCAAAATCCTCAACAGAAGAAGCAGTTAAGTAATCGTACAACCTCGGAGCCCCGGCAACTATTTCCTGCATGTCAGGATTTTTAGAATCAAGAATCCTGAGAGGATTTTTTTCAAGCCTCTCTTTCGATGCCTCATCCAGTACTGCGTGAAAAGGCGCAAAATAACCCTGCAACGCCTCCCTGTACCGCAGCCTCTCTTCCGAACCGCCAAGCGTATTAACCCGCAGCTTCAAACCACGAACCCCAAGCGACTCAAAAACCTGCATCATCAGCGTTATAACCTCAGCCACAGCCGCTGGCGTTGAAACGCCAATCAGCTCCGCCCCGAACTGCGAAAACTGCCGCTGCCTGCCAGCCTGAGGCCTCTCCTTTCGAAACAGCTCACTGATATAATAAAGCTTGTGCACAGGAGCCATCGACAGCAGATTTTTTTGAAGCACCGCCCGCATCACACCCGCAGTCATCTCAGGACGCAGGGTCAGAGATCGCCCTGTCGGATCAGGCAAAAACGTAAACATCTCCTTTCCCACAATATCCGTCGTCGCCCCGATGCCTCTCTGAAACAGCTCGGTATACTCAAAAACTGGCGTACGTATCTCACTGAACCCGAACATGGAAGCAAGCGAGTGCACAACCCCTTCAATATGCTTCCACCTTGCAGCCTCTTCCGGAAAAATATCCCTCGTGCCCTTAACAGCCTGATACTGCGACATACAATAAAAATCCTCTATGTAACAATTTAAATCTGGGAAAAATCCTTTTCACCTTCCCTGAAAAGCTCAATAACTTCGGCTGGTGAAGTTGAAAGAAGAAGACTCTGCCGAAAATCCTCCCGACCTGCCAGCTTGGTAATCCTGCCAAGAAGCTTCAAATGTTCCGCAAGCATATCTTCAGGCGTAGCAAGAAGAAACACTAAACGAACGGGTTCATTATCAATAGAATCGAAATCCATAGAATTGCTGAGCGTAGCAAAAGCCAGTATCGGCTCTGTGACTCCATCAGTTTTTGCATGTGGCAGAGCTATGCCTTTACCAATTCCTGTCGACATCTCATGCTCACGCTTAAGCACATCATCCCGAAGCCTGCCGATATCTTTCACTCCGGCATGGTCGGTAACAAGGGAAAGCATTTTTTCAATAACCTGACTTTTCAAAGCCAGTTCAAGATTCAACGCAATATATTTTTCGGAAAGAAGACCTTCAATTTTCATCAGTTAAACCTCTTCTTGATTAATACTCATGGCCCAGGGAAAATGCTCCCGGCATCTGAATTGAACAGGTAATATAAACAAACATTTATCCTTCCCTCAGAAGTCAGAAGTGGGCAGTAGGCAGGGAAGATAGTGCTGAGTGCTGAGTCGAAAGTGCCCACTGCTTACTGCCAACTTTCTCCCCTTTTTCCTTCTCAGTACTCAGCACTCGCCCCTCAGCACTCAGAACTTTCTTTCTCAGCACTGTTCATAGGTGAAAAGCGATAAAATAGATAAATGGCGACACAAACATAATGGTGTCAAACCGGTCAAGCACCCCTCCATGGCCGGGAATCAATCCTGAAGAATCTTTTACATGAGCATCTCTTTTAAACATCGACTCTATCAAATCACCCGCCGGACTTGCAAGACCGATCAATAGTCCAGTCAACAACACTGTCTTTAAAGGCAGCTGTGGAACAAAGCCTCCATAGATCATCGCAGCAGAAACACTTCCTGCCAGCCCGCACAAAAAGCCCTCCCATGTTTTATGGGGACTCAAGCGCTCAAACAATTTCCGATGGATAAACCTGCCTCCAAGTGTACTCCCTCCGAAATAGGCAAAAATATCAGCTGCCCAGACACAAAAAAACATCAGAAACACAAGAATTTCCCCTTTTTCATCTCCAAATCCAAGACGAAGTCGCAACAGTGACCCAAACGAAAGATTAACATAGAGCAAACCGGGAAACATCGAGCCAAGATTCAGCAGGGGAGAGCCATCTTTCAAAAAAAGCTCCATCACAAACAAAGCGAGCACGACCGCAAGCAAAAGTTCCCAAACCCCAGCAAACTGGTGATAAAAGTTCACCTGAAAAAGCAGCGTTATCACAAGCACAATCCATAGTGCCGGAGGATGAGCCTTATGGCGCGCAAGACGATGAAACTCAAAAACAGCCACAAGAGCCAGCAATGAAAAAAAACAAAAAAACCAAACCCCGCCAACCTTAACCAGCCAGAGCAGAAAGGGAATACCAACAAGAGCCACAACAACCCTCTGCAATAAATTAACGCTCAAAAGCTTACCCATACATCTCTTGTTAAGGCTTTCTTAGCTCAATTGTCCCCTTGCGGAGAAAAGTCACGAGAAAACCGCCTGATTACCATGATAAACAACACGACACTCACCACAACTATCATCCACCACCACACTGCACCAAGCAGAAATTCCGGCTGAACCTGACTGGCCCGGCCCCCCCGCTCTGTATACAAAAGAAGCAGAAGAGCTGCAAAATTATTAACAAAATGAACACAAAACGGCACCGCCAGATTACCTGTTTTACTGTAAATATAGCCAATATACCACCCCAGCAAAGCCAGCGGAACAAGATTTGCCGCACTCAGATGAAAAAAAGCAAACACGCACCCAGTCAAAAGCACAGCTCCGCTGGAGCCCATAGAGCGACTGTAATTCTGCTGAATATAACCCCTAAACAGCAACTCTTCACAAACTGCAGGAACAACAGCAAGAACAAACGTAACCGACAGAAACTCCGGTACCGAACGCACCAGAGCAAGCTCACCGATAAACGACTCCATCATGTCACGCTGACGGACAACTTCCAGCCCCGCAGCACCAAGAGCCCGCCAGAGATACAAATCCTGAACAGAAGTAATGGTATAGAGCAAAGGCTGAAGAACAAAAATCCCTCCCACAGCCAAAGCCGCAGCCCCGATATTAAAATCCCTGCGTATCCCTAAAAACGCAAGGCTCTCCAGTGAAAACGGATTTTTCCTCCCCGTTTGCCATCCCGCAAGAAGAATAACAGGCAAAGCAAGTACAACAATCTGCCCGACCGCCTGAATGAAGCGAATGGAAGGAATCATGCTCCGCTCAATATGCAGCAGAGAAGCATCCACCTCTCCACCGCCATTAATAAGAGAAAAAAGAAACACGCCGGCTATCGGGTAAAGCACCATAACGCCTATTAAAAAAAACGTATTGGCCAGAAAAGAGAGTCGCCTGGCAGCAAAAAGATCCGGAGAAAAAAAAGCCTGCATTGATTATATATCCTTTACAAAGAATATGGCGGAATGTGATACTTTATCATTTTGAACCCAGATAATTCGGGCTTCTGTCAATGAATATCCTGATATTTGATGCGACGCCGCACTGGTCCGGCGGAGCAAACAGAATTTTTCTATACAGCAGAGAGCTTATACAACGTGGCCATAGCGTCACCGTCTGCTGCCTGCCGGGAAGTGGCCTTGCGAGCCGTCTCCCAAAAGAAAACATTCCCGTCTGTACTATTAATCCAAAATCCGATCTCAACCTCCTTATCATCCCAAAGCTTATAGGGCTTATAAAAAAGAACAACATTGACGTTATTGAAATCTGTTCACCAAAATTTTACTGGGTAGCCTCACTGGCCGGCAGAATAGCAAAAAAAACCGTTATGCTCACCCGTAACGTTCCTTACCGAAAAAAAGGCATAAAAAAACTTGTCAATAAAATCCTCTACACAAAACTTGTCGACAGGATAATTGCCGTTTCAGATAAAATCAAACGTGAACTTATCGAAGATTTTAACATCCCTGACCATAAAATAACGATTATTTATGATGGCATAGATATCCTCCGGTTCCCCGTACCATCAACAAATAACACCCGCGTAATCCCAGAACCATATCGAGCTGCAGTTATTAGCAGGCTCGACGAAAACAAAGGCCTGGAGTGTTTTATCACTGCGATCCCGCAAATAATTCAAAAAATCAGCCCGATTCTCTTTATGATCGTCGGAACAGGCGCCATTGAACAAAAGCTCAAAGAGCTGACCAAAAAACTCAACCTATCCGATAAGGTAATATTTACCGGCTTCAGAAAAGATATCCCTGAAATTCTCTCCGGAGTTGATATAACAGTAATGCCATCTCCAGAAGAAGGCATGTCCATGAGCGCACTCGAATCCATGACATCATGCAAACCTGTTGTTGCAACATCCGGCAGCGGACTGTCCGACATCATAATCAACAACAAATCAGGCATGATTGTAAAGCCAAACGACAGCCACGCAATTGCCGAGGGTGTTGTAAAATTATTACAATCTGATTACAAACAAGCCGGAAAAGAAGCAAGAAAGATTGTCGAAGAACAGTTTGAACTCCAAAAAGTCGTTACCCGATACGAGCTATTACTAAAAACCATCACAACGTAATTCTCTCCCGACACAAAGGCATGAAACCGAATAAAAAAGATCATACAGCATTCCGTGAGCGACTGGCAAAAACTCTCCAACTCTTCGCAAAACGCCGTCAATCAACGCAGCCCATTGAAAAAATACCAGAAAGCATCGTCATTCTTGCTCGAGAGTGCTACGGAGACTGCATTATGCTCACCCCCCTTATCGGCACCCTCCGCAGAGAGTACCCCGACCTCTCCATATACATCATAGCCTTCAGCCGCATCATCTTCAACTTTTTCAGTGCCGACCCCAACGTCACCGCGGTCTACCATGCCAAAAGAGAGATGAAGCGCTACGTCAAAGAGATCCTTACCAAAAAATTCGATATCCTCTTCAACCCCAAAGACCACCCATCCACCCATTTTCTTATCCAGTCACTGCTCATCAACGCCCGCCACAAAGTAGGGCATTTCAACCCATACCACGAAGGCCTCTTCGACTACCTCATCACCATGAGCCCCAATACGCACGAATCCGAAAAAAACCTCTCCTTCCTCCAGGTTATCAACCAGGCTGCCCTCAAAAACCCCTGCAAACCATACCTGCCGCCAATGCCGGTATCCCCCGAAACGACTGCATTCCTTGAAACAATTCCCACAGGCCGCCTCGTCGCCATCAACATCAGTGCCGGCCACACAGGCGGACGCCGCACCACCGAACAATGGTCACAACTTATCAACGACTTCCCCGACGAAACATTCATCATCCTCTCTGCGCCCGGGGAACTCCCGCAAAAACACCAGATTGAGCGCCCCCACCCCAACGTCCTGCCATCACCATCAACACGCAACATCTACGAAGTAGGCGAAATCGTCAAAAAGCTTAAACTCCTTGTCACCCCCGACACCTCCCTCGTCCACATAGCAGCATGCTACAACACTCCGATCCTCGCCCTCTATCGCAAACGCCTCGCTGACCGAACCCAATTCGCCCCCCTGAGCACCCGACAGCAAATAATAATCTCACCGACCCCCGACGTCATCGACATCGACCCCGCCCAGGTAACCACCGCCCTCCGACACATGCTGAACAGTGCTGAGTTCTGAGTAGTTGGCGGTTGGCAGTAGGCATACCGAGCACTGCAATTAGGGAAGGACATCCTTAACGTACACTTACCAAAACAAACCCAACTCCAAACAATCTTCCCTCAGCACTGGCTCTCTCTTTCCCTGCCTACCGCCAACAGCAAACTCTCTTCCCGGCCGACTGCATATTGCATACTGCCAACTTATTATTAGTATTTATAGATTATATTAGAGATCACGATAAACTAAACACGATCAGGGAGTATATGAAGTTCAAGGTATTATTGAGAATGCTGCGGTACATGGCCCCATCAAAAACCAACATTGTTCTTGTTGTCGTTGTAAGCATATTGACCTCGCTCCTTAGCGTTGTATCCATTTACTCCATCCTCCCCCTGCTGAATGCAGTTTTTTCTTCAGCCCCTGCAGTGACTCAAACCACAGCGGCACAACCACTTCAGGCGCCCAATAAAACCACGCAGCTAGGCACGGATGCCAAATCATCCACTTCTGTACAGCAATCACTTCAGCTTTCAAAAACCACCACCAGCGCAGAAAAGTTAAAAAACTGGGCACTGCTTGAATTTCAGCAGATGTTCGCAGCACCAACAAAACAATTGGCGCTGCTCAAAATCTGCTTCTTCCTGATTTTCGCATTTGCCCTCAAAAACTTTTTTATCTACCTCAACGGCCAGATTATTTTTCGGATACAGACCAAAACAGCAAAAAAACTGAGGGACGAAGTATTTCACAGCATCATAGAAATGCATCTCGATTATTTCAACAAAAATCGGGTCGGCAACCTGATGAACTACGTCTATAATGACGTAGAAAACGTCAACAACAGCATCAGCTCAACATTTGTCAATTTTCTGCAGAACCCCTTTTCCATCTTTGTCTATATGGGGGTACTGCTCGCACTCAGCTGGAAGCTGACCGCTTTTGCTGCAGTCACCTCCCTGTCGATTTTTTATGTCATCAACTTTATGGGCCGAAATATCAAAGGCCTTGCCCAGAGTTTCCAAACTAAAATGGGCGACATGAACTCCGTTCTGCAAGAAAAATTCAACGGCATCAAAGTTATCAAGTCAACCGCCTTTGAAGGTATTGAAGTCGAAAAATTCATGTCATTCACCAATGACTTCAGGCAGTTGAGCATAAAAATGTCAAGGATTCGCAATATTCTCAGCCCATTGAACGAAACACTCCTTATTGCAGCTATTGCCATGGTGCTCTGGTTCGGAGGCCTCCAGGTATTCGATGGCGTTATGACCGCCAATGAACTGCTTGTCTTTGCCTTCACCCTTTACTCCACCATGGGACCTTTCAAAATGCTGGGTGATGGGAATCTATCTGTTCAGATGGGAATGATCTCCGTTGAACGCCTTTTTGAAGTGCTCGATACGAACACCAACGTCATCAATGGAAGCCGTCCCATTAAAAGCTTCTCAAAGAGTATCGTCTTTGAAGATGTCTGTTTCAAATACAACAAGGATCCTGAAGCTGCAAATGTGCTCAACCACGTTTCTTTCGAAATTAAAAAGGGCGAAATGGTCGCTCTTATCGGCCAGTCAGGTTCCGGAAAGTCCACAGCTGTTGATCTCCTGCTCCGGTTTTATGATGTCGACTCAGGCCGCATAACCATCGACGGGACTGACATAAAAGAATTCGACTATAAACAGCTCCGCCAGATGATCGGCATAGTCAGTCAGGAAGTGATACTCTTCAATGACAGTATCGAACAGAATATTGCCTATGGAGTCCACGATGAAATCAACCATGCAAGAATTGAGCAAGCAGCAAAACTTGCAAATGCACACGAATTTATCATCGATAAGCCGGAACAATATCATACCCTCATCGGCGACCGCGGACTCCAGCTTTCAGGAGGCCAGCGGCAGCGTATTGCCATAGCCCGGGCCATGGTCAAAAACCCTGAACTGCTGATCTTTGACGAAGCGACCAGCGCTTTGGACAACGAATCCGAAAAAATAGTGCAGCAAGCAATCGACAACGCCATGGAAAACAGAACCGCACTTGTGGTAGCTCACCGCCTCTCCACCATAAAAAATGCAGACAAGATCATCGTCATGGAACGCGGCAACGTTATGGAAGTTGGCAACCATCAACAGCTTATCGAACAAAATGGTGTCTATAAAATGCTCTACGACATCCAGTTTGCAGTCAAACCGCCAGCACCTGAAACACTCCTGACTGCCTGACCCCTTCTTGACAAAAAAACGGCATCTACTGAGTCATGCTCATAACCACCATCCTGCTGCTCCTTTTTACCTCGGCGGCTCTATTGATTGCTGCTCGCTATAAAAAGCATCTCAAAAAAAAGAGAGAACGCCGAAGTCGCGAAACATGGGCAATAGGCATCTATAAAGGACCTTCGCCTGTCAAGCTTCATCCCACCCAAGACATCCGGAACCCGATCCTCAGCGCCAAAGATGTCACAGACATAAAAGCCCGCTTCGTTGCAGACCCCTTCATGATCCAGAATGCCACAGGATACTTCCTCTTCTTTGAAGTACTGAACGACAAGCGAAATACCGGAGAAATTGCGTATGCCTTCAGTAAAGACCTACTGCAATGGCAATACCGCAACGTCGTTCTCAAAGAACGTTTTCACCTCTCCTACCCCTATGTGTTTTTCTGGGAAAACCGCTATTACATGATTCCGGAATGCAATAACTCAGGAGGCATACAGCTTTATGAAGCCTCACAATTTCCTGATCAGTGGCACCTCGTCACAACCCTCATAAAAAGCACCGGCCGCAACTCAGCACTTGTTGACCCCTCCATTATCCATTACCAGAACCGCTGGTATCTCTTCAGCTACGCCCTGAAAACCAAAAACCTTCATCTTTTTGGTTCCGATTCCCTTACCGGCCCATGGAAAGAGCACCCCAAAAGCCCTGTGGTGCAAGGAAGTCCCCACTTTGCACGTCCTGGAGGAAAAGTAATCAACACCAATGCATCCATCTACCGATACGCCCAGGACGAAACTCCATACTACGGCACCAGAGTCTGGGCATTCAGGATAACTGAACTCACTGCAGAAACCTATAGCGAGGAACCCGTTTCAGACCAACCGGTGTTGCAGCCCGGCCACGAATGGTGGAACAGCGCAGGCATGCACACCATTGACGCACATCAGACCGGCACAAACGAGTGGATCGCCTTGGTAGACGGATTCTCAATTGTACAATGAGGGAATTGCTGATGAAGCGCATACCTTGTCCATCGCCTCGGCTACAGCTTCCGGTGTAATCTTCCCGAGACAGCGGTAGTGATTATATCTGCAGGTTTTATCAAAACACGGCGAACATGGCTCAGGCAGATACATCGCAAGGCTTCTTTTCCCGAGAGGTCGGGTCCATACCGGACTTGTAGAGCCGAACAGACCAATGACCGGAGTCCCGATATATCCGGCAAGATGCATCAGTCCAGAGTCGTTCGAAACGACACCACGAGCGCTTGACATGATAGCGGCAACCTCATTTAACGAAGTCTTTCCGGTAAGATCTGTAATCCTGTCAGGGGCCATGCGCACGATCTCCCGAGCCGATTCGCTATCTTCGCGCGATCCAAGGATGACAATCTTAAAACGTTCCTGCAGCAATGCCAGCGCAGGAAAATGAGGCCATTTCTTGGCAGGTCCATATGAAGCACCGGGGCAGTAGACGATCGAACCGGCATGATTCTTGTCTGGCACCACACCTGTACCATTCCACTCTTCAGGGGGGCAAAACGGCATATCGAGGATCGCCGCATATTCATGAGTGATGTGATGCAGCTTCGCATTATTACAATTAACAGTATCTTTTGACAAGGGATCAGTCAAGAGAAAACGCCTCATTTCACGCGAAACCCCCCTTCTCACAGCCACTCCGCTCTTCATGGCAAACCATGCCGAAGAAAAAGAAAACGGCAGCAGGTAAATAGTTTCAAAACCCCCGTTGCGCACAGCAGTCAAACTATCTTTTCTACTTTCCACATTTTTTCGGGAATACTCGATACGTGGCAGATCACACAGCACCCCGACGAGGCTGCTCATCTGCTCCGGAACCAGCAGCGTGGTTTTTAATCGACGACTTTCAGGTAGTCTCATAACCATTGAAAGGGCAAGAAGCATGTCTCCTATCCAATTCGGAAGCAAGACAATGGAAGAGTTCATATAACAAAGGGGATGAAATTGACAGGCTTTTCCAGTGATTACGGCTTCAGCTCAATAAAATGTTTTTTACTCAACTCCAGCCCAAACCATCGTTCAAACTGCAGCATCAAACGGTGTTTTTTTTCCCGACGGGTCAGCTTATAATCCGGATTAGCCCGATAAAGTCCATCTGCATGCGGAAGCCATGCACGGATGATTTCAGGATGGGAACCTCCAAACTCGCGTATAATCTTCTGATCGATCTCCCTGTAGTCGATTCGGCTATGGTTTTTGTTCCAGTACTTCTGCACATTCACCGATTTCCGGTTCATCTCCTCCTCACTCCGCACCCACCCGTAGTGATAAATCGATGCCCCGGTATGGATACTCTTCGGATATCGGGCAACCTTGCTTTTACTGGTAAGCACATGCCAATAGAGCCCGTCAGGAGCATACGACCTGACAGAAGTTTTTATAATCCTGGCCGCACGACGGTACCAGCCGGGGGAATCAAGATAACTGTTCGCGTTACCATAAAAATGATAGTAGTCAAACGTAAGCGCTTCAACTCGCTCATCATTCTGATAAGTCCGACAGGCATCCGCGATTTTGTCAAGATCATCTTCATGCACAACTTCATCACCCTCAAGATAGAAGGCCCAGTCGCCGGTACAGTTAAACTGTGCAATCATTTTCTGCTGACCATATACATAGCCGCCAACCTTCATTTTGTCGTTCCACTTCGACTCGATAATCCTGATCTTCGGATCATCAATCTCCCTGATTTTTTCAAGGGTGTCATCATCACTGTCACCCACATTCACAACAAATTCATCGACTATCGGCAACACAGACCGAATCGATTCAGAGTACGGAAAACCGAAGATCGTCCCATTTCTGATAAAGGTAAATGCACTGATTTTCATAAGTAATTCTTTACCAGATATTTATCGATGCCATTCCGGCAGATGGTAAGCTTCCCTGCAATGGACTGTTGGAGCAGGCGGTCATTTTCAGTGAGTGAGCGCCTCTGGTTTTCCGGGTGCCATAAATGAAATGCAATGGCACTGTATCGGATATTGCGTCGAAGAATGCCGCGATTAATCAGCCTGACAACAAACTCGCTGTCTTCACGACCCCACCCGATGAAATCCTCGTTGAACCCGTTAACCAGAATACAGTCATTGCGGAAAAATGACATATTACAGCTCCTTATGCTGCCGAGAGAACTGCTTTTAAAATCTAACATTCTTGTCAGAAGCGGTAAATGCAGAGCGTTTTTACGGTTTTCAAGCCCATGCTGGAATATGGAGACCGCAGTTTCCTTGGATACGAAACGCCTGAATGTATTCGCCTTCGAGAGCCACACTCTTGACCCCTGGATAAAGGTACCTTCGACAGCCAGGGCTTTATGATCCTTAATGAAATCAGAATGTAGAAGCATGTCTCCATCGACAATCACAATGTAATTGCCTTTAGCCTCTGCAATCGCCCTGTTTCTCGCTGCTGCAGCCCTGAAACCTTTGTCTTCCTGCCAAACGTGTACGATGGGGATAAGGGCTAAAGCCCTGAGCGCATCAACAAGCTTTGCTGTATCGCTCGTGCTGCCGTCGTCCGCAACAATGATTTCGCACGGCAGTTCAGACTGCCGAAGTGCACTCCGTATGGACAGGTCAAGCAGATCAGGCGAATTATAGGTCGTAATGACGAGGCTACAAGCGATTTGGTCTGTCGGCTTCATAGAGCTTGATGTATTTGTAAAAAACTCCGTTCGCGTTCGAAATCGAAATCAACAGACCTGCATAACCGTCAACCCATCCCTTCTTAAGCACATAGGACTTGAAAAATGTTACAATGCCGTAAAGCAGTGCCTTGAAAGGTGAGGCTTTTTTTCTCCCTTGATTCTCCTCAGCCCAGAGCGTGGAGTAGTGCTGCATTTTCTGGATCAGCTGAGACGAATTATCATAGGGGTAATGCATGAGCCGACCCTGCAACTGCTCAGTTTTCAGGTTTTCATTCATGTTGAGTCCCTCATGGACAACCTTGTCGTCATACCGGGTGCTCTTCCTGTTGAAGAGGCGTTGTACCTGGTCGTTCTGCCAGCCGCAACCACGAATCAATCGGCGACAATAATAGTTGTCACGTTCCATGGCGTAGATGGTGGAGGAATTCAGTTTGGTCCTCAAAATCTCATCAGCCAGTTCCGGCGTAACAATTTCGTCGCTGTCGACAGAGAATATCCAGTCATTGGTGGCTTTATCGACGGCAAT
>CAINOC010000118.1 GCA_903851385.1 uncultured Chlorobiaceae bacterium | reverse complement strand
TTTGGACGTACAATTCAGTCGTTTGCTCTTGGGAAATCCTGATAAACGCAAAAACATCTCTGCCGGGTCAAAAACAAACAGCTTTTGATCTTGATGGGGTTGTAAGATTTTCAAAAAACAAAGGTTTTCTGTCAGGCACTATATAAACAGGCATTTTCCTGCGGCAGTCGAGGGGAGTACCAGAAAGCTCTTGATTTGTATGACAAGGCGCTCTCCTTGGACACTATTAACGTTGCATTACCGAGGGTTGTCAAGGCATTGCAGGAGAAGAGGGTCATTGAAGGCTTGACAGGTGAATATTATGAGGCGCTCAAAACCACGGCACTTCTGGAAAAACTACCCCCAAAGCTACTGCCTGATTCACTTCGCAATGCACTCTTAACCGATAAGGCAACATGGCTTCGCGAATTGGGAAGTTTCGGGGATGCTGCGCTGGCTCTTGAGCACGTCGTTGAACCATCTCCGGCAGTTCAATTTGAGCTGGCATCCCTCTATCAGAAGAGTGGAGAATTTCAGAAGTCTACAGAAATATATCGCCATCTATCGGGTTTAGAGCGTGATCCCGTTACCAGAATGACAGCCTTGGCAGGGCTTCTGCAATGCAAGATGGCCATGCCGCAGCTTGCTCCGGAAACTGCAGAGGCCATTGCCGTTAAAATTGCTGCCGAGTCGGGCAGGGTTTTAGCTATGGAGGGCGAATTCGAACAAAGGATTCAGGCACTCAGGGCAGCATCAAAAAGTGTTCAGTCCCTTAATAAGCATCGCAGAAATGCCAGCTTTTTTTTGTTCAAGGCACTTGCACTTGCCGAAAAGTCCCAAAATCCTTTGCTTGTACAGATACTTCGAATGGAATCCAATGCGGTCATTGTTCGTAAACCCGATCCTTTCCGGGAGGCAGCTGAATATTTTCGCATAAAAAATATGCAGTATGCCCAAGCCTCATCACTATTGATGCTTGGCGGAAGCAAATCGCTTAAAGATGAGGAGCGGATCAGCGCGTTGCAGCAGGGGGTTTCAATCAACACATATTACGCACCGCCTTATCCGACAAATGAACTGCTTGAGCTGGAAAAAAAATCAAGACATCGTCTTACCGGTTTGCTGCTTGAAAAGTCGAGAATTTTTGAACTGTTTGATGCCGGTGAACAAGCAGGCAATATCGACCTGCAGCGGTTATTGCAGATTTATAGAAAAAGCTTCAGCCTTGGCAAAGGTCATGAAGCTCTCGAAACAAAAATTTCTCAATTACAGCACGAAATTTCCGCACTGCTTCAGCGGAAAGCCGATATTTTCATCCGCGCAGAAGGATCTGAAAAAAACAGGAGTGCCGATCGGGCTCTTAACATCAAAAGAGGTCGGTTAATTGAACTGCTTCCCCAGGTGAGGGCCATAAATACAGTTGCAGCTGAAGCTATCCAGCTTATCCCGGTAACACTTCGTACAGTCCAGGCTGCTCTGAAGGCTGATCAGGCGATAATAAAACCGCTGATGTCCGACAGCCTTTGCGGGTCCATGCTCATAGGCAGAAGGCAGTTGCAGATAGCTCGAAGCGGCGTTTGCTTTGACTCACTTAATACTCCAGCTTCAAAAATAGAGGCATTCAGAAATGAACTTGCCAGCCCTCAACAGAGTACTACTGAGCGTGAGTGGTTCAGCAAAGCGTTTTATGAACCTATTGCCGGGTCAATTGCAAGCTACAAGCATCTTATTTTTATCAGTAACGATCTTTTTCCCTTCCATATTTTGAGTATGAATAACAATTCTGTTCCTGAAAAAAGATATTCATACCTCCAATCGCTTAAAGAGTTTTCTTTATTATCTGAGCGACCGGAATCGGCACAGACTCTTTCCGGAATTTTATTCTTTAGTCCGGCTAAAGTTACAGGAGCAAGGCTCCAAAAACTGTTTTTTCCGCACGACAGAGTTTTTATTCTCTGGAAAAACCTTAACGGAGTTGAGATTGGAGCTATTCGTCAACAGATCAGTCAAGAGATGCAGGGGACGGTTTCCGGATCAGATGCCTTGTTTTCTCTTGGGGTAAACTCTGATGTTGCCCGTGAAATCCTTATGAATATTTCCTCATACGGAATTGATTAAGGAGGAAATAAAGAGGTTTTTCAGAAATACTCGTTTTGTTTCTTTTATGAAAAACTTTTACTGATTTGAGAATAAAAACACCCTTCCATTGATATGCGTCTGGGCTTTTTTGTAAATTTACAGGGCTGAAATTTTTTGCATATCCTTGGGTTATCGTAAGTGGGGTTGTTTTCTATGATTGAGCAGGCATCAAGCAGCACAGCATTGGAGCTTCTTTCACGGGAGCTGCAAAATGCAAGAATCGAAAAAAACCTTTCCCTGGAAGATGTCAGCCGCTTGACCACGGTTCACAAGAATCATCTTGAAAAAATCGAAGAAGGCGATTTCAGCTTTCTGCCAAAGGTCTATGTTTTTACCTATATCAAGGCCTATGCTCTCTTGATGGGAGTTGGCAACGATGAAACTTTTGAACAATGCAAAAAGGAGCTGCAGTTGACCAGCGCCCTCAAGCGTGACGGTGCAATTGATCCAGCTTCCAGCAAGAAGGAGAAACGCCCGGGCATGGATACAAACTTTCGGGATTTCCGGTTTCCCCGATCTTTAGTCTTGTTGATCACCGGCATTCTTCTCGTTGCTGTTGGCGCTCTTGCGTTCTTTTATTTTAACGGGCAGTTTCACTTTTCAGATACTCACTCCCGCGTTGTTGTTCCCCCCCCTTTTGCAACTGCGGGAGATACGGTCGCTGTGGCCGAACCGATTGTCGATTCTCTTCAGATTTCCGCTTTGAATAAACCGGCTCTCAATGCCGCATTGTCATCTCCTGCTTCTCAAGTTCCGACCAAGGTTGATTCTGCAGCGCCCTCTCCTCCTGTTACTGCCGCAACACCAGCACCCGTTTCATCTGCATCAGTGATATCTGCCACTGCTTCCAATTCCGGTGAGTGGGCAAAAAACGTTTCTTTTCTGCCATCCTCTGCCACTTCTCCATACCGGAAGGTTCTTGTTATCCGCCTGATTGACGAATATTCATGGGTCAAGGTTATCGCCGATGACAGCTCAAGGGTCTATCCTGGCGGAAAGTTTAGCAGTGGTCAGGTGCTTCGATACGAAGCTCGAAAAAACTTCTGGGTTAACCTGGGGCGTCCAAAATTTGTCGAGTTGTACCTCAACGGGAAAAAAATTCCTCCCACAAAGGAGCGCATTCTTATTATTAATTGAGCTTTTTTGTTTAGTAAGCCTCTTTTTTTAAGGAGGAATTAGTTTTATTGGTAAAAACAGGATAAATTAAGTCTTGTTAGGAATTAATAGAGCTGTTTATACATTTCTTAATGCATAGTTCATTGGTATGCTTATAATTCCATAGAGATGGTCGAAATATTTTGATTTGAGACAAGCAGTTAACGCAATAAATAAAGTTTACCTTAGTAATCGCAAAAGCTTAAACCAAGAATATTGAAAGTATTATGGCAGACATGAAGGTTTATTTTGATAACAATGCCACGACGCCTCTGCATCCGGATGTTAAAAAGGAGATGATTGCGGCGATGGAAATGTTCGGCAATCCTTCCAGCATGCATTCGTATGGACGTGAAGCAAGGGCAAACGTTGAGAATGCACGTCGCCAGGTTGCTGACTTTATCGGGGCCACCGAAAAAGAAATTGTTTTTGTCGGCAGCGGATCTGAAGCCAACAATACAGTACTCTCTCTTTTTGTCTGTGGATCGAGCCAGTGTATTCCCGGTTCAAAAATGCGCAGTTCAATCATTACCACAAAAATTGAACATCCCTGTGTTCTGGAGACATCTGAATGCCTTGCTCACCGTGGTGTACGGGTAAAGTATCTTGATGTTGACCAGTATGGGAAAATCGATCTCGATCAATTGGCCGGGATGCTGGGAGATGATGTCGGTCTGGTCTCGATCATGATGGCAAACAATGAGATCGGTACCCTGCAGGATATTGAAACAATAGCTGAAATGGTCCATGCAAGCGGAGCATTGATGCATACAGATGCCGTGCAGGCTGTTGGTAAGGTACCTGTTGATGTCAGATCACTCGGCGTTGATTTTCTTACCATTTCAGCTCATAAGATATATGGTCCGAAAGGCATCGGTGCGTTGTTTGTAAAGAAAGGTGTACCCTACTGTCCATTGATACGGGGAGGCCATCAGGAGCTTGGCCGGCGAGCAGGTACAGAAAACACTCTCGGTATTCTCGGTCTTGCCAAAGCAGTTGAAATGAGAGCACTCGAAATGCCGGGGGAGGAGGATCGGTTGCTGGAGTTGAAGAACATACTCAGAAACGGGATTGAGAACAGTATCGATGATATTCATTTCAACGGTCATCCTACGGATTCATTAGCCAGTACGCTTAACGTCTCATTTTCAGGAGTGGAAGGAGAAGCTATTCTTCTCTATCTCGATCTTGAAGGTATTGCCGTTTCAACTGGATCGGCATGTGCATCCGGATCTCTGGACCCGTCACATGTGCTTCTTGCAACAGGTGTGGATGCCGAGCTTGCTCATGGGTCGATCCGGTTCAGTATGGGTCGCCAGACTACAAGGCAGGAGGTGGACTATGTCCTCAATGTGTTACCAAAAATAATTGAAAGAATCAGAAACATGTCAACGGCTTATATAAAAGGAGGATTGCATGCTGCAAGCAGGTGATTGGGCATATAGTGAAACACTGAAGGAACATTTCATGAACCCGAAGAATATTCTTCAGGGTGAGGATACTGATGCATTTGATGGCGTTGGTATGGAAGGGAACCTGCAGTGCGGGGATCAGATGATGGTTGTGATAAAGGTGGACAAGGAGAAAGAGGTTATCACTGACTGTCAGTGGAAAACCTATGGTTGCGCAAGCGCTATTGCCAGTACCTCCATTCTTTCTGAAATGGTAAAGGGCAGGACGCTCGATCAGGCATTTCATATTTCACCCAAAGAGGTAGCAGAGGCACTCGGAGGACTGCCGGATCACAAAATTCACTGTTCAGTGCTTGGTGATAAGGCTTTGCGTGCGGCCATAAATAACTACTATACCCGCAACGGTCAGGAGGACAAGGTTAAGCAGGAACAGGTCAAGGTGATCTGCCAGTGCATGAGCATTACCGATCATGATATAGAGGATGCAGTTCTTGAAGGGGCCCGTACTTATTTTGAACTGCAGGAGCGAACAAAGCTTGGCACAGTATGTGGTCAGTGCAAAGACGAAGCTGAAGTCCTGCTTGAAAAATTCAAGCATATTCATTTCGGAGTCTGAACGGTAGATGTTAAAAGCATGCCTGGGAAGTGCGTTATTGGAGCTTCCTGAAAGCGGCAGATGTAAACGATGGGGGACGATTATGTCTCCCATCGTTTTTTTTATTAGCATCAAAATTCTGGCAGCGATTAATATCTCTCAATTAAGGCACTATGGAGACAACCAGGCATAAAACGGTGATTTTTTTTGTCACCCTTGCTGTAACAGCCTTTTTTACCAATTTCTGCTGGGAGTCTCTGCACGGCCTACTCTATAAGGCACACCCGGGAATGCCTGCTTCGGCCTATGTGCCAATGATGCTCACGATGGCAGCTATGGACTCTCTTGGTATAACGGGGCTATACTTCTTTACCGCTTTCGTTGCTCACAGATGGTTTTGGGAGCTTGGTTTATTGAATAGTTTGTGCTTTTTTCTCTCCGGCATTGTTTCTGCCTGTGCTGTTGAGTACGTCAGTATATTTGTGCTGCATCTGTGGCAGTATGCCCCTTCAATGCCGGTCTTGTTTGGTATAGGGCTTATCCCCCTTTTTCAGCTCTCGCTTACCGGTCTTTTATCCGTTTTTGTTGCCCGAAAAGTTGCCGGGGAAGAGTGATTATTTCGGGTAGTGGGGCATCTTTTGTACAAATGGTTACTATTTTGGAATAATTCGTTACGGGAAGAAACAACATACATGATGAGAACAGGCGGAAATAACACTTTTTATATTCATACGTTCGGCTGCCAGATGAACCATGCTGACTCCGGAATCATAACAGCGTTGCTGCAGCAGGAAGGGTATTCTCCCGCAGAAAGTGAGGATGACGCTGGAATTATTCTGCTTAATACCTGTGCTGTCAGGGAGCATGCTGTCGATCGTATTGAAAATTATCTGCAGCATCTTCATGGGTTGAAAAAAAGACACAAGGGTCTGATTGTCGGTGTGGCCGGGTGTGTCCCACAGTACCAGAGGCAGGATATGTTTTCAATCTCTCCGGCAATTGATTTTCTTGCCGGACCTGATTCATACCGATCCCTTCCATTGCTTATCGAACAGGTTCGAACCGGTCTGAAGCCAGCCGCAGTAGAGTTTGATTCAGCTGAAACCTATGAAGGTATAGATCCTGTCAGACAGGGGTCGATCAGTGCGTTTGTTCCGGTGATGAGGGGGTGTAACAACATGTGTGCTTTTTGCGTTGTGCCGTTTACCCGCGGACGGGAGCGCAGCCATCCATTCAGTTCAGTCATCGGTGAAGTCCGGCAGCTTGTTGCTTCAGGGTACCGCGAAATTACCCTGCTGGGACAAAATGTCAATTCATACTGCGATCCTGAAGAGGGCCGTAACTTTGCCGCTCTCCTCGATGCGGTCAGTTGTGAGGCGCCCAAGCAGAGGATCCGTTTTTCAACTTCACACCCGAAAGATATCTCCGAGGCGCTTGTGCGTACTATTGCCGATCGACAGAACATCTGCAATCACGTCCATCTGCCGGTGCAATCCGGTTCTTCAAGAATGCTTGGCCTTATGAACCGGGGGCACTCAATTGAGGAGTACAGGGAAAAAATAGCCTTGATTCGAGAGGTTATTCCGGGAGTTGTACTTACAACCGATCTTATCGCTGGATTTTGCGGTGAGCATGAGGAGGATCATCAGGCAACGCTGGAACTTCTCTCAGACGTACGGTTTGATTTAGCCTACATGTTTTTTTACTCTGAAAGACCTGGAACCCTTGCAGCACGAACGCTTGAGGATGATGTTCCTGAAGCAGTAAAAAAAAGAAGGTTGCAGGAGATTATTGATCTGCAGAACACGATCTCAGAAGAGTTGTATCAAGGTACCATTGGGACAGTTGTTGAGGTTCTTGCTGAATCAGAAAGCAAACGATCTTCACAGCAGCTGATGGGACGTACTGACACCAATCGGGTTGTTGTTTTTGACCGGGACCACTTTCAGCCAGGCGAACGACTGTATGTGCTCATTACTTCCGCAACGTCAGCAACATTGATAGGCAAACCGCTGCATTCCGGTATTAATCTCTCTTGACCAGGCAAGGCTGAATCCTTGCCTGATTAAGAGTTTTTTATCTGGAGCTGGATTTGTAAATTGTCGTTTTAAAATCATTAGCTAAAAAAGCTCGTATCAGGGCTTTGGAGATAAATATTAGTATGTCAGTTCCCGTAAAACTTGGGTTGGTCGATAAAGTACGAGCACATCTTGAATTGCTTGATCCTGTTACCTGGATCAGCGTTTTTCCCTGCCTCGCTGGTGGAGTTATGGCTTCGGGGGCCATGCAGCCAACCGTTCACGACTATCTTCTGCTGCTAGCCATTTTTCTGATGTTTGGCCCTCTTGGTACCGGTTTCAGCCAGTCAGTCAATGACTATTTTGATCTTGAACTTGACAGGGTCAATGAACCGTCCCGTCCAATTCCTTCAGGCCGTTTGACTGAAATGGAAGCTTTAGGGAACAGCATTGTCGCCCTATTGCTTGCCATGGGCATAGGAGTGTTTATCGGGGTACATATCGGTGGAGTTCGTGGTCTGGTGATTGTCTTATCAATCATGGCAGCTCTTTTTGTTGCCTATATTTATTCCGCTCCCCCTCTCAAACTGAAAAAAAATATTCTCACCTCTGCTCCCGCTGTAGGCTTTTCCTATGGGTTTGTTTCTTTTTTGTCGGCGAATGCCCTGTTCGGCGATATTCGTCCTGAAGCTCTATGGCTGGCAAGCTTGAACTTTTTTATGGCGGTTGCCTTAATCATTCTTAACGATTTCAAGTCGGCGGAAGGCGATAAGGAAGGGGGGCTCAAGTCTCTTACGGTAATGATCGGAGCCAGAAATACCTTTCTTGTCTCATTTTTGATTATAGACCTTGTTTTTGGAGTAATGGCATACCTTTCGTTTACCTGGGGTTTTATGATACCGACAGTTTTTGTTTTAATCGGTCTTGCGCTCAATCTCTCCATTCAGGTGCAGCTTTTACGTGATCCAAAAGGCGGATTATCATTTGTGAAAGGCGCTGTTGAAGACGGATTCGGCCATTCAATCGGTAAGAGCGATGTGCAGGAACACAACACATTTCTCCGCTTTCAGGTGATAAATAATATCCTGTTTTTACTCACCAATCTGATTGTTGCTGGAATGGTTGGATTGAAATACATTAAAGGAATATGAACGAGAGGTAGTGTCCAGTTTCTACCGGCATCAAGAGGGTTACAGTGGCAGGATTTTTTTTGAGATCGCTGAACCAGTCTATTTTCAATAATTTCATTGTTCAGGAAATAGAGTAATCTTAAACCATTATGATGCTATGAATACTCTTCAAGCAACCTTTTTTTCGCTTCCAGTTTTATGGCATAATGCACTGGTTACCTTGCTGACGTTTGTCTATGTGTTCAGCGTTCCTCCGCTTATGGATTACCTTGTAACCAATCATGCGCTTCCAAGGGATATCAGCCGCAAGATTACCCACATCTGTGCAGGTTCGGCAATTATTTTTCTTCCGCTTTTTATAGACCTTGGCAGGTCACATTTTCTAAATATTACAGTGTTTGCTGTCTGGACGGTGCTGCTGATCCAGAAGGGATTGTTTGCCGCTGAAGATGATCAGGCGGTGAAAACCATGACCCGTACCGGAGACAAGCGTGAACTGCTCAAAGGGACACTCTATTTTGTTATTGTGGCCATGATATGCGGCACTCTCTATTACAAACAGTTTGCAGGAGTCCTGGCAATGGCCATTCTCGGTTGGGGAGATGGTCTTGCTCCTATTATCGGCACCCGTTACGGCAAATTGAAATATCGTGTGCTCAGTGATAAAAGCGTCGAAGGCAGTCTTGCCTTTCTTGTCGGCAGTATTTGTGCGGGTTTATTTTTTGTCCGGCTTATCGTGCCTGAATCGTTTGATGCGGTAAAGATAGTTACTATTGCAGTG
Organism: uncultured Chlorobiaceae bacterium; assembly: GCA_903851385.1. Taxonomy (GTDB): domain Bacteria; phylum Bacteroidota; class Chlorobiia; order Chlorobiales; family Chlorobiaceae; genus Chlorobium. Next base: position 4,549 of record CAINOC010000118.1, on the reverse strand, counting down.
ATTGCCACGATTGTGGAGGGTATAAGCCCTAAAGAGGCTGATAACCTTACCATTCCTCTTGCAGTTATTGTAGCAGCCCGGTTTTTATGAAATGAACGCATGAAAACGGGGGATATGCCGGCAACTTATTTTATCAGTGACATTCATATAGGACTGCAAGACAAAAAAAGAGAGCAGCTCAAGCTTGACAACCTCGAACGGCTTTTTGCCATTATCAAGGCAGATGGCCGTTCGCTTTATATGCTTGGAGATATTCTTGACTACTGGATGGAGTTCCGTCACCTCATTCCAAAGGGGTTTTCCCGATTTATTTGGTTATTGTCTGATCTTGTTCGTCATAATATCGAGGTGGTTTATGTCGCGGGAAACCATGATTTTTATCTTGGGCGATATTTTGATGAAGAGCTTGGGGTAAAAACGATGTATGGTATGCAGGAACGGCTGATTGATGGCCGTAAATTTCTGCTTGCTCATGGAGATGGTCTGGGGAAAGGGGATATTGGTTACAAGCTTTTTGCCCGGCTTGTAAGGAACCGTTTTAATCTCTCTCTTTTGGAGTTTCATCCCGATCTTTCTATCGGTTTGATGAAAAGTTTATCGAAGTTTAGCCGAGAACATCAAACAAAAGGGGATCGTGTTTTTAAAACGGATCGGTTATTAGAATTTGCAGAATCGTTGGCGGCAGAAAAGAAGTTTGATTATTTTGTTTGCGGTCATAATCATGTTCAGGGCATAAAGGAGCTCTCTGTTCCTCATTGCAGGTATGTCAATCTTGGATCGTGGATTGACGGTAGTTTGCCTTACGGAGTTTTTAAAAATGGTGTTTTTCAACTCAAAGAGTTATAACGTTAATTTATAGACAGCTGATGCTATGAGTAATTCAAACAAGGTTCTGAAACTTGGTTTGCCGAAAGGAAGTCTGCAGGATTCAACAATAGATCTCTTTGCACATGCAGGATTTCATTTTTCTGTTCAGAGTCGATCCTATTTTCCCTCAATAGATGATGATGAGTTGGAAGCCATACTGATCAGGGCTCAGGAAATGGCTCACTATGTCGAACTTGGTGCCTTTGATGTCGGGTTGACCGGCAAAGACTGGATCATCGAAACAGATGCCGATGTAGTTGAAGTTGCTGATCTTGTCTATTCAAAAGCTTCCATGAGGCCTGTTCGCTGGGTGCTTTGCGTTCCTGAAAACTCACCTGTTCAGTCGGTAAAAGACCTTGAAGGCAAGCATATTGCTACCGAAGTGGTCAATATTACCAAGAAATACCTTGCAAAAAACGGGGTCAATGCTTTGGTCGAGTTCAGCTGGGGAGCCACTGAAGTCAAACCGCCTGACTTGGCCGATGCCATTGTCGAAGTGACTGAAACAGGTTCTTCGCTCAGGGCGAACAAGCTCAGAATTGTTGATACTATTCTCGAGTCGAACACAAAATTGATTGCCAATAAAAAATCATGGGATGATCCATGGAAGCGCGAGAAGATAGAAAATATGGCCATGCTGCTTCAAGGCGCAATTAATGCCCAGGGAAAGGTCGGACTGAAAATGAATGCGCCAAAATCTTCGCTGGACAAGATTATTGCAATTATTCCAGCCTTGCGTCAGCCGACAATATCGCATCTTTCTGAAGAAGGGTGGGTGGCACTTGAAGTTATCGTTAAAGAAAAAATAGTTCGTCATCTTATTCCGGAACTGAAAAGAGCCGGTGCAGAGGGAATCTTTGAGTATGATATCAATAAACTGATTGATTGAAAGGTTTTACGGTTATACTCTTGAACTTGCAGGCTGCCCGAAAGGGTGGCCTTTTTTATAGTGCCTATGCTTTTTTTCTATCAGATAGCTGTTCTGTTCTCGCTGTTGGTTTTTTTAGGGCTTTTGCTGAGAAACCTGATTGACTTTCCCTGTATGCCAGAGAATCCGCCCAATACAGGACCTTTGGTTTCGGTTATGGTACCTGCCCGCAATGAAGCACTGAACATCGAACGCTGCATATCCTCACTCTTGCTGCAGGACTACTGTTCATTTGAGATTCTTGTGCTTGATGACGGTTCAACCGATGCTACCCCGGAGCTTTTGGATCGACTGCAGAAGGATTCTGGGGAGCGCTTACATGTTTTTCATGGTGAACCACTTCCCGCTGGATGGCATGGCAAGGCCTGGGCCTGTTTTCAGCTCAGTCGGCAGGCAAAGGGTGAACTGCTGCTTTTTACTGATGCAGATACCATGCATGAGCCTGATGCCCTGCGTCGCTCTGTTGGAGCCATACAGGGAGCAAAGGCAGATATGCTTTCCCTTATGCCCTATCAGGAGCTTGGATCGTTCTGGGAAAAACTGCTGGTGCCGCTGATCCATGTTATTCTCATGTGTTATCTGCCCCTTCGCTTTGTCCGTACAAGCCCGAGGCCGGCGTTTAGTTTTGCCAACGGTCAGTTTATTTGTTTTCGCCGCGGTGTGTATGAGCGTATTGATGGCCATGCGGCTGTCAAAGATTCCATTGTCGAAGATGTCTGGCTCTGCAGAGCCGTTAAAAAAGCCGGAGGCAGTGTTGTGGCTTTTAACGGTTCCGATATAGTCACGTGCCGGATGTACCGTAATTTCAAGGAAATCTGGGAAGGGTTTTCAAAAAATCTTTTCCCGGCTATAGGATACAGTACGCCAGGGCTGCTTATGCTTGTAGGTATGATTGCCGCCGTCTATGTTCTGCCCTATCTGTTTCTGTTCTGCTCACTGCTGGTTGGGGAATCTGGTGTTTCAATGTTCTGGCTCCCTCTAGTTCATATTATCATAGCCCTTCTCTGCCGTCTCATTATTGCAAAGCTTTTTCGCCAGTCACTCTCTATAGCCTTTCTTCATGTTTTCTCCCAGATAGTACTGATTGGCATAGCCCTCAACTCTTTTTTTAAGATCAAATTTGGCAGGGGTACTCTCTGGAAAGGGCGACATTACAATTTTTCCTGATAGAGGTGATAATTTTTTTTAAATTGCACGATTAAAATCAGCGCCATCAAACAGGGTGAACTGTATCGGGTATAAAGGTATCAATTCAAACGAGACTATTTTTATGGGTTTCTTATCGAAAATATTCGGGAAAAAGGAAGTGGAATTGACGCTTCCCAAAGTTATTGAGGATGTTAACCTGATAAAAACGATGGAAGGCCATCTTGACAGGGTACTGGGAGTAAAATTCAGCACCGACGGGAAAAAACTTGTCAGTGGCAGTTTTGATGAACAGGTTATGCTATGGGATGTGGCGTCCGGCAAACCTCTGCTTACCATGAAAGGGCACGAAACCTGGGTTGAGTGTATTGATTACAGTCGCGATGGCAAACGGCTTGCAAGCGGCAGTACCGATAGCACCGTCAGAATTTGGGACGCGTCGACCGGAGAGTGTCTGCACGTCTGCAAAGGCCACGATACTGCAGTGCGTATGGTGGCTTTCAGTCCGGACAGCAAAATTGTTGCGAGCTGTTCACGTGATACAACAATCAGACTCTGGGATGTCGAAACGGGCCGTGAGCTATCCCGGTTTCTCGGTCACAAATCATACATCGAATGTCTGGCATACAGTCACGATGGTAAAAAAATTGCCAGTTGTGGAGAAGAACCAGTCATTAAAATATGGGATGCAGTGAGCGGTAAAAATATTGCAAACTTCACTACAAATGACAGGCTTTCACATGCATTAGCCTATAGTCCGGATGACAAGCTTATAGCTTTCTGCGGACGAGATGCAAAAGTAAAGATTCTCAATGCCGAAAGTGGCGAAATTATAACAGTGTTTGAAGGTCATGAAGATGCCGTGCGCAGCGTTTGTTTCAGTCCGGATGGCACAAAGATTGCGAGTGCTGCCAACGATGAATCCGTAAGACTTTGGGATGTCCAGACGGGAAAACAGCTGCACTCATATCGTGGTCATGTGCTTGAAGTGCAATCAGTTGATATCTCACCTGATGGAAAAATAATTGCCAGCGGAAGCGATGATCGCAAGATTAAGCTCTGGGCAATAAGGTAGTGTAAGAGGATTTCATCAGGTTTGCGCCACCCTGGAGCTCTGAAAAAGAGCCCAATGCTTTTTTTTGTCAAAAATAAAAAAGTAGCGTAAACTGCTCAACTTCCTTTTTGAATTAGCTTAAAGTGAGTAAATTCATTTTACGAAAAATAAATTCGTTTTTGAGCGCCTCATGTCGGGGTTCGTTCATTGTAACGCCAAATTTAAATGGCAAAAATAAAAAGAGGTAGATATGGGTACTCAGGTTGAAGGAACTGTTAAATGGTTCAACGAAGAAAAAGGTTACGGCTTCATCGAGCAGAAAGGCGGAAAAGATGTTTTTGTGCATCATAGTGCCATTAACGGTACTGGTCGCAAAACACTTGTCGAAGGCCAGAAAGTATTGATGGAAGTGACCCAGGGAGCAAAAGGCCTTCAGGCTGAAGACGTAACACCTCTCTAAATTAATTTCGAACCATAGAACGGTTCTCACGCCGTTTTGTCCGAACTGCTTTGTCTGTGGATTAGTTATCAGCACTATCGTTTTTTTTAATGTG
>CAINOC010000117.1 GCA_903851385.1 uncultured Chlorobiaceae bacterium | reverse complement strand
GCTAAAAGGTGAATCAATGAGGAGACAGAAATTGGATAAAAATGTGTAAGTTCTAACAGCAAATCTGGCCTTCAAAAGGTGGTACACTTTGCCGCGGAACAAGTGGTACATTTTGTCGCGGAATCAGTGGTACACTTTCACCGGAATACTCACACAAATGAAGCTGTGTTCTGTAGTAATGTGCAGTGGTCGTAAATAAGAAGTATTATATTGATAATAAATAATATTTATTATCGTAACTTTTTGATGATTGGATAAGATCCTGGCAACATAGTGCCCGCACATGGAACCCCTGAACGATCATTACGATAGCCCGTGGAAAGAAGCCATTGAGCACTATTTCCCGGAGTTTATGGCTTTTTATTTTCCTGATGCTTACTGCAAGATCGATTGGACAAAGGAACATGTATTTCTCGATCAGGAGTTGCGATCTGTGGTGCAGGATGCCGAGTTAGGCACACGTTTTGTTGACAAGTTAGTCCGCGTCACAGAACTGAGTGGGGAGGAACGCTGGATATACATCCATGTTGAAGTCCAAGGCACAAGACAGACTGAATTTGCCAAAAGGATGTTTGTTTATAACTACCGGATTTTTGACCGATACAAAAAACCTGTAGCAAGTCTGGCCGTGCTGGCCGATGAACACAAACAGTGGAAACCCTCCTCCTACGGTTATTCTGTGCTCGGGTGCAGGCATACCTTGGAGTTTCCCATAGCGAAACTGACCGATTACGACGAAAAACTCGATGAACTCCTTGCTTCGGATAACCCATTTGCTTTAATTACAGCAGCACATATCCTGACCCGACAAACCCGAAAGGAGCATCAGGAGCGCTATGAAGCCAAACTCAGTTTAGTACGAATACTCTATAAACGACACTGGGATAAACAACGAGTCATCGACTTGTTTAAGGTCATAGATTGGTTAATGACATTGCCGGTATGGTTGGAAACACAGATCTGGCAAGCAATAGAAACAATTGAGGAGCACAAAAACATGAAATACATCACCAGCGTAGAAAGAATCGCTATAGCCAAAGGCCGGGTAGAAGGTCGCCTAGAAGGTGAGTCGAAGCTTCTGAAAAGACTATTGGAACGTCGTTTTGGCTCTTTACCTGCATGGGCAATAGAGTCGTTAAGCAATGCCACCGAACCGGCATTAGAAGCTTGGGGCGAAGCCGTTCTCACCGCACCAACACTTGAAGCCGTTTTCAACCCCAATGCCACCCAAAAATAAAATCGTCGGGACTACAAGTTTGTCTATCGGATGCCGGGCTACAACTAGATGAAGCGCACAATTCTTGAATTCTGCGTTATCAAACCGGTAAAAGTTTCAAGTTTCGGCCCGGTAAAAAATGCAACCCTCCAAAAGCGCGAAAAGTGGCTCGCCAAGGCGGATGCCTTCGGGAGGAATACCTGACCATCTTGTTATTATGCTACGATAACCGCTCACTACACTTTAAAACCGCTATACATTGTAGTGAACGGTTTGATTTTCGAGCACCGCTCAACGCAGTAACCGGGTTGTCGGAACAGATAACCAGAGGTGCCCAGATGTTTTACGCAAGCAGTGTCAGTTTATTGAAAACCTTCTCGGCAATATGACCATCTACAGCTTTTTGATAGGCTTTGAAACCCTCTGTGGTCATATGCTTTTCCAGCAATGCCTGGCTCTCCCATACTTCATAAAATATAAAAACTGCCGCGTCGTTGATATCCTCGTGACATAAGTACGTTTTGCACCCCTCATCCTCTCGCGCACAAGCAACAAGTTTGAGTAATTCACTCTTGACCAGTTCAACTGACTCTTTTTTTGCTACAACTTTTGCAACCAAAATCAATTCTGACATTGTTATCCTTCTTTGTTTAAACTTGTTCATTCTCCTGATTCCAATAAAAAACCTCTCGAAAATGGCAGAAAATAAAACGTTTATCAAGAATATTCTCATTTGGAATAGATAAAAATTAACGCACTGAGGGAAGAAGTTGGCAGTTGGCAGTGAAGAAAGATAGTGCTGAGGGCTGAGTGCGGAGGGACGTTTTGATAATCAATTTTCTTGATGCATTCCATTTGGATAGATAGAGGGGCGCTTAGTGGAGCTGGCCTGTTGGCCGGATGAGGATGTCGTTTACGTCGACGTGCGGAGGCTGGCTTACAGCGAACATGACAGCGCGGGCAATATCGTCAGCCTGTAACTCTTTGGCGGAGTCGGGTTTCTGTAGATTATCCCAGAAGGGCGTGTCAACGATTCCCGGTTCAACGAGGGTAACGCGAACTCCAGTTCCCACCATCTCATTACGGATAGCCTGAGCCATACCAGTAACGGCCCACTTGGTTGCCGAGTAAAGGTTACGTATGGAGGTAACTCGTCCTACCACAGAACCGGTAATAAGAAGATGACCCCTGTTTTTTACCAGCTCAGGAAGCGTCAGCCGAGCTGTTGCAGCAGCGCCATAGACATTGACCATAACCATCTGCTGCCACTCATCAGGCTTGTCATCACCACCATAAAATGTTGAGCCTTTTGAAAAACCGGCATTTGCAAAAACAACATCAATTCTACCGAAGTGGGCTTTAGCTTTTTCAACCATCGCCTGTTGTGATTGCCAGTTTGCAACATCGCAGGTGATGGCAAGTGCCCTCTTGTGGCCAAGTTCATCCCGCAGGCATTCAAGCTTCTGGCTAGAGCGTGCGGCAAGCACAACATTGAAGCCCGCTTCTATGGCTCGCCTTGCAGTTGCTTCACCGATTCCGGTAGAGGCACCTGTAATGAGAAATACTTTATTGTCCATTTTGCAATGATGCTTTGTTCTGGTTCAATACACTGTGCTTGCGGCCATAGAAAAAGTAGATGACAAACCCTATAAGGAGCCAGCCGACAAGCCTTATCCAGTTTTCGGCAGGCAGGGAGAGCATGAGAATGACACAGGTGAAAATTCCGGCAAGAGGGACAAAGGGAACAAACGGCGCCCTGAAGGGCCGGTCGGCTTCAGGATGTTTTTTTCTCATAATGAGAACTGCGCTGCAAACAATGACAAAAGCGAAGAGAGTGCCGATATTTACCAGTTCCGCCAGTAACCTGAGGGGAAGCAACGCGCCAAGCACTGCTACAAAAAAACCGGTCAGAATGGTTGATTTCCAGGGAGTTCGGAATGTTGGATGAATAGCTCCAAAAAAAGATTTCGGCAACAATCCATCGCGGGCCATGGCAAGAAAAATTCTCGGTTGACTGAGCATCATCACAAGCAATACAGAGGTGATGCCGGTTATCGCTCCAAGGGAGATGAGGAATTGTGCCCAGCCAATACCGACCTGCTTGAAGGCATTAGAAACAGGAGCATCAATATTGATTTGATTGTAGGGTACCATTCCTGTGATAACCATCGCTACAGCAATATAAAGCACTGTGCAGATCACAAGCGAGCTTATCAGGGCAATAGGGATATCTCTCTGTGGGTTTTTGGCCTCCTCGGCATGGGTTGAAATGGAGTCAAAGCCGATATAGGCGAAAAATATCATGGCAGCACCGGCAAGCACTCCCACAGGAGCACCTTCAGGACTCGCTTCGCCGAGAATGGTACGACCGAAGATGCTGAGTCCGGAATAACCGAATGGAGCAAAGGGCTTCCAGTTTGCAGGGTTCACATACAGTGCACCGAGTACGATGACCAGGAGAACAATTGCAACTTTGACAATGACCATTCCTGCATTAAAGCGTGCGCTCTCCTTGATTCCCTTCACCAGAATGACGGTAACTGCAAAAGTAATCAGTACGGCAGGCAGATCAAACCAGGCGCCGGTAAAGCTCATGACGCCGGAATTCGGATCGAAGTCGAGTGGGGCTTTTGAAAGGAGTTGGGGAACTCCCAGACCGAATATTCCTATGAAATCCTGAAAGTAGTGCGACCATCCATGCGCTACCGTGGCCGAAGCCACTCCATATTCCAGAATCAGATCCCATCCTATAATCCAGGCAAAGAGTTCTCCGAGGGTCGCATAGGCATAGGTATAGGCTGACCCGGCGACAGGGACCATTGAGGCAAACTCCGCATAGCAGAGAGCTGCAAAAACACAGGCCAGACCGGCAAGAGCAAACGAAAGGCTTACGGCAGGGCCTGCCTTGTCATGAGCGGCTACCCCGATGAGCACAAAAATTCCCGTTCCAATAATGGCTCCTATGCCTAAACTTGTCAGCGCAACCGGCCCGAGAACCCTGTTAAGTCTATGCTCGCTTTTCATCTCCTCGAGCAGAAGTGCAAGCGGTTTTTTTCTGAAACTGTTTTTCAAAGATGCAATGGGATTGACCAGCTTGTTAAGAGTTTCGACGGTTCATGACCGTGAGGAAGTAGAGCAACTGTGTAATGGCCTGGGCAGCAGCAGCAACATAGGTGAGCGCAGCAGCGTCGAGCACGGCATTGACCCCTTTCATTTCGGCACTCGAAACAATGCCTTGTGAAACAAGAAGTTCTTTTGCCCGGCGGCTGGCATCGAATTCAACAGGCAGTGTTACGAGAGCAAACAGTGCCGTTGCTCCAAAAAGCATGATGCCTGCCCATGCAAGGGTTGTTCCAAGCGTTCCCGCAAGAAAGATGCCTGCCATAAAGATAATCGGGCCGAGATTGCTGCCGATAGAAACAGCAGGGACCATAAAAGAACGAAGTTGCAGGGGCATATAGCCTGACTTGTCCTGAAGGGCGTGTCCGGCTTCATGAGCAGCAACGCCAACTGAGGCAATACTGGGCAGGTTGAACACCTCTTCACTCAATCGCAGCGCTTTGCTTCGCGGATCATAGTGGTCGGAGAGCATACCCTGGGCGGTTTCAATTGTTACATTCCCGAGTCCTCCCCGCTGAAGAATGCGCCTTGCCGCCTCTGCTCCGGTAATACCGCTCTGGGTACGTACCTGTGAATATTTTTTAAAAGAGGATTTAACCTTGAACTGTGCCCATAAGCCAAGAAGCATAGGGGGCATAGCAAAAACAAAATACATTGGATCAAAATACATGGCAGTATAAAATTATCGGTTTCGTGAGTATCATCAACAAATGTCAGCATATAAAACCAATGTCCACAATATGAGTGAAAAATCAAAGCTGGCAGAGTTTTTTGGGCAGCAATTTAACTGAGTAATCAATTGCTTTTAAACCTTTATGAAAGCTTCTACCTGTGATGTTTTAAATTTGTTCCCATCAGTGTGTACATTATGTTTTTCAGAAACTCATGATCAATCAACGATTGAGTCGGATGAATCCCTGTAGACGCTTCTGTAAGCGTTGAATATTCCAGCACCTATAAGAAAATTTTATGACGTACAGTCTGAGCGAACAAAAAAACTGGCAGCAACTCGACAACCTGCAGTTGACCCATGAACAGGAGCAGCTTTTCAGTAAAAGCGTTATTGATTCTGTAAATGGCTCTTTTTATATGCTTGATGCTAACGGACGACTTGTAAGGTGGAACGCATTTCTTCGCGATGAAATAACAGGGAGAACGGAAAGTGAAATGGCCGGTGCTGATGTCAAAGAGTTTTTTCATCCTGATGATCGTCCGCTTATACATCGAACAATACAAAATATACTGCTCACCGGAGCTTCGGAGATTATTGAAGTTAGAGTACTTGTTCACGGGGGGCCAAAAATCTGCTGGCGACTGATCACATGCAGAAGAATAATATTTGATGGCAAGCCTTTTCTTATCGGTATGGGTTTGGATATTACCGAACGAAAGCAGGCTGAACTGGCATTGTATAAAAGTGAAAAACGTTTCAGAAAACTCTTTGAACACAATGCTGCGATCAAGATCGTTCTTGATCCAGAAACAGGCAATATTATTGATGCCAATCACGCTGCGGCTGATTTTTATGGATGGTCTGTTGAAGAGCTCACGCAGATGCGCATTCAGCAGATAAACTCCATCTCACCTGATATCATAAAAAGCACTTTTGAAAAAATCAGGTCGGCCGAGCAAAACAGGTTTTCATTTCGCCACAACAGGGCAGACGGTTCTTTGCGTGATGTTGAGGTGTTCAGCAATGTAATAGAGATTGAGGGGAAAGACTTTCTCTATTCGATTATTCATGATATTACTGAGCGTAAGCGCTATGAATCACTTGTTGCTTTCCGGCTCAACCTGCTTGAGATTGCGGAGACCAATTCTGTTGAAAAAATGCTGAAAATTACCCTCAAAGAAGCCGAACGGATGACAGAAAGCAGGATCAGTTTTTTCCTTCTTTTCTCGGATGACCAGACTACAGTTTCAATGCAGACATGGTCAGCCAACGCCCAGAAAGAACTGTGCAGGGTGAAAGCAAACGGCATTGTCGCCCCCATTATAGATGTAGATATCTACAGTGAAGCGTTAAGGGAACAGAGATCGCTTATCTATAACGATCATGGAAAGCTGAAGTTTTCAGACGGTGATTGTGAGTTTCAATGCTCTCTGGTAGTTCCTGTTATCAGGTCAAACAAAGTAGTGGCAATTGTCGGGGTAGGAAACAAGCCGGGTACATATGATGAAGATGAAGTCAAATTGATAGAATCCCTTACAGATATAGCTTGGGATATAGTAGCCCGTAAACGTTCAGAGTTATCGGAACAGGGCACTCGCGAAGCTTTGATGCAATCTCAAAAAATGGAGCTGATAGGTCAACTTGCCGGAGGTATTGCCCATGACTTCAACAATATGCTGGGAGTGATTATCGGCAATGTAGAAATAGCAATGGAGCGCCACTCTCCTGAAGAGCCTATGCTGGAGAACCTCAAGGGTATCCTCAATGCAACCGAACGCTCTGCCAATCTTACCAGGCAGTTACTTGCTTTTGCCCGAAAGGAGCCGGTAATGCCGATAGTTCTCGATCTTAACAATTTGATTGAACGGTCGCTTTCGATGATCAGACGAATGATTGGCGAAAATATTACCGTTGTCTGGATGCCTGACAGTCATAGTTCTCAGGTAAAAGTTGATCCATCCCAGGTTGACCAGATGCTGATCAACCTTTGTGTCAATGCCCGGGATGCCATAGGTGGCATCGGACAAATTACCATCGAAACCGGGACAATAACTGTTTATAAAAAAAATAGTTTCACCGATTCCCCCTGTAAAATACCTGGGGAGTATGTATCACTCTCTGTCACCGATAATGGTTGTGGTATTGAAAAAGAGCATCTCTTACATATTTTCGAACCCTTTTTTACAACCAAGACAAAGGAGAAGGGCTCCGGGTTAGGGCTTTCAACGGTTTATGGTATTGTTAAACAGAATAACGGCTATATCGAATACCAGAGTGAGTTGAACAAGGGGACAACATTCACAATCTATCTTCCTCGTCACAGAGGGTATGGTGATCCTGATGAAAGTGATCGGCCGGAACCTCCGCTCAAACCCGGCAAGGAAACAATTCTGATTGTTGAAGATGAGCCCGAAATTCTTCATCTCAGCCAGCGAATGCTCGAACACCATGGATATATGGTTCTTTCAGCAAGCAAGCCCAATGATGCCATTGAACTTGCCAGCAAACACAATGGTTGTATTGATCTGTTATTGACTGACGTTGTCATGCCGGAGATGAATGGATCTGACCTTGCCAAAAAGCTTCAATCTACTATTCCGAGCCTTAAAACACTCTTTATGTCAGGGTACACTACCGATGTTTTTTCACCCGATAACGAGGAATATGTCAGCATTCATTTTATCCAGAAACCATTCTCTTTCAAATCGCTGATGAGAACTGTTCATGATATACTCAATCCTGATGAGAGCTGAGGGAAGAAGTGGGCAGTGGGCAGTTGGCAGTTGGCAGTGCTGAGTGCTGAGTGCTGAGGAAATCGGTTCTGAGTCCTGCCGACTGCCTATTTGCTCACTGCCAACTTTACTCCTCTCTTGGGAACTCTTACTGTATTAAAACGTTTAACAGTTATATGTATTGCAAAAACATCATTTACTTATAACTGCTAACCATATATCACCATGGGCACAACAACAACAACAAAAGCTGATCTGGTGAATTCTATTTCCGGAAAAACAGGCTTGACGAAATACGAAACAGAATCAGTAGTGGATGCTTTTTTTGAAAGTGTTATTGATTCGCTTAAAGCCGGGAAGCGAATTGAGATCAGAGGGTTCGGTTCGTTCAATATCAGGCACAAGAATTTGCGCGATGCACGAAATCCGAGAACTGGAGAAAAAGTGACCGTTGGAGCTAAAAACGTGCCAGCATTCAAGATTTCAAAGGAGTTCAAACATGCCGTCAGTGACAGCCTGAAAGCCGGCGTTGCATAGGATTAAGGCAAGTCTGCCATTTCGTTGTTCCACAAAGCTTCATTTCGTTATCAATTAAGGGCTGATTGATAGTTGGTGCTATACTGATTTTGTGCAGTTTTTGATGGATGGCGATCTGGTTTCTGAAGATATCTCATGAACATTCAGAAGAGGAAGAGACTCATGAAAAAAATTACTGCAAAATTGAGCACTGCAGCCATGTCGCTGTGCCTTATCCTCTCTTTACAGGCGTTTTACACCATTTTTGCTTATGCGAACCCGATAGATGATAATGGTTCGCAACTCGTTTGCTGGGGTGCGCCTGTCAGTTCGGTAACCAATAATGACCAGTACCTGCTCAGAACGACGTATGCAGTGCATTACCTCTACAGGACGAAAACCGCTGAATATGTTTGTGAGCACCTCACCAAAAACGCAATAAGCGGCCCGGCAAAGCGAAAGGATGATTTTCGGGCTGATCTTGAATTGCCCGATGCAGTGCGTGCTAATTTGAGCGACTACGATAAGACCTATGACAGAGGTCATCTTGATCCTGCTGACGATAATACGCAATCAGCAAAAATTATGTCAGAGTGTTTTTTGCTGAGCAATATGGTTCCGCAAAATCCAAATCTCAATCGAGGGATGTGGAAAAAACTTGAGACAGTTGTGCGGAACTGGGTGAGGAAAGGAAAAGACCTTTACGTTGTTACCGGTACAGTCTATGGCCCTTCATATAGAAAAATCGGAAAGGATAGTATTGGCGTTCCAATGGCAATGTGGAAGGTGATCCTGGACAGGAAATCGAGGAAGTTTATCGGTTTTAAGATCCCTAATGCAGCTGTTTCGGCAAGTGATTTACCAAAATACGCTGTGCCGATATCGGATATTACCAAAGAAACCGGTGTAACTTTTTTCCCTGCACTTCCTCCTGATTTATTGACAGAAAAGAACTCAGCCCCTAAACTGGAAGATTGGCCGGGACTTTGAACTGCCTGATTACCTGAGGGCAGTAGGCAGTGGGCTGAGATGAGGGATAAAAGATAATCTGAAATATAGTTACATTACAAAAGCTGCCTTGAAAAAGAGCAGTAGGGGGGTATTTGTTTTCAGTTCAACATCTTCTGAAGCTGTAACTATAGGCTCATGCATGGATGCCGTCTGCCAGGCCGATTAAAAAAAAAGGCACAATTCCTCTCAAACTCATACTCATTGCTCTTTGGAGCCATGCCGATTTATGATGCCGGTATGAAAAGGGTACGAGCCGTTTGCTTATATTTTCCCACGGAATTTCTGTTTAACCAATAATAAGAACTTTCATGACAGGTTCATTTTTCAGGCTTTTACTGGTATTTGTTGTTTCTTCATTTTTTATGCTGTCGGGCTGCAGCAAAAGAGAAAAAATTACAAAGCTTCAACAACTTGATGGCAAAGAGATTGCTGTTCCCACCGGAACCGTTGCCGACAAGCTGGTACTCTCAAAATTACCCAATGCAAAGTTCAAATACTTCAACAGTGTCATGGATGCGGCATTGGCGGTTAAATCAGGCAAGGCCGATGCGGCGGCATATGATGAACCGATTCTGAAGAATATTGCTGCAAAAAACAGTGGTCTCCTGGTGCTTCCAGAGATGATCACAACTGATAATTACGGGTTTGCTGTGCAGCCAAATAATCGTGAGCTGAAAAGAAATATTGACCTTGTTGTAAGCGAGCTTAAAAAAAATGGGGGTTATGATGAAATGATGCGGCGCTGGTTTCCAAAAACCGGAAACCCTGCCCCGATGCCGGCTATTCCATTAACCGGCACGAAAGGCGTTTTGAGACTTGGTACATCAAGTGTAACAGAACCATTTTCTTTTGTCGATGCTTCAGGTGGCATAGTGGGGTTTGATATTGAACTTGCCCGATATATTGCTAAAAAGCTTGATATGAAACTTGAGGTCGTCAATATGGAGTTTGGAGCAATGATTCCTGCCCTGATTTCCGGCAAGGTTGATATGATAGCTGCATGTATCACTATTACCGATGAGCGTGCAAAAAAAGTCCTTTTTTCCGATCCTTATTATGTTGGCGGTATTGCTGCCGTCATCAATGACTAAAAAGTTTTTCTATGATCGTGAAGATGAAAAAGATGGCGCTGTTCGCGTTGTCAGCTTTATTGCTTGTAACTGCTTTTGCAGGGTGCAGCAAAAGTGGAAATTTTGAAGGGATAGCGAACAGCTTTCAGAATAATCTCGTTCAGGAAAATCGCTATCTGCTTATTTTAGAAGGCCTTAAGACTACGGTGATTATCTCGGTACTCTCCACTTTTCTTGGCACCCTCCTTGGGGCGATTGTCTGTTTCATGAGAATGTCTAAAAACGCGATACTCAATGTACTGGCAAAGACCTATATCTCGATTTTACGGGGAACTCCTGTCCTGGTTTTTTTAATGCTGATATTCTATGTCGTTTTTGCTTCGGTAAATATCGATCCTGTTATTGTTTCTGTTATTGCTTTCGGGATGAATTTTGCTGCTTATGTGGCCGAAATATACCGTTCAGGCATAGAAAGCATAGACAAAGGGCAGTCTGAAGCGGGGATTGCAATGGGCTTTACCAAGGTTAACACATTTCTGTTTATTGTTTTGCCTCAAACAGTCCAGCGAATATTACCGGTCTATAAGGGTGAATTTATTTCTCTGGTTAAAATGACCTCCATTGTCGGCTACATCGCAGTGCAGGATTTGACCAAAGCGAGTGACATCATTCGCAGCCGTACCTTTGATGCATTCTTTCCCCTCATTATGGTTGCCGTGTTTTATTACCTGATTTCATGGTCGCTTATGTTGTTAATGGAGTATGCAGAGCGCCTGGCTAACCCGAAACTCAAAAGAAAACATATTGCAAACGCATGATCAAGATAGAGCATCTTTCGAAGAGTTTCGGGAATCTGGAAGTACTGAAAGACATCAGCGTTGAAATAAAGGCAGGAGAAGTTATCTCAATTATCGGTCCATCCGGAACCGGTAAAAGCACTCTTCTGCGTTGTATCAACCTGCTCGATCGCCCGACTGGAGGTTCAGTTTGTATTGATGGCGTTGACATCCTGAATCCCAAAGCCGATGTTCCGAAAATTCGGCAGAAGATGAATATGGTTTTTCAATCGTTCAATCTGTTTTCTCATCTTTCGGTGATGGATAATTTAACGCTTGGGCCGATTAAACTTCTGGAGATGAATAAGCAGGACACCGAGCACAAAGCTATGGAGCTTCTTAAACTGGTTGGTCTTGCCGAGAAGGCCGATAGCTATCCCGATGAACTGTCCGGCGGGCAGAAACAGCGGGTTGCCATTGCCCGCTGCATGGCTATGGACCCGAAAATTATTCTTGTTGATGAACCTACCTCGGCTCTTGATCCCACAATGGTCAGTGAGGTTCTCTCCGTTATCCGCCGCCTTGCCAAAGAGGGAATGACCCTCTTGATTGTTACCCATGAAATGGATTTTGCACGGGATGTTTCAAATCGGGTACTCTTTATGGATGAGGGAGTTATTTACGAAGAAGGAACGCCTGAGCAGATTTTTGATAATCCGCAAAAGGAAAAAACCAGAACATTCATAAACAGGATACGAAGCTTTACCTATCATATCGCATCTCCCGATTATGATTTGTATGCCCTGAATGCTGAAATGGAAGCATTCTGTGAAAAACAGATTCTGCCGGTGAAGCAGAGACAGAATTTGATTTCGCTTGTTCAAGTTATGCTTCAGCTGTTCAATCCAATCCTTTCCACGGTGCTCCTCGATATCAATCTGGCCTATTCAGAAAAAAAGGAGAGTCTGGAAGTTGTCTTTGAAAGCACAGGGGAGGCTAAAAATGTGCTTGAGAGTATTTTGCTGCCGGACGGGTTGCAATTGACCCTTATCCAGGAGGTGACGGAGAGCATTGATTACCAGCGCCTGAACAATAAAAACAGATTGACCCTCTCTTTGAAAAAAGAGTAGAGTCACCCCTCTGTACGAAATAAAAATTCTAGCGCTTAGCAGCAGCCCGCTCATATTTAAACAGGCAGACGCAACTTCCAAAAGCCTGGCGACTTAAGATTTCACCTTTCATTTCCGGAAAAGCCCTATGGGTAGCCTCAACGTCCATTTCACAGATAACATGGCATGGAGTGTCAAAACCATGTTCTTTGCAGATTTCCAGGTAGGGGCAAAACTTCTGTATTTCCAGCGCGGCATCCATGTTATTGTTTGAAATATCCACGACCTCCATCACCATGCCAGCACTCTTAAAAAAAGGAATGGCTTTGGTAAATCCCTCTGCCAAGGTCGCATTTGCAATGAACGGGGTCATTCGATGCTGCTGCTGCTCAGGAAAACCTTCCAGCATTTTTTCCCAGGCAAAGTCAGGCCCTGATTGTTCGCTAAGCTCCTTGAATTTTGAGAACTTAAGATGCGTAGCTGCTAAAAACTCTTTATGACCATTATCCATTTTTCATACAAACCGATAGTTGTTAATAGTGAAATTTGCTGTCGGGCCAATATTCCTTACAAAGGCAGAAAAAAAAGCACTTTATACCACTGGTATAAAGTGCTTTTTTTAAAAACGGAGAGCTTACTTTTTCGGGGTAATAACGGTCTGGACACCCTCCAATACCGAGCTGACACCCTTTAACACGTTGTCGGCAAGGTTGATCGAGGTTGTTCCGACAAAAGCAATGAGGTTCAGTGCCAAGCCTGCTCCAAATTTAACCACTTCAATCGGGAAAAAGGCCACTTTACCAATGACTTCAGTGAGCGTGCCTATAACTCCTTGATTCTCCTGAATTGATACGTTTGACATAGCTGTTATTGTTTACGTTTATTAAAGGTCAACATTTCAAATGGTTGCGGAATCTTTTGTGTGAACTCTCATCTGTTATCAATGAAACACTACCGCATATCAGAGTCCGCATTCTTATTCAAGTACATATATAATGTATATATTAATTCGTTATAGTCTAATTTTTTTCAGTAATCACTATACAGATTGGCCTCAAAAAGTCGAGTTGTATGGGTATTGCCCTGTCAAGAGAGAGAAAATTTATCTCTTGACAGGGCAATATGTTGTGAGTAAAGTGAGGGGGTTATATCGCCATTTTGAGAACTACCGGAGCCGTTTTTCCCTCAGCTACGGTAACAGTTGTTTTGCCCTGTGGTTTGAGTTTTTCACTCCATGCACTGATTTCGTATGTGCCGGCAGGAACATTCGGGATGGTAAACTTGCCGTCATGTTCAGTTACAGCTGCATACTGATTTTTGGTAACGATAACCCAGCCAGTCATCTCAGCGTGGGGCTTGCTGAGCAACTGAACAACACCGGACTTTTCAAAGGTAAGCTTCCTGGAAGTACCTGAATCCAATTTGTCCACGTTGAATTTTTTGGCAGGGCTGAATGAAGTAACGCTTGCGTTGAGCTTGTCGTTGTTTGTAAATACAATGGTAGACCCAACCGGTATAGTTGTCACTTTAGGCGTAAAAGTAAGACCCTGCTGTTCAATAGTTTTATGCTCGTGCACAGCAGGTCCTTTGACCCCTACAAGATAGACGACAGCATCTCCTTTGTACCTCGGCATGTTTGTATCAATTGTGCCTGTGATGGTTCCATTGCAAAATGCATTCGTGGCGATGAACCCGAAGCCAGCCATTAACGCAGCGGTTTTGATAAACCTGGGGGTAGTTTTAATCATGTTCAGCTCCTTACGTTTAGTGTCAAAAAAAACTTGTTCTGTACATCAGACAAGTCACTCTCTACAGGGATCATTTTACGCAACACTTTCTTAAAGGGGTCTTTATGAAATCTTAAATTTTTCAAAAAAATGCAGCAAAACAAACTATTGAAGGTCAATACAAAAAATGAAAGAATCAGCTAATGTATTTATATATAATGCGATATTTCGTCTTTTGCTTAAGATATGGAAATGAGCATGATGCATCTTTTGTGAAAAGCCTGCACTTTGAAATCTGAAAATTTGCGGCGCTATCGTGTTGGATGAAAAAATGGAGTGAGCGGTGAAAAGGGGAGTGGCTTTTTTATTTGAGCTTGCATTTTTTAGGAAAAATTTAAGCTTTCTTTAAAGGACACTTAAGGCTTTCTTGATTACTATCAACTATATTATTTCGTTACATACCGGCGTCTCTACTCAGTTCAATAACCGATAACTACAGGATGAAAATATGATCAAAAAGAATTTTCTGACCCGACTCGCAACTCTTATTGCTGCAGCCTCATTGTTTGTCACATGCGTCATACCTGAAGCTTATGGTCGGGATGGTTTTGGCGTTGGTGCCATTGTCGGTGAGCCAACCGGTGTGAGTGTAAAATACTGGATTGATAAGTCCACTGCATTTGATGCGGCTTGTGCCTGGTCGCTTGCAGACCATAGTCCGTTTCAGTTTCATGCAGACTACCTCATTCACGGTACCTCTTTAACTTCGGATACAAAGGGCTCTCTTCCATGGTACTACGGTATTGGTGGACGGGTTAAAAATATCAATAACGAATCTCATATAGGCGTTCGAGTTCCTGTGGGAGTTACCTATCTGGTCGCTGAAGCTCCTATAGATATTTTTGCTGAAATTGCTCCTGTGCTTGATGTGAAACCCTCTATTAATCTCAATTTGAATGCCGCTCTTGGTGTGCGCTATTATTTCCATTGACAGCGTACCGAAAAGCTTACTCTTTTCAGCCACCATGAAGAGTTGAGCGATAAGCAGTTATAAGAAAACCCCGGGACTATCGCCGGGGTTTTTGTTTTTAACTGGATTCTTACCCTTACTGTGCAGGTTGGGGTTCAGGAATCACCCCAACCTACAGAGCTTCACATCTGAATAAATAGAGGTGCCCTATATTGAGCGCGCGATTCTGGCGATTTCCTTAGCGATACTCTCAGGTGCGAGGATGAAGTCGATGCAGCCGGTCTCTATTGCGCTCTCGGGCATGTCGGGCTGTGTTGCCGTGTCGAGCTTCTGGGCGATGGTGATGCCGCCAACTTCCTTGATGCCGCACAGTGCAGCCGCACCGTCGCCGTCATAGCCGGAGACGATGACGGCAATGAGCTTCCCGTCCCAGTTGGTGGTGAGTGAACGCAGGAAAACCGTGATCACGTCTGGCCATCCCCGGGGCTTGGAGATCGGCTCAAGGCGGAATTCGCCATTAAGAACATGCAGGTCACGCTTTTCCGGGATGATGAACACGTGGTTGGGCTCAATGACCAGCTCGTCGGTGATCAACTCAACTGGCATTGTTGTGTAGTTCGGGAGGATCTCGTGCAACATGGTCGCCACGGTTCTGAGGTGATTGACGATGACAATGGCGACCCCCAAGTTAGCCGGCAGATTCTGCAGCAGCCGGATGTATGCATCAAGACCACCAGCCGAACCTCCCACGCATACGACAGGGAAGCCCCTAGCGGCACTCTTAACTTTCATTGAGAAATCGGCCTGAATATCATGATGCACCAGTAAGCAGTACTTTTTTCATATCGGTCATTGGTTATCCGAGTTGATCAGCGAGATAGTTCTGGATACCCATTTGGCTGATCTGGTTAAGCTGCGCCTCAAGCCAATCAAGGTGCCCCTCTTCATCTTTGAGAATTGATTCCAACAGTTCACGGGTACCGCTATCACCGACCTCTGCTGCAAGCTTTATCCCTTTATTGTACATGGCTATAGTTTCGATTTCTGAATTCATGTCGTTTTTGTGCTGTGCAGCGACCTCTGAACCGATGGAAATTTTTTCAAGATGGCTGACGACTGGAATTCCTTCGAGAAAGAGAATCCTCGTAATAAGCTTTTCAGCATGTTTCATTTCGTCGATGGCACGCTTTTCATCGGCTTTGTGCAGTTTTTCGTATCCCCAATTGCTGCACATTTCAGAATGCACAATGTATTGGTTAATAGCTGTCAGCTCACCCGCAAGCAAGGCGTTGAGGCTTTCAATAATTTTAGGGTTTCCGTTCATCATGCTCTCCTTGAAGTTTTATTGATGCATTGGCTTTGTGGAATGCCTCCACTCTCTGTTCGTTATCGGCCTTTAAGTAGCCGAAGCTTTATAAGGCCTACATTTATATTATATATAAAAAATCAATTCGTAACGTTATAAAGTGCTTTTTTTCAAAATAATTGCACTTTTGTAAATTATTAATATATAATTTTGGTATATGATAGGAAGGATTGATTAGACGTTGGTCAATGTAATTTTGATCCCTGTATTCATAATCAAAAGGAGAGAGAAATGCTTGAAACTATCGCAGTAATCCTGATTGTCCTCTGGATTTTAGGTTTGGCTACTTCTTACACAATGGGTGGGCTTATTCATGGCCTTCTGGTTATCGCAATCGTGGTAATCGTGATTCGTGTTATTCAGGGACGAAGCATTTAACAACACTGAAAGAGTGTCTGGCAGTGCACACTGCTTCCTTAGTGGTTGTGGATTTTATGAAATATCCCCTTGCAGTGCATTGGTTTTTCCTGCCATAATGAAATCCTTCATATGCACTCCTTTTACAGTGTGTGTCCACCAGATTACTGTTACTTTTCCCCATTCAGTAACTAGTTTTGGATGATGCTGTTCGAGTTCAGCCAAGTCACCCACCTGGTTTGTGAAAGCGATTGCACTCTTGAAATCCTTAAACGTAAAGGTGCGCTGTAATCTGCTTATCCCATCATCTGTTGTTACTTCCCATTCCGGAATATCTGCTAATAACTTTTTTATCTCGCCTGGAGGTATAGGTACCAGCCCTTCCGAGCAGGGTATGTAGGTTTTGTTTTTCAGTTCGTTCATTTTTCTCTCTCCAATGAAATTTGTGTGTTCAATAACAAAATAAAGCTGGTTGAAACTACCGTATTGCCGTGTTGAATTGCATTATTGTTCGTGTCTACGAGGCTGAAAAAGTTTATCCCTCAACTTTTTTAGTCTTGGGTGGCTCCCAGGAAAAATTCATTGATACAATGCGGGAAATTGGTTACGTAGCCGTTTCAGTTTTGGCATATCGTTGATGATGATATAGGAATCATCAGGATGAATGGCGCAATAATTCTGGTGATACTTCTCTGCAGGGTAAAATTGTTGCAGCGGCACGATTTGTGTCACAATAGGAGAAGCAAATTTGTGTGATGCGGTGAGAGCCTTGATAGAGCTTTGTGCAATTTTCTCTTGCTCAACAGTGGTATAAAAAACCACTGAGCGGTATTGGTTTCCTTCATCAGGGCCTTGCCGGTTCAGCTCGGTCGGGTCATGCGCTACGGTAAAAAATACTTGCAGCAATTGCTGGTAGGTAATCTGATTCGGGTTGAAACGAACCCTTACTGATTCGGCATGTCCGGTATTGCCAGTACTTACTTGTTCGTAATGCGCAGTGGCAGCTTTACCGCCTGTATATCCTGATTGCACATCTGAAACACCTTTGACATGCTTAAAGACTGCATCAACACCCCAGAAACAGCCTCCGGCAAAAACTGCTGTTTGTTCGGTCGAAGATGCGGAAGCATTTGCTAACGTACTCATGCCGAGCATCAAGCAGACGGCGATGATAAAAATATAACTGCTGATAAGCCTCTTGTGGAGCATGATGACTCTCCTTTTGATTAACCGAAAGTGAAGGCAAATGCCTCAGCACCGTCGTCTAAAAATGTAATACTAAAAGTATGAGTGGCATTTTTTCCTCTTTGTCGGATGAGCTGGTAGAGTCGATGCTCACGGATCAGGCCATTGCCGCGGGAATCGATATCTGTTCCGTGATCAGCACCAGGCGGAATTCCATCCACGGTGACTTTGAAGCGGACCGGTTTATGGTTCTCTGAACCCAGTACAAGATGAAGATCGCGTCCTTGAAAACGAAAATTGATTGCTCCGCCAGCTGTATGCAATACAACTTCTTCTGTGGATATTATCCATTTGCCGCTCAATGACCATTGGTCCGGTTTGAGCGAACTTGGTGAACTGTACTGTGCGGCAATATCCTGTTTGATTGCTTCTGGAGATGCAAAATTCTGTTGACGACCGTAACCAAGGTAGGTTTCCGGTGAGCGTTCCATATCAGTTGCAGCTGCTGTTGTTCCTGTACCAGCTACGTGCACAAAACCCTCGCTCTTCAACTGCTCGCCATGATGGGCTTCTTTGAGCAGGAGTTGTATCATTTGCTCAGTTTCCTGATACTCACCTTCACCAAGGTGTTTTTGGCGAATCGTGCCTTCGGCGTCTATCAGGTAATGCGCTGGCCATGCGTCGTTTTTGAAAGCATTCCAGATAGTGTATTGGTTATCCATTGCCACGGGATACGTAATGCCAAGATCATGAATAGCTTGTTTAACGTTGTGTTGTTCTTTTTCAAAAGCAAATTCCGGGGTATGAACGCCGATAATGACCAAGCCCTGATCTCGATATTTTTCATTCCATGCTTTCAGATAAGGCAGGGTGCGTAAGCAGTTAATACACGAGTAAGTCCAGAAATCCACCAGCACTACTTTGCCGCGCAGCATTTTGCTCTTCAGTGATGGAGAGTTCAGCCATAGTGTTGCACCTTCGAGTGGCGGCATTGATGAGGTTTTAGTCCCGAAGCTTGCTTCTGGTTTTGTTGTTAGGTTGGAGACTAATTGACGCTCAGTAGTGGCAGTGCTTAAAAAAGAAAACTGAGACAAGAAGCGTGTGTCCCAACCGAGGGCTATAACTAGCACCCCGACCACTACAGTAATGCCCAATCCCCTTCTTATCCATTGCTCTGCTCCCAAACCGCGCTTCATCAGTTTTAAAATTTTTCCACCTGCAAAAAGGGCGAGGGCAAGCGATGTTGCTGCACCGGCAGCAAAGACCAGGAGCAAAAAGGCACTATAAAGATTTGCACCATTCAGTGCAGCGCCAGCGAGTACCAAACCAAGAATCGGTCCTGCGCAGGGTGCCCATAAAAAACCGACAGCCACACCCAGCAGCAACGAACCTTTGAGACTGCTTTGCTTATCGGCTTGTAGTTCTATCCGCCCTCCCAAAGTAACAAATGGACGCATCAGACGGTCCGACAAGGCAGGAAAAATGAGCGCTAATCCCAAGAGTAACAACAACAACATCGCAGCATAACGGCCATACTGATTGATCTGTACCAGCCAGGCACCACCTACTGCTGCAAAACTGGCCAACAGTGTAAAGGTTGCAGCCATGCCGAGCAAAATGGGGAGCCCATTGCGGAGGAAAGATTTATCTGAACGGGCAAAAATAAATGGTAATACAGGCAACACGCAAGGGCTGAAAATAGTCAGCAGGCCACCGAGATATACCAGAAAAAATATCAGCATAGGTGTCAGCTCTTTTTTGGCGTTCTTAAGAAACGCATCGCCACGGTGTTCATGCAATACCGTAATCCTGTAGGTTGTGGGCCATCGTCAAACACATGACCTAGATGCGCATCACATAAGGAACATTGCACTTCAGTACGACTCATGCCGAACTCGTTATCCGTTACTGTATGGACATTTTCTGGGGCAATCGGTTTCCAGAAACTTGGCCAGCCGGTATGTGAGTCGTATTTGGTCCTGGCATCAAAGAGAGCATTGTCGCAGCAAACACAACGATACAGCCCAGGCTCATGTCTGTCGTAACCCGGCACCAAGTATGCATTCTCGGTACCTTTTTCCCGGGTAACTTTGTAAGCTAATGGAGAGAGTGTTTTTCGCCATTCAGCATCTTTATGCACTTTGGAGAGCGTTATGCTTTTGAGCTCTTTACCGTCATCAGAAAATTGCACAATGGTTACCTTTTTGCCGTTGCTTGCAAACACAGCAAAAGGACGAGTTGCCAAAACAATTGAGGCACTGAAAAAAGTCAATATAAATTGTCTGCGTTGCATGGTGATTCAACAATAAACAACGGTGAAACATTGTCGTTCAAAACATCCTCAAAAAGCTTTAAAAAAGCCCATTTAAAAAGTATCAAGGCCCTGTTTTTGTATTAATTATATGTATAAATCATAGAAAATACATGCTATAGTATTAATTTATATATGTTTTAATAAATTCCCCGAATATGAAAAAAATGGGTGGCGGCTATGGCTACTTTGAAAAAGATCATACTGGATGTCGAGAACGAAATCGGAGGGTCTCAGTGGTCGAACTGGGATAGTCCACAGGATATTATTGACGTTTATGCACCGTATGGTGTTGCCCTTGAAGAGAATGCAGTTACTGATCGATTTGTCTGAAGTGTGCTTGAGCGGGCTATTGAATCCAATGGAGAAACCTTACCGAGTGATTGTGAGCTTTACGAGTGCATGATTTTGGAAAGTCTTATAACGTCTAATGGGAACAGTTACTGGCTAGATATACTTAAGAAGAAATATTCCTAAGATTCGTATAACGGACAGCCTTGTTGAAATGCGTTTGCTTTAAACCATATTTCTCATTGATTTGTCTTCAGAAGCATGAAGTATAGACTCGAAAAAGATACTCTTGGGGACGTTAGAGTTCCTGAGGATCGTTATTGGGGAGCCCAGACCCAGCGATCGATAGAGAAGTTCAGGATTGGAGCTTCACATTCGATGCCGCAAGGCGTTATCAAGGCATTTGGGTATGTGAAAAAAGCTGCTGCTATAATTAATTGTGAACTTGGAGTCTTGAGTCATGACAAGATGAAATTGATTGCGGATGTATGCGATGAGATTATTGACGGAGGGCTTTATGAGCATTTTCCTTTAGTGATATGGCAGACAGGATCTGGTACCCAGACCAATATGAATATCAACGAGGTCATTGCCAATCGAGCGCATGTTCTCTCAGGAATGCATTTAGGGGAAGGAGATCGGTTGCTTCATCCCAATGATGACGTTAACAGATCGCAATCTTCAAATGATGCTTTCTCCTCGGCCATGAATATAGCTGCGTCCATGATGCTGGTACGGAAGAGTATTCCCGGTATAAAGCATCTTCGCAGTGAGTTTGCTGGTCGTTCTGTTGCATTCCGGGATGTTCTGAAACTTGGACGTACCCACCTTATGGATGCAACACCGCTTACGCTTGGTCAGGAGTTTTCAGGTTATGTAGCACAACTTGATCATGCGCTTGCCGCTCTCGATCACACGTTACCGCATCTTTCGGAACTTGCATTGGGTGGAACAGCGGTCGGGACCGGACTAAACGCCCCGGTATGTTTTGCAGGAAAGGTTGCAGCATCCATTGCATCAATGACCGGACAACCTTTTGTAAGTGCTGTCAACAAGTTTGAATCTCTTGCTGCGCATGATGCTTTGGTGGAATCGCATGGTGCTCTGAAACAGTTGGCAGTAAGTCTGATGAAAATAGCTAATGATATTCGTCTGCTCGCTTCTGGTCCTCGCTGTGGAATCGGAGAGATTTTGTTACCCATAAATGAACCGGGTTCTTCGATTATGCCGGGCAAGGTTAATCCTACGCAGGCGGAAGCTCTTTCTATGGTTTGCGCGCAGGTGCTTGGAAATGATGTGTCAATAACGGTTTCAGGTATGCAAGGTCATCTTGAACTGAATGTTTTTGGTCCGGTCATGATAGCCAATTTTCTTCAGTCCGCTGAATTATTAGGGGATGCATGCCTGTCGTTTGCTGATAACTGTGTCAGAGGTATTGAGCCGAATAAAGAGCGGATCAGAATGCATCTGGATCGTTCGCTGATGATGGCAACAGCACTGAACCCGCATATCGGCTATGATAAAGCTGCGGAAATTGTGCAGCATGCCCAGACGACTGGCAAAACACTGCGCGAGGCAGCAATTGCGTTGGGACTTGTGTCTGCGGACTTTGATTCCTGGGTAAATCCTATGAAAATGATATCGCCGTAAAGCATCGCCGGTTTTATAATTCATGCCATCGTCCGGCATCCATATCTGTTCAAGAAAAAATCATTTATGTATCAAGATCTATCAATGGTGTTCTGCGGAGAGGCAGGGCAGGGAGTTCAAACCATCACGGTTGCTCTCCTTAACGTATTGAAAAAGTATGGCTACAACGTTTTCTCTTGTACAGAGTATATGTCTCGTATTCGAGGAGGAAGCAATTCAACTGAAATCCGGATAACGGAAAAAAAAAGAGATGCTTATTTGCGACGCATCGATATGCTCTTTGCCCTCTCCCATACTGTTGTTGAACATTTGAAAGACCGGATAAGCAGCAAGACACTGATATTTGCGGAAAAAGAAAAGTTTGGTGATCAATGGGGTGATAACTGCATTGATACTCCTCTTACCAAATTTGCAGTGGAGGCTGGCAGCGTCGGGTTTTCAAATATAGTTGCCGCAGGGGTTGTCCTTGGTATGTTTGGCATTCCTCTTGAACTCTTTACGGCTTATCTGCAAGGAAAGTTTATCGCAAAAGGTGAAGAAATTGTCGCAAAAAATGTTATTGCAGCAAAGCTCGGGTACAGTTTTGGCCGAGATACTGCCGCAACTGTAGATATATCTCTTCAGATATCCCTTCCGGATGGTAGGCCAGAAAGAGTGCTCATGGATGGTACCACAGCGCTTGGTATTGGTACTGTCGCAGCCGGGTGTAATTTCATCAGCTCCTATCCGATGTCACCGGGAACAGGCCTGCTCACTTTTTTGGCTCATAGAACAAAAGAGTATGGTATTGTGGTGGATCAGGCTGAAGATGAAATTGCTGCAATCAACGCCGGGCTCGGAGCATCCTTTGCCGGGGCAAGAGCAATTGTGACTACCTCAGGAGGTGGTTTTGACCTTATGCAGGAAGGAGTAAGTCTTGCTGGTATGATTGAAACTCCAATTGTTATCCATATAGGCCAGCGACCGGGACCTGCCACCGGCTTGCCGACACGTACGGAGCAGGGCGACCTCAATCTGGCTCTGCATGCAGGCCATGGCGACTTTGCGAGGGCAATCTTCTCCCCGGGAACTCTTGCAGAAATTATTGATACTACGCAGCAGGCATTCAATCTTGCTCAGCAGTATCAGATTCCTGTTTTTATTCTTACTGATCAGTACCTGCTTGAATCAGTATCTACCATTGACGCCTCATCGGTGAAACGGAGGACTGTGGAAACTTTTTTTGTAAAAACCACTGAAACCTACCAGCGGTATGCTTTCACTAATGATGGCTTAAGCCCAAGAGGCGTTCCCGGATATGGTGAGGGCCTGGTACGCGTGGATTCCGATGAGCATGATGAAAATGGCCTCATTACTGAAAGTTTCGACATTCGACGTCGTATGGTGGAAAAGCGCCTGAAAAGAATGCACTCTCTTCGTGAAAAAGCACGTGTGCCAACCGTTATCGGCAGTCTTGATCAGGCAGAAACGCTGGTCATTTCCTGGGGTTCAAATCGAAGTGTTCTTGAGGAAGCACTCGATGTAATCGGAAATAAAGCATTCGCTGGCATTCATTTTTCCCAGGTGTTTCCCCTGAGCCCGGTCATCATTTCCTTATTTGAAAACAAAAGACTTTTTGTCATGGAAAACAACGCAACCGGCCAGTTTGCTGATCTCCTTTCATTTGAAACCGGCAGAAGTATATCGCGCAAAATCCTTAAAGCGACCGGGGAACCCTTTAGTGTGGAGGACGTTGTTGATGCATTACATCACTCAGATCATGAATAAAACAGTGACCCCTTTTGATATGCCTGATGGCATTGACGTTGCCTGGTGTCCAGGGTGCGGCAATCACATGCTTCTCAGTGCAGTGAAGTTTGCATTGCATGAACTGGGGATTGATCGAAAAAACCTTGTGATGGTTTCCGGAATCGGGCAGGCGGCCAAAGCACCACAATATATAAAAGCAAACATGTTCAATGGGTTGCATGGTCGATCACTTCCAGCAGCACAAGGTATCAAACTTGCCAACAGAAACCTTGTTGTTGTGGTCGAATCTGGTGACGGGGATATGTATGGTGAAGGGGGCAATCACTTTCTTCACGCCATTCGCAGAAACATTGATATTACCGTGATTGTTCACGATAACATGGTGTACGGCCTCACCAAAGGTCAGGCCTCTCCAACATCTCAACGTGGTATGACAACGCCGATACAGGAAAACGGTGTCATGCTCGAGCCTTTTAATCCTTTGGCTGTGGCGCTGGCCCTCAATGCTCCTTTCGTTGCAAGAGCCTATGCCGGAGATGTGGAGCGAACGCAAGAAATTATCAAGCAGGCCATTGCATTTAAAGGGCTTTCAATTGTCGATGTTTTTCAGCCTTGTGTTGTATTCAATAAGGTGAATACCTACCAATGGTTCAGGGAACATACTGTTTACCTGCCTGAAAATCACAACGTCAGAGACCGTACAGGGGCATTCGGGCTTGCAATCCAACAAGACAAACTGCCACTTGGGGTTTTCTATCGCAATGAACAGCGTGAGCTCTATGAGGATCAAATAGGTATCGGAACCATTCCACTCTATCAGAGCAATCCACTTGATGAAGAGGCCTTCCAAAAATTAGTAAACAACTATCTGTAATGGATATAAAATTGCGGCACACTCTGCTTACTTGTTATAGATACTAATGCATGTTTGCCCGCTATATTGACCGCTAAGGCACAAAACGCATCTCCAAAGCAGCGCTGATCTCCACTGTTTCGCCATTGATGCTGAAAACAGCATCTAATCCCGATGGATTGCCGATAGAGGTGTTCGACCAGATTCGCCTCAATGCGGTCGCTGACCGGTCACAACTCTACAAGGATTTCGACAGCGGCCCTTTCTTTGGAGCTAATAGAGTTGCCTCCAAGGTCTCTCGAGGCATGATTGACTCATTCTGGCACCAGGGAACTCTGTGAAGATTTACGAGGGTGCGCCTCACGGTCTGGCGGAAACGCACAAAGAGAGGCTCAACAATGACCTGCTGGAATTCCTGAGAAGTTGAAAGTTGTTTTGTTGCAGTTGCATTTCCCCTTTTTTTGGGTGATAATTGATTTCTTTTATAAGATTTATGACCTTCTCGATGTTGGGGTTCAGGAATCACCCCAACCTACATGGCGTAGCATTTGAACGGGAGATTCTGCAGTAGCCGAATGTATGCATCGAGACCACCACCCACGCATACGACAGGGAAGTCCCTGGCCGCACATTTAGTTTTCACTGAGTTATACATATATGCTCTACATTATAAAGGTAATATATATTTAATACGTATTCGTGGGGGTTTTGAGGCTTTTGTGAACTTATTATATATGTATTTTGTATATAAAGGAAGGGGTTGATGGGTGTTAGTCTATTTGCTTTTGATCCCTATATTCACCATCAAAAAGGAGAAAGAAATGTTTGAAACTATCGCAACGATCCTGGTTCTCCTCTGGCTTGTAGGCTTGGCTACTTCTTACACGATGGGGGGGCTTATTCATGGCCTTCTGATTGTCGCAATCGTGTTAATCGAGATTCATGCTCTTCAGGGCAGAAGTATTTAGCAGTACCTTAATAGACGCATTGCACTTTTATTAATTGCCACACTTATCGATGTTGGGGTTCAGGAAACACCCCAACCTACATGGGAGCAGTCAACGACTTTTGAAGGTTTGTTTTGTTGGTAATCAGCGCTAACGGGAATCTCCATCAGTCACTTCGTTGATGCAAAAGCACTATAAAGCGGCATAAATGTGATTTTTTGCTCGGGTAGAACGGAATATGGGCGATCTGAAAAGACTAGTGCTTTGCCGCACTCCGGATATGCACCTAGGAACAGATGAAGACTCTTTAAGCTGCCGGTAGCACCGCTTTTTACCTCAATCGGATGAATCTTTCCGTCAATAACAGCAAGATAATCAACCTCAGCGGAACTGTTTTTGGCCTGTCGAGTCCAGTAATACAGTTTTCCCTTTTGGGATACCAGCATTTCCTGTCCCACAAATTGTTCTGCCATTGCACCCCGATAAATGGTGAGCAAATCTTCCCTGGCATACTCAATATCATCCGGCATTCCCGACAAATAACGCATCAAACCTATATCCAACATAAGAGCCTTGAATATTTTCGCTGAGGCGCTTGCTCCCAAAGGAAGACCGGAAGGATCAACCGAAGGAATCCTGCGGGCAACCTGAGCCAGACACAATGCATCAAACGCCTTTTTCAATATCAAGTTGCCATATCCCTCGCCAAGTCGTGAGTATTTAATCTGTTGTCCAACACTTTGTGCAAGTGAGGTGAAAACCGAGTCAAGGCAATAACGGTCAACCTGAGGTGTATATTTTGCAAAATCCATTCTATATGATTCGGCAATTTCTCCCTGAATCTCGAACGCATCCTGCAGAGAGCAGTTTTCTCTATACGCCTCCACTGCAGCAGGCATTCCGCCGATGAAAAAATAGCGCTTCAGCTCATCGCGAAGAAGTTCATGGACAGCAGGTGAAATTTCAGCGGGATTACCCAGAACAGCTATCGCAGCCGCCGGGTTGCCGATCGCCTCCAGATATTCAGCAAAACAGAGCGGATAAAGATTGAGAAACTGAATTCTTCCGACAGGAAAGGATGCCTCTTTGAGCGCAAATTCAAGGAGAGAACCGGCAGCGACGACGTGCAGTTCAGGTATGTCTTCATAAAAATAACGCAGGGCAGTTATAGCACGCGGACATGCCTGGATTTCATCAAAAAAAAGCAGGGTTTTGCCGGGTGTAATTTTCTGCCTGAGCAGCACTTCAAGATCAGAACAGATGCGAGCAGCATTAAGGTCACCATCGAAGAGTCTGCGCAGTGGAGGGTTGCGCTCCAAGTCTACCAACGCAAGAGATTCAAAGCGTTGCTTTCCAAACTCTTTCAATGACCAGGTTTTACCAACCTGCCGAGCACCCCGCAGGATTAGAGGTTTGCGTCGTTTTCCATCCTGCCAGCGTAAGAGTTCGTCATCAATGAATCGACGCATTTTCCATAGTGTTGAACTTAGTAATTAAAAACACAAGGCAAATTATGGATATATAATTAAAAACACAAGGCTGTTTTTGTCTTTGTAAATCAAAAACACAAGGGTCTTTTTGATTTTGTGCCAAAACTATGGTCTTTCGGGACTCAGGGTTTCGGGTTGTTCGAGTTGATCTTCGGTCATATACAATATTTTGTAACTTCAATATGCATGTTGGAGTGAGTCCTGAAGCCCAACGGTTTTAATCTGTCAATCGGATGCGAAATTTGAGGATGTTGGGGTTCAGGAATCACCCCAACCTACGATGCGAAATCCTCTTGTTAATCTTCTGTTTGTTTGAACGTACCGGACCCAAGTGTACCACTCCTGAAAGGCTTTCAGCAAGGAGGTTGATAATGAAAGGTCAATTATCCGTAATGGCTTGAAAGGAACTTTTTGGTAGGAGCCAGCAGCTTCCCCCTTTGGTTCCATCGAACTACCCCTTGTATTATATACGGCATTGCCGTACATTGAGTTATGCATGTTGTCATAGAAACGCCGGATTATCTCGTCGATGCCAAAGCGCTCGGTTTAACTGCCGATGAGCGTCGATCAATCATCGATTGTATAGCGCAAACCCCTGATGCCGGAGTTGAAATGAAAGGTACAGGCGGAGCGCGAAAAATTCGATTTGCTGGACGGGGCAAGGGAAAAAGCGGAGGGTACAGGGTTGTTACCTTCTATGCCGGAGAAGAAATTCCCGTTTTCCTGTTATCTATTTTTTCAAAAGGTGAAAGAGCAAATTTATCGCAATCCGAAAGAAATGAACTGAAGCAGATTTTAGGATCGATTGCTGATGTTTACAAGAAAGGAGTTAAAAACTATGTCCAACGCAGGAAGTAAACTTATCAAGTCCGCCAATCAGGCGCTAGCTTATGCACGCGGTGAAATGAGTGACGGTTTTACTGTTCATGTTCCAGAGGAGATTGACGTTAAGTCTATCCGTAACAGTTTGGGGTTGACGCAACCCGAATTTTCTTCGCGGTTTGGCTTTGATGTTCGTGCAGTACAAGATTGGGAACAAAAACGCCGTCAACCTGATCGGGCAGCCCGGATTCTATTAACCGTCATTGCCCATGAACCTGAAGCAGTCAGCAGGGCTTTAGCGCATTAGAGCAGATGATGGTATACATCACTCTTCCGTCGCTTCGCTGGTGCTACTCGCAGCTTCACGGCGCTTGATGATTTTTTCAGCCGTAAGCCGGACAAGATGCCCATCAATCATGGTAATAATCGCCGTATTGTTACGAATAGCCAGATACTCTGCAGCCTTCCCTGCCTGACACGTAATTGTACAAGGCTGTTTTTGTCTTTGTAAATCAAAAAAACAAGGGTCTTTTTGATTTTGAGCCAAAACTATGGTCTTTCGGGACTCAGGGTTTAGGGTTGTTCGAGTTGATCTTCGGTCATACACCATATTTTGTAACCTCAATATGCAGGTTAGGGTGATTCCTGAACCCCAACGGTTTTAATCTGTCAATCGGATGCGAAATTTGAAGATGTTGGGGTTCAGGAATCACCCCAACCTACGGGGAGTCAACGGCCAACTAACTGTAACTGTACGATAAGAATACCGTCCCCAAGTTTTTGGGTGGGGGTTAGCGGGGGGGCCATTCGGCGCTTAGGGTTTCGGCTTGTTCGAGAACGAGCTTTATGGCTTCTTCCTGTTTTGCGGGGGGGTATTTGTATTTGCGGAGGATGCGTTTTACCATGAGGCGGAGCTTGGCCCGGACGCTGTCGCGGACTGACCAGTCGACGCTGATATTCTGGCGGAGGCTTTCGGCGAGTTCGTGGGCTATTTTTTTCAGGATGTCGTCACCCATCTCCCTGACTGCCTCTTCGTTGTTGGCGAGAGCATCGTAAAAGGCAAGTTCGTCGGGATTGAGGCCGAGCTCTTCACCCCTGCCAATAGCTTCCTGGAATTTCTTTGCCATGGCTATCAGCTCTTCAATCACCTGCGCTGTTTCGATAGCGCGGTTCTGATAACGATGGACAACGTTAGAGAGGAGGTCAGAAAACTTCTTCTGCTGTACGACGTTTGTGGCAAAACGGGTTCTGATTTCACCACCAAGGAGGCGTTCCAGAAGTTCAACAGCCAAATTGCGTTCCGGCAGGTTCCTTATCTCATTGAGGAAGGTATCGTCAAGAATACCGATGTTTGGCTTGTCGAGCCCTACCGCTTCGAAGATGTCCACTACCTCATCGGAGACAAGGGCTGAGCCGATAATCTGGCGGATTGCCAGCTCGCGCTCTTCATTGGTTCTTTTTTTGCCGCTGATCTCTTTTTTGGTCAACAGTACCTTAATTGCCTGAAAAAAAGCGACCTCTTCACGCACGGCTTTTGCTTCATCGAGTGTACAGCAAAGGCTGAACGCTTTGGACATGGCGAGTGCGGTATCGCAAAAACGCTTTTTGCCGTCCTTTATACCGAGCACATGGTTTGCGGCTTTAGCAAGCATACGGTGGCCGCCGGTGAGAAAGGCGTTGTAATCGAATTCGAAGAGCATTGCGCGTAGCACATCAAGCTTTTCCTCCAGTACGGCATAAACTTCGTAAGCATCAACGGTAGGGCGGCCACGGCCCTTGCTTGTCGTGTACTCCTTAAGAGCCTTCTTGAGGTCGTTGGCAATGCCGATATAGTCAACCACCAGGCCGCCCTGCTTGTCGCGGAAGACGCGGTTGACCCTTGCAATCGCCTGCATCAGGTTGTGCCCCTTCATCGGCTTGTCGACGTATATGGTATGGACGCACGGGGCATCAAAGCCGGTGAGCCACATATCCCTGACAATGACGAGCTGCATCGGATCATCAGGGTCTTTGAACCGTTTTTCGAGGCGCTTTTTGACCTTGCCTGAATAGATATGCGGACGCAGGAGAGGCTTGTCGCTGGCTGAACCGGTCATCACCACTTTTATTACGCCTTTTTCAGGATCAAGATCATGCCACTCAGGGCGCAGATCGATGATGGCATTATAGAGGTGGACACAGATCTCCCGGCTCATGGAGACAATCATTGCCTTGCCTTTTTGAGCCTTGTTGCGTTCTTCAAAGTGTGCCACCAGGTCAGCTGCTACCTGCCTGATTCGAGGCGCTGCACCGACAATCTTTTCGAGTGCGGCCCATTTGCTTTTGAGCCTGGCCTGCTGGTACTCCTCTTCGTCTTCAGCAAGCTGGTCCACTTCGGCATCGATATCCGGCAGTACAACACTATTCAACCCAAGCTTGGCCAGACGCGATTCAAAATAGATGGCAACCGTTGCCCCGTCATCGCGGGACTGCTGCATGTCGTAAATACTGATATAGTCGCCAAAGACGGCACGGGTGTCGCGGTCTTCACTTGATACCGGAGTGCCGGTAAAAGCGACAAAGGTTGCATTGGGCAGCGCGTCACGGAGATGCTGGGCATAGCCCGCCTGATAGCCTCTCTCATCACCTTTGAATCTGGATTCAAAACCATACTGGGTGCGGTGGGCCTCATCGGCAATGACCACAATATTGTGCCGGTCAGACAGGACAGGAAAGTTGTCTTCATCCTCACCCGGCATGAACTTCTGTATGGTGGCAAACACAATGCCGCCTGAAGGCCGGTTGGAGAGCTTGGCCCGTAAATCCTGCCGTGTTTCGCCCTGTACCGGCTGCTCACGCAGGAGATCCTCGGAGAGTGAGAAGACACCGAAGAGTTGACCGTCCAGATCGTTACGGTCGGTAATCACAACAATGGTTGGATTCTCCATGGCAGCTTC
>CAINOC010000116.1 GCA_903851385.1 uncultured Chlorobiaceae bacterium | reverse complement strand
TTGGATGACTGCTGACATGCAGATTGAACGATGACGGTGTGTCTTTCCGGCCAAGCTATAATGGAGAGAAAGGGGAAGAAATATTTTCTTTCAAAAAAGTTTCTCTTTTTGCTTGGGTTTTTACATAACAGTGCTGAGTGCTGAGGGAGGAGGGGCGAGGGGATGAAGTGGGCAGTGGGAAAGGGGAAGATGGATACTTCACTGCTTATCGGGATGACAATGGGAATTGTATTGGAGCAAGGTCATGAACATAAAGGAGGAATTCCTATTCCACTCACCCTATATTTGCTGGTAACCTTTTGCTGCGCCTGGCTTATTTGGTCTCCACTTCTGATCGCTGAGTATCTGCGTCTCTTGCTGCCGGTGCCGCCCGTTGTTTATATCACGTTGGGATCCTTTGCACCGAGCATTGCCGCTCTGTTGTTAACCTGGAGATACTCTGGCGGAACTGAACTCCGTAAGTTGCTGGGTCGGGCATTAGTATGGCGAGTTTCTCCAATCTGGTATGTACTCGCCATCGTTGGGCCGGCAATGGTGATGCTGCTTGCAATGGTCGGACATATCTTATTGGGTGGCACAGCGCCCGACTATGTTCCATTTGGCGCTCGCTGGTTAATCGTAGTGGTCAACTTTGTTCTCGTTTTTCTGATTGGCGGGCCGCTGGGCGAAGAGTTCGGCTGGAGGGGAGTTGTACTCCCGGCACTTGAAGCACGGTTTAGCCCACCATGGGAGAGCCTTATTCTGGGTATCATCTGGACTGTGTGGCATTTGCCGCTGTTCTTCATTGCAGCCTCGGCTCAGCACAGCCTGCCTTTTTGGCTGT
Organism: uncultured Chlorobiaceae bacterium; assembly: GCA_903851385.1. Lineage (GTDB taxonomy): Bacteria > Bacteroidota > Chlorobiia > Chlorobiales > Chlorobiaceae > Chlorobium. The sequence continues at coordinate 5,547 of CAINOC010000116.1, read as the reverse complement.
TCGCCTTGCTGACAATGCCTCTGTGCATCTTGATCACGTGGGTATATCACGGCTCAGGAGACAGCCTGTTACTGGTCATGCTCTTTCATGCTGCCGTCAATACATGGTCTGGTGCCTTGAAGATCAGCCCTGAAGCGGCAGGCAGTACCAGACCGATTGCTTTGGTTATGCTCTTGACATGGGTAGTGGCGCTTCTTGTCGTAGTCGGTCACAAAAGTTACATCCAAAGAAATCAGTAGGCAGTGAGCAGTTGGCAGTGCTGAAGGAAGAGAAGAGAGATCCCTCACTTCGTATCGGGATGACATGGTGGGATAGAATCTGGATGACTGGATATGTTTGGTATTAACGATCGGCTGCTCGATGCCGCAATCTTGATGATCGAGCGTACTCGCCGGGTGGAGCACCTTGGTAGTGACGAACTGGCTGCTTTGCTTGCCGGATCGGAAGCGCCGTTGCTGTTCGACGTTCGCACTGCTGAGGAGTATGAGAAGAGCCATATTGCTACTGCTGTTCGCCTCGATCCGGATATTGGCTCTGATGCCTTTAAGGCTCGCTATGGATCCCTTTTTGCGGGGCGTGACCTTGTTTTTTACTGTTCGGTCGGGCAGCGCAGCTCGGAACTGCTTGAGCGGGTGGAGAGTGTGTGCGGGGAAGCGGGGGCGAAGAGCTTCTGCAACCTGCGCGGAGGCATATTCCGGTGGTATAACGAGGGAAAGGCGGTTGTCGATGCGTCAGGTATGACGGATGAAATTCACGGGTATGATCCGATATGGGGCATGATGGTCGAACGGCGCTGATAGCTTGCTATGGGCGGAACGGCCTGAGGAGCAGGGCGAAGAGTTGCTGCTTCTTGGTATCACTTTCATGGTCGAGACCGAGACAAAGGCTGTCGAGATTCTCTCTTATCAGGAAGCTACCGAACAGCCGGTCCCACAGGGAGAGCATGCTGCCGTAGTTGGAGTCGTGTTCGCTTCTGATGGTAGAGTGATGCAATCGGTGCATAATGGGGGAGGGGATGATGAGCCGGGCAAGACGATCAAGGGCGGGCGGAATGGAGATGTTGCTGTGGTGGAACTCAATGACGGGTGTCATGAGGAGCGAGTAGAGCAGCAGGTGTTCGATACCTGCACCCATAAGCATGAAGAGGGGAAGACGCAGCAGTTCTGATATCAGGATTTCCATGTAATGGAAGCGCCAGCTGGTGGTGACATCGAGGGCTGGGTCGCTGTGGTGAACGGAGTGGAACCGCCAGAGGAATGCGACTTCATGGTTAAGACGATGCCAGACGTACATCCACAGGTCGATGAGCAGGATGATCACGATCGCTTTGGCAAAGGGGTGAAGAGCCAGCATCCCGATTCCGGGCCAGACGTTTCTTGACCAGTCAAGCATGAATGCCATGAGTATGCCTGAAGGGAGCAGAATCAGCAGGTTGATGCCTGCAATTGAAAGGTTGAGCTTTGCATGGAGAGTACGGTGCTTTTCCTTGGAGAGCCAGGGGATGAGGCCCTCTATAAACCAGAGCAGCAATCCGCCGGCAATGGTTGTGCCGTATGAGAATATGCGGAGATCAGGAATGGGAAAGATTTCTGGCATGGTGGCGGGGAGTTATTTGGAAGGCTGTTTATAGGTACTATAGGTCTTATGGTACCTATAGGGCTTATAAAAGACGGGAAGGGAAGATGGATCCTTTACTTAGTATCAGGATACTTTATTGCGTGACGTTTAGCAATAAGGAATCCCGAAAGGTAGATCAGGATGAAACCGGGAATGACCACGCTTAAAAACAGTATCTCTTGATGCGGAGTCTTCAGCTGTCCGGATGTCCATACCATCCAGACAAACAACCCCCATAGAGGGCCAACAACAAGAAAAGTGATGTTCCAGAGTTTTGTGAAGTTTTGGTGCATGATGTCGTACAATGATGTGAGGTTTGATCAAATCGGATTTGTCCTTGCTTCCGCTTTCAGCTTCATCTTCCGCTCATGGCTCTTCTCAAGCCAGATCCTTGCCAGGTACTGCACGGCGTTGATGATGTAGCTCAAATAGGCTACGGAGGACCAAATCACCAGTTGACTGTCGGGATAACCCCTCCAAGCCAGCACGAAGTAAAGGAAATGAAAAAAGGTCGCAACCGAGCTGCCTACATCCTCCCAGAAAAATTCTTTCGAAAAGACCCACTTGCCGAAAATATCCTTCTCGAAGAACATGCCGGTGATGAAGAGAATGACAAAAAAGAGGGTCTTGAAGAGGATTGCCACGCTTATCCAGAAAAAGTCAAAGGATGCAAGATGGTTGGCATAGAGGATGTTCAGGCAGACACCGGTCAGAAAAATGACGAACTGGACCGGTGCAAGCAGGATCTGTATTTCAGTCCATACGGATGCATTGCGCTTGGCAAGCTGTTCAGGCGTGTAACGTGGCATGATCGTTTTTGCTTACAACTGAAGTGAATAAAAACTCAAACAACAAGTGATTAATCAGCAGGCGAAGGCGAAACAAAATAGCGGCAAGTATTCATTATATCCGAGAAATAAAGATTCAGTCAAGTGACTGTTTCGGATAGTACAATCCTTAAAATTACAAAGATTTGTGTGAAAAAGCAAAAAGGAAACTATTAGGAATAGTACCTATAAGGCGTATAAAAGAGGGTAGAAGAATTTGGCAGTCTGCAGTTGGCAGTGGGCAGGGGAAACCCTCACTTCGTATCGGGATGACAAAAGGAAGCGGTTCAGGATGACCTGGGGGATTTAGGCTTCATCGATCTGACGGAGGATTTCGCGCAGCGAGGCGGTCGTCTCGAGCTTCTCCTCGTCAGTGGCGGCATTGTAAAAAGCGATAATGGCTTTGCCGCCGATACCGATCGGGGGGTATTCTTTTGAGGCAAGCGTCGGCATCAGGGCAAGGAATTTTGACACACTCTCCTTGTCCATGCCATTGATTCTCGTGACGACATCTTCTGTGATACAGTGAGAGGCATCCTCGCTGAGACCGGCAACGTACCCAGCGCTCTGCACAGCTCCGTACTGGAACCCAACTACAGCAAAAACGACATCCCTGTTCGAGCTGCTTTCGAGTCCGGCAGGGCACTGCCCGATTGCTTCAGCGAGGAACTGCAGCGCCAAGTTTCTGACAGCCTCGATGTTCTCTTCATGATTATTATGCATTACAATCGAAAGCTTTGTTGAGGATATTTTATGTCAGTGTTCATGAATGATGTTGTGCCGGTGCATGGTTGATGTCCGGCATATTCGCGGCAGATTGTTGACGGCTATTTCAAGCTTGTCGTACGGAAAAGCAAGAAGGATTTCGTCGGGCTCGAGAGAAAGTCCGGCATTGCCGCCTGTGTCACCAAGCGTGAATGTCGGTTTTCCGGTTTTGATAACATAGCTTGAAACCATTTCGCAAGTCGATCCACCGGCTATGCCGTGAAGCAGTTCACCGCTGTCGAAGCCGTAAGCCCTCATGATGTGCTGCCCCTGGTAGGGCTTGCAGACGATCAGTACCACATCCGGACGCAGGGTATCGTCATTCATGGCAGCAAGAGGGCCGACGATTTGAGCTTCAAACTCACCATCTTGGAAAGGCAAAGATGATTCCATTGAGCAGCGAAGGGCATCCATTGATCCAAACAGTTTACCATCGCCGATCATGAACTTCTCGGCAACCTCGATAGGCAGAAGACTCCCGAAACCTGCGGCTATTGCCCCGCCACCGCAAAGCTGATGCTCCCTGGTTGTGTAGAAAGGCCCGGCGCCCCTGAGACAGTCGCCCCACATGGCACAGAGAAATGATTTTGGTCCGCTTGCCTCTGAAGAGGTTCCGAATTTTTTCAACCCTTCGGGCAGTTCACTCAGTGAGCTAACAAATTTGACCGCTATTGGATTGTAGGCAAGGCCTTCGCTCTTAACGAGCGTTTGTGACAATTGCTCTGGAGTCATGGCTAAAACCATTAGATTTTTATGGATGTGTGACCATAGTATACAATATTTGATGAAGTGAAAAAAAGAGTTGGCAGTCAGCAGTTGGCAGTATTTGGAAGTAAAGAGAGGAAAAGAAGAATAGGGCCTATGAGAGCTATAGGGCTTATAAAAGAGAGTGTTCCCAGGCTTGATGCTTCAGAAAAAATGGTATTTTCATGTCAAACCTTTTTTAGCTGAAAAGAGAAATCAAGAGCATTGAGGCCATGAAAAGAACCCTGCAGCGAATTATCAAGAACATTGAGGCTGGAGAGTATAAATCAGCTCATGAAAGGTTGGGGGGAGTGATGAAAGCTTACCCCGAGGAGTGGCAACTGGAAGTTGTATTTATAGAAACAGGTATTGCGAATGCAATACAGGAAAAAGGGCAGGGGCGCAGGCTCAGTATGGGATTTTATGCGCAAAGCGCAGCATGGCGGATTAAAGATATTTTGGGGCATCAGGGAGCGGCAGAGTGTTTACATGCATTGCATAAACTGGTTGACCTTACTGCCACAGCCAGATATAACAGCCTGAACTGAATGAAAGATAGTTGGCAGTGGGCGGTTGGCAGTTAAGAAAGATAGTACTGAGATGGGAGAGAAGAGTCGGCAGTCGGCTATTGGAAATGAATCGATGGCACTGATTGGCGATTATGGCGCTGTTAGCTAAATTGCACTGCAAAAGCAACGCATGACAAACGAACATCCATGAAAACTGCATCGTTACCATCTTTGAGGGTTGAACCGGAACTTCGTTCTGCTGCTGAAAGTGTTTTGCAGGAGGGGGAAACCCTTTCAGGATTTATTGAGGATTCGATACGCAGCAACATTGAGCGACGTCAGAACCAGAAAATATTTATTGCTCGTGGCCTTCTGTCACGTGAGAAAGCGAAAGAAACAGGGGAGTATCTCTCAGACAAAGAAGTCCTGACTTGCTTAGGGGAAATGCTTACCAAAGCAAAACAGCAAATAAAGCATTGAGCTACCGGATACGTTTTACCCGTGAAGCCGAAAGTGATCTTGTTCGCTTTTATGGGTTCCTGCTTGTCGAGGATAATGATGCTGCTGCACGAGCACTGGAGGCCATAACCCAAGGGTTGGAGTTTTTAAAACGCTTTCCATTCAGTTGCCGCAAGGCGACAGATGAAAATCCGTTGTTACGTGAACTTCTCATTTCATTCGGGAATGCCGGATATGTTGCCCTGTTTGAAATCGAAGACCAGGAAACCATAACAATTCTCGCCCTCCGGCATCAGAGGGAAGATGATTACTATTAATGATGTTGCTGAGGGATGAGTGGAAAAAAGTGCTGAGAGGAGAGGGAAGGGAGTTGGCAGTGGGCAGGGAAGAAGGATAGTGCTGAGTTGCGAGTGCTGAGTGCTGAGTGAAGGAAGAGAAGAGTTGGCAGTCGGCAGTTGGCAGGGAAGAAAGATAGTTCTGAGTTGCGAGTGCTGAGTGAAGGATGTGAAGAGTTGGCAGTTGGCAGTGGGCAGGGAAGAAGGATAGTGCTGAGTTGCGAGTGCTGAGTGCTGAGTGAAGGAAGAGAAGAGTTGGCAGTCGGCAGTTGGCAGGGAAGAAGGATAGTG
>CAINOC010000115.1 GCA_903851385.1 uncultured Chlorobiaceae bacterium | reverse complement strand
TGTTGCCGATGCGCGCTCACCACGGGACGGCAAGTTTCTTGAGGTTGTAGGCCATTACGAACCTACAGCAAAACCACATGCTGTCACTATTAAGAAAGACCGTATTGAATATTGGATGCAGACTGGCGCACAGCCAACAGCTACAGTTCACAGCCTTATCCGGACTACCGGTTTGCTCTATGAACTCAGGCTCAAGAGCATGGGTCGCAGTGAGGCTGAAATTTCAGCAGAGATGGAAAAATGGCAGGAGCATCAGAACGTAAGACGTCAGAAACGCCTTGCACTCAAGTCTCATCGTCGTACTGCCAAAAAAGAGGCAGAAGCGAAAGCAGCAGGCGCAGAAGCCTGAGATTAACTCTTTTACGGTGAGGTCGGAATGGAACTCTATATAACAGGAGTCATTCTCAAGCCGAAAGGATTGCAGGGTGAAGTGAAGGTGGAACTAGTCACCGACTTTCCTGAAACTTTTCTTTCTCGCCGTGAGTATTACGCGGGCAAATCCGAGGATTCTGTTGAGCGGTTGAAAGTAAAAAAAGCCGCTCTTGCAGCCGGGTTTGCATGGTTGTTCTTTGAAGGAATTGACACTATTGAAAAAGCCGAGACACTCACAGGCTGGAAACTGTTTGTTACTGAAGATCAGCTTTTGCCTCAGCCTGCAAACCGTGCGTATGTTCACGAGATTATAGGCATGAAGGTTCTTGACCGAAATCGTACAGCAGTCGGGGTTGTTACCAGTGTTATCAGAATGCCCGCGAACGAAGTCTATGAGGTTAAGGTCGGTGAAAAAAAGATTTTGGTGCCAGCTATAGATGAATTTGTAGAAGAGTTCAATCTTGGAGAAAAGCACATAGTGATACCAAGATTTGGCGAATTTCTCTGAATGGTTGACCCGGAACAGTTTGCTCAGAAACCCGTACTCTGCCAATGAACGCAATAAGGATTGATGTTATTTCCGTCATTCCCGGTTTTTTTGATTCGACGCTTGACAATGGATTGTTAAGCATTGCCCGGAAAAAAAACCATGCGGACATTCATCTACATAACCTGCATGATTACGGACTGGGAAAGTACAAACAGGTTGATGATTCACCATTTGGCGGTGGCGCAGGGATGGTTATCCGTCCTGAACCGGTGTTTGCATGTATTGAAGCTTTGAAGGCTGAGAGAGAGTATGATGAGGTGATTTTTCTGACTCCTGACGGAAAGTTGTTTGAGCAGCAGATGGCAAACAGGCTTTCGAGGATGCAGAACCTGATAATTCTCTGTGGTCATTACAAAGCCATTGATGAAAGAATCCGTCAGAATCTGATTACCATGGAAATATCCATTGGTGATTTTGTTGTTTCAGGTGGTGAGATTCCGGCTCTGCTTCTTATGGATGCTGTTGTCAGGGTTATACCGGGTGTTCTTGGTGACAGTGAGTCAGCTCTGACCGATTCTTTTCAGACAGGGTTGCTTGATAGTGTCTACTATACACGACCCTCGGAGTTCAGGGGAATGAAAGTTCCGGAAGTGCTGATGAACGGTCATCACAGTAAAATAGAACAGTGGCGTAGTGAAAATGCTCTTGAAAGAACACGCCAGCTTAGACCCGATCTTCTTGATCATAGAGTTTTAGAAGAATTAAAGAAAAAATAACGTAAATAGTTGTTGTCATGGATCAGTTAATTAAGTTAGTAGAAGCCACCCAGGCCGTTACCGATTTTCCGGAAATCAATCCGGGTGATACCGTCAAGATTCAGTTGAAGGTTATTGAAGGCGAAAAAGAAAGACTTCAGGCCTTCGAAGGTATTGTTATCAGCGACAGGGGAGCAGGCGGAAATAAAACAATCACAGTCAGAAAAATTTCTCACGGTGTCGGCGTTGAAAGGATCATTCCTGTCAACTCACCAAACATCGAGAGCGTTACCGTACTCAAGCACGGCAAGGCAAGAAGAGCAAAACTGTTCTACCTGCGCAAACGTACCGGCAAGGCAGCATTGAAAGTCAAAGAACGCAAGATCGTAGAAAAAGCCTAAGCTTTTTTTAAAGTCATAAGTCAATCCGGCACGCCTCGGCGCTGCCGGGTTTCCTTACAACGATATTCTGCAATACCGTCACCGCAAAACCCGCACGCTGCTTTCCTTTTCATTTCGGCACAGATGCTACCTCTCATCCCTACAGAACTTCGCCCCTTGTCATCCCGATACGAAGTGAGAGATCTCTATTTCCTCTCCTCACCCCTGTCAACCTAATTTTTTATAAGTCGTTATAGGTATTATTCCTGTTTTGATTGTCGCTATTGCTCGCAAATCTTCCCGTGGTATCTCGTTATATCCTCCTCTTGATTTCAGTAACTGAATCTGATTCTTAACAGGAATTGTCTGGTTATAAATATTTTTGAATAATGTAATTAATTTTCGATTTTAGTAATAATCAGGTCAAAGGGTGCGTTGATGGTTATCATTAAAAAATCAGCCTTAAACAGTTTCGGAGCAAAATACCCGGACGCAATACAAGCACTCAATGAATGGTATTCCAAGGTAAAATCTGCAGAGTGGAGAAACCATGCCGAGTTAAAAACGACATTTCTGACTGCTGACTACATTGCTAACGAACGCTATGTATTCAACATAAAGGGGAATCATTACCGGATTGTTGCCAGAATCCGTTTCTCTTCAAGAACTGTATTCATCAAGTTTATCGGCACCCATAAAGCCTATGACAACATCGACCCAGCAACCATTCAGCAAGAGTAAACGAAAAGAGGTGACCATGAAAATCAAAACTGTTGCTCAATATGAAAAAGCGCTCATAACGATTGAATCTTTAATGAACGCCTTTCCTGACGGAGAAAATGCAGCTAACGACAGCAAGATCGCTGAACTGGCTAAAGCCATCGAAGAGTACGAAGATCGTCATGCTGCCATGCCGATGTCACTGGTGATCAAAAATCCGGAAACCCTGCCTGACGTGATTGAACTCAAAATGTTTGAGAAGCAGATGAAACGCAAGGATATGGCAAAACTGCTGGGAATTACCGATACGCGCCTTTCGGAGGTCATGCATGGCAAACGTAAGGTCAATATGGAGCTGGCTAAACGGCTTTATAAAACACTGGGCGTTGACCCCAAGTTTATCCTTGAAAAATCATAAGGATATATTCAACCAGGGTAGGCCATCCACTGAAGGGTTTAGTCACCATGCTTTGCTAGAATAAGCAGATAGTTTTCCGATACAATTCCCCTTGTCATCCCTATGCGAAGTGAGGGATCTCTCTCTTTTTTTGTCTTTTATAATGGAGTATTGCCAAGACTTGCGGGGTATCCTTTTCATCCGTTAAAGTGATTGGACGGAAAAGAGCGGTAAAAAAGTTATCCGCAGCAAACGTAGGTTCTGGATATCCCAGCTCCCGTGCCCCGTCACGCATCCTTCGGATACCAGTTCCAGCTTTCTCAATAAAAGCGATGCGATGCAGCAAAGCGGCAATCAGGGGGTTGCGCCGCAAGTTTTTGTTCCCGAGATCTTCAGGAAGCATTCCTTTCGGAAGGCCACCGGGACTTGATAACTCAATGCGATCCTCGAAAATTTCTACAAATACATTGGCACCCTCAATAAACCAGTTACGGTGCATAACAGCATTGGTGAGAGCCTCCCGCAAAGCAGCAACAGGGTACTGGGTAATATCCTCACGCTGGAGCTTCTCGATCCGGTAGGCTGTTCGCGTGTTCCGTTCAATAAAGCGCATGCTCTCCTCGATGTCGGCAACTATGCCGCCGGCAAAATTCTTGCGATCAAGGACATTTACCTTGCTTGTTCCTTTGAACAGGAGACAGGTCACACAGGCCTGATTGAAAAAAATTGAAATCCATTTTACTTCATTCAGCGGAAAAGAATTACTGTGAATTTGATAAAAATCAAGTAACTTTTCGATGGCAATCTGAAAGGTTTCTCTATAACACTGAAAGGGGGGCTCTCGATTGAATATGAGGATTCATGTACGGGAATCTACAGACGGCTTATAAATTGCAGCATACCGACAGCCGTAAAAAACGAAACCCGGCAGTTTGAATTTCTTCAGGGACTACCGGGAATAAGATCCAATTAATTTAGCATCCGATCTTGAATTATGCAAGTAGAAATCAAAAAATGAGGTACACCGACTTTGAAAATATCATGACTTCGGCCCGGATGGGGCGCTATTTGACAGCTTGCAGAGGAAATACCCGTAAAGCTATGACTATGTATCGCAAGAACCTGCAGCTATCCCAAGAGCTTTTTACCGTAATCAGTTGTTTTGAAATCGCCCTCCGAAATGCCATTGACCAGCATTACTCGGGCGCCTTCGGCAACGACTGGCTACGTAATGCTGCTGCTCCGGGTGGTATTTTTGATAACTCGCAATGCAGGTTGACTAAAACCACGATCAATGATGCAATCCAAAAGCTGAACCACTCTTACACTCACTGTAAACTGGTTGCTGAATTAGGTTTTGGTTTTTGGAGGTATATGTTTGCTCCAAAGCAGTTCACGGCTTGTGGTCGATTTTTGCTCGATATTCTGCCAGCCAAACCTCGGAGCACTTCCGCCATGCAGTATAATCAGAGGTTTGTTTTTAACCAACTCCCAACTATTAATAACATCAGAAATCGAATTGCGCATCATGAACCTATTTGCTTCCTACCTGGCAATCCTGTAAAGAATACCACTTACGCTCGAAAGCATTACAACCTCATCTTGCAATTTTTTCATTGGATGAGCATTGATGAAGCGGCTTTACTCTACGGGCTTGATCATATCAATACCGTTTGCAACGAAATTGATGCCATATGAAAATCTGCCGGATTGGTTGAAGAGTCAAGTCTGGCAAGAACTTGAAACAATTGAGGAGAAAGAAAACGAGCAATACATTACAAGCGTAGAACAGATTGGCATTGCCAATGGGTATAGTAAAGGGTTAATCCAGCTTGTCATAATATAATAACACTATCAGCGCTTAGCTTTTGCTGAAAAACCGTGGGCTTACGGTATGCCCTTCGAAAAATACCAGCTCCATAGCTGATAATGGTCTTGTTTTTTTTATTTTCAGATGCTTCAACACGGTTTATCCTTATTATCGTTCCTTTGCTTCGGGGTTTATCAGGGATAGTCAGTGCCCGTTGCCGACGGCGATGATTGCCTGAAGATTATAGTGTTCAACTTCACGCCGAACTTCCCGACTGCCCTCAGTTTGAACTATTAAGTATTGCTTAACAGTTGCCCCTGGTTCAAGCTCATTATCGGCAAAAATGCGTTTTAAGTGCTGGTTGATAGCCGAAACCGAGACATCATAAAGGGTAGCCATCATCTTCTGCGTCAGCCAGATATTCTCGTTCTCATAGCGCATTTCCACACTGGCCTCAGAATTGCCACCGGCCGCAACAAAGGTCAAGTATTCAGCTGCCGAAGAACGGACAATGGATACCTCTTTTTTCTTGCTCATCCTTTATTCTCCATCTGGTTATGATCTCTTTTTGAATGCGATATTTCGATCATTTCTCATAATCAAGCTTCAAACCCACTCTTATATTTGCCTATCAAGTGGATGCGCTATTCACTGATTCCAATCTCCTTTTTGTTAGAAGAGTTGGAGCCCGAAGTCATATTTAAATGAAGTTCTGTTCGGATTTCGTGTTTTTCGGTGTTGAAGTGGCTGAAGGCGTTGAGAACAAGATTGCGATATTGTTCGATATCTGTTATGGTTATTGGCTGCAGATCAGGCTTTTCTTCTTGCCAGAAATCCTGTGAGCTGTATTCTTTCAGTCTGGATTTGAACACCAGTTTCTTTTTCTTTTTTTCGCAGTAAGTGCGGATAATTTTTTCAAAGGCTGAACGGGTGTAGACTGCTGCTGCTTTGTAGTTGGTAATTTCAATGGACTGAATTTTCATCTCTTCAATGCCTCCCTTATGATGCGAACTTCATCGACACTGTCGAGGGTTTCAATGTTGTTACGTATAGGGTGGTTCGGGTCGTAGAGCCGGTCAAATTCGCTCTGGATGATAGCGAGTTTTTCAGTATCGGTCATCTGCTCCAAAAGGGGTTTCACATCGCCGAGATGTTTCTGAATCTCTTTTCCTGCTCTTTTCAACTCATCAGAAAAATAAAGCTCATAGACCAGAGCATCGATCAGCTGCTCGAAAAATGCGGATTGGAGTTTTTGTTTTTTTACTTTTGTCGTTTGAACATAATCGACAAGCAGTTCAAGCAAGGAAGTCACTTGTCCTGTTGATGTAATCACAGGCAGATTTTGAAGAAAAACCTTTTTGTAACGGAATGTGTCGCCGCGCAAATCACCGCCAGCATAAAATGCACGAAATACAAACGTAAGTAACTGAGAGTTCAATAACGCAGTGAGGTATCTTGTATTCTCTCCAGTGAGCACGAAAGCGGTAGCCTCAGGGTAGATTCCACTTGTATCGAGATAGAACGCTGAATCGAAAACGATCTCTGCATAGACAATCTTTTCTTTCTCAAATTCCTTGTAATATGCAATCTGATCTTGTGTTTCGAACCACTTGTTCCCTGTCGCTTTTCGACTTTTTATGACATTCCCCTGTTCATCCCTGTCAATTACCTCTCCTGTCTGATGTAATTTTTTTCCGAATGATTTCAAATATTCGCGCACTGCTGGATATTCATCAATATTGATATCCAAGGCAGGAAAGGTGGCGATTAGCCACAAATCAGCAAAATCTGCTCTGTAGCGTTTGACATCTCGACCGCGAAGGATTGGCTTAATGATTTCAACGTTTTTCGGGTCAAGCGCAATCAACTCGTCTTTCTTCTTGCCATCGATAATAAACGCATCGTTATAACCCGTTTTAATTCCATAATTCATGGATATGTCCCACTTCTTTAGTGGCACACCGACTGCTTCAATCTGTTTCTTAATTGCAGCCAATTTAGCGGCAACAATGACAAAACTCTTTTCGCTAAAAAGAGCGGCCCCTTGGGAATTATTGTCTAAAATCCATAGCAATGAAGTCGCCTTCAGATAAGCTGCAGAAAGGTCCCATACCTTGGATTCATGTTGCCGTGATGTCTTTTCAAAGAGCAAAATATTAGTGTAGGTTGTGGCCTCGGAGAATATCGGAGAATCGCCAAAATCTATCAATTTGCAGATGGCTGTTTTCTTGAGAAAAAAGTATCTGATTTTCTCGCCATAACCAGCCCTCATCCACTTGTTTGAGGTAATGAATGCAAGTACCCCTTTTTTTCGCAACAGGCGAAAGCCTTTTTCGTAAAACAGGCAGTAGATGTCACCTGTTTTCGCAAAGGTTTCGTAGTTCTGTTTTTCCCATGTTTTCTGAATCTCTTTTCCGCTGAAATTCTGTATCTGCACATAGGGCGGGTTACCGATTACAACGTCGAAACCACCTTTTTGATGCCAGACTTCGGAAAAGAAAAGTTCAAAATCGAAATCAACAGTGTAACCGGTATACTGCCTTGCTGTTGCGAGGAATTCATGGAGTCTGGTTGTGATGAGTTCCCGAAGCTCTTTTCGACGATACTCATCGGTTTCCTGATAGAACTCCTGCTTGAGTGCTTCGATCTCCTCGTAGCGACTGTGGTCACGGATAATATTGTCAGGGAACCCAACAAGGGTATCTCCCCTGACAATTTTGTAGTCAAGGTTCGGCAGTGCCTCTATGGTGTTATAGTCCTCCTCGTCAACAATAAGCGAGAGCCAGAGTCGCAGACGGGCGATATCGATGGCACTCTGATCAATATCGACACCGTAAAGGCTTTCACGAATGGTGTGCCGTTTGAGTGCGTAGATGGTTTGCGGATGATCGAGATGCTCCTCCAGAGCCAAACGGGCAGTAACGATTTCGTGCAGCAGGCCAACTGGAAACGCACCGGACCCGATAGCAGGATCACAAGCTCTTATGCTGGCCAGATAGCTATCAATCAGTTGTGCATGTTTTCTGACTGATTCGGGAAGCTTCAGGGTAATTTCTGTTGATTTTTGTTTCCCTTCAGCTATGCGTTCCTCACGTTGAAAAGCAACTTTATCGTGCTCTATGAAGAGATGCCCCTTCCTGATCAGGGTTTCGATATCCTCTTTCGGAACACTAAGCTCCTCTGTTTCTTCAGTGAGCTGAAGTTGGCCGGTTCGAACCTCATTTCCAAAAAAGCTGGTCTGACTGTGACCGATTTCGTTAAAAACAGGGGGAGCATTGTTCAAAACATTATCGAGATAATGAATCAGGCTTTCCTGACACATGTAGTGAACGATTTCTCGGGGAGTGTAAAATGCGCCCTTGCTTTTACGTTCTGTCACGTCAAGCATATTTTCGAAAACCTTGCCAAGCATTTCAGGATCAACCGCAACCTCTTTTTCAAGCGGTTCATCCTCTTTTATGGTAAAGTTATACCGGTCAAAAATATCAAGAATCCCTGTTCCCTCGTCACCTGCCTTATTCTTTTCGTTGTTATGGAAGAGAGTGTTCGGCAAATCGATGGTTTCTTTTTGCCACTCGTAATCAGCCTCAAAGAGACCTCCGTTCAGAAAAGGAATTTTGCAGTCAAAGCGTTGGTAATAACCGGGATCATCCTGATCTTTGCGCTCTTTTGCTAGTGCTTCATAAAAAAGGTATTGCAGAAAATCGCGATAGTAGTTCTTTCCTTCTTCAGCTATTCGCCCGAAGCGATCACGCATAAATCGTCTTGATCCACTTCCCCATTTATCCTCTTTCTCAACACCGAGCCACCCTTTTTTCTGCAAAAAGTAGAGAAAGACAATCTGGCCGAGAAGTTTTTTTGCAAACCGGGCAACGGTGTTATTCGGCTCTTCACCAGAGGTATTCTTGAACATTGGTTGCCGATCCAGTTGTTCAGACAACTTGATATAGAGCCCCTTGTATTGCTCAAAAAATTCATCGGTTACTTTTTCGATGCTGAAAGCAGCCTCAATCTCCTCAAGCCGGGGATTAGTGTAGTCTCTTTCAAGCAGCGGCAAAAGCTGCAATGCGGCGGTGTGGCTGTTTTCATGCTCCCCGACCAGATAGGAGCAGCGCCTTGCTGGGGTAAACTCGTCCTTGATACGAACTTTGCCTTTTTCATCCCTGAACGCCTGATGTTCAATTTTTACAAATGAAAAACGCCAGTCCGCCCCGCTGTCTTCTTTGGAATAAAAAGCAATGAGGGAGCACTCTTTTTCAAATTTTTTCAACCGGTTCACCGCAAAGCTTCGTAACATTGAACGGGAACGGTCGAGTTTGGAGAGTGAAGTGAGTTCAACTACCAGAAGGTCCATCTCATTGCCCTCAGGGTCAACATATTTGCCGATCCGCCAGTATTGCGTAACCTGCTCCTGATACGCTGGAGGAATAAGGTTGCCGACATAATGCTTGTCGCGAACTTCAAAATCATTAAGGAGATTGCGAAGGAAAAGCTGGTAGTTCTCTCTCCGGAAACAGTTCTGAAATATATCCCTGATGAGCTCTTTTGCCTGTGATTTTTCCATAGCGAATTACTGCTTTTGTGCAATCTGGTAACCGGAGAGAATGACTTCCCGTTTTGATGATGTGGTAGTTTCGGATGCTCTTTCTGGTGTATCTACAACACGAATATTTTTGCGCAGGATAGTAATAACCTCCAGCGGATCAAGCGTTTTCTCCAGCTCTTTACGAACGCTTTGCGCTACTTTTTTTGCAATTGTTCCCCTCGAAAGCATCTTGCTGAGCACCTCGATGAACTCTTCATCGCTATCGGTAAACTTCTGGCAGTGCTTAAACGCTTTATCCTTGAGGCGATGTTCGATATAGCTGGTATTGGAGCGCCCACCACCCAAACTGCTTATGGGATCTGTTTCAAGGCGCAGATCGAGCTGAAACTGCTGCTTGGTCAGCTCAAGGAGATGGTAGTAATCTCCAGGCAGCGGTTGACGAGGGATATCTGGGAGACATTCAAGCAACCGCGCCGCATCAAAAAAGGTGATTTCAGCAGGCTGTTCAAGTGTATTGCTGTAAAATTTTTTCAGCTTTCCTATCCGGAAAAAGGTGACCAGTTGGTTCACCTCAGCAGTGTCAACGAGCCTGCCGGAACGTGCTTTTTTGGGTAGCCGTTTTATTTTTTCGAAAAGCTGCGGGTTTTCGTCGCGAAGTTTTCTAATCATATCGAGGTACATCAACTCGGAATCGCCATCTTCATCTTCGCCTGTATATGACCGGATGTTGTTCAACGTATCGAAGAGTTCCTGACTGCCGATTTCTTCTCCTTCAGAGAGATATTTGGCATCTTCACCAAGAATGGCGTGGAACATCTGGATTTTGTTGGTGATGTTGACTTCAAGACCAAGATGGATGTCTGACTGGCTGGTCGGGAAAAAGTTATAAATGAAAATATTGGAATGTGCTGTTCCAAGTCGGTTGATACGGCCTGCACGCTGGAGCACTCTTGTGGGATTCCAGGGCAAGTCGTAATTGATCAGAATATTTGCCCGATGGAGGTTCATTCCTTCTGCCAGCACATCGGTGGCAATAAGAATCCTCACCTCATCAGTAGGCGCTTTATGATTGGGATCAAAAGCTGCCTGAATCAGTTCACGACCGTTCGAGCGGTTGACTGTGACTCCTGATCTGCTGGAAAGGCAGCCTTTACTACTGAAAAACAGTGCCTTGCCTGGAAACTCATTGTTCAAACGATCAAAGAGATACTCTCCTGTTTCGCGTGATTCTGTAAAAATAACCAGTTTGCGTTTTTTCAGCTCTTTGTCGGTGCGAAGGCAGTGAATAAAAACATCAAGCTTCGGATCATCTTTAACGCTGAGCCAGAGGGCTTCAAGTTGCCTGAGAATTTCAAGATCGTGCAGAAGATCAGCATGGAAATCCTCTTTAAAGTCTTCCGACCTGTATTTAGTGGCTTGTTCAGCTTCAACAAATGCTTCAAGCTTTTCGATATCGTCATTTTCAAGAAGATCGTAGACATCTATATTTTTACTGATATAGACCGTGCCTGACTGGAACATACTGATGAAGCGTTCGTATGACTCGACAAAGCGTCGCAGACTATTCCGGAAAGCATAAAAGCTGCTTTCAAGGCGTTTTATCAGAATGCCTTTCATGAAGCCACCCACATTTCGCTGTTGCTGCTTTTCAAATTCGGACAACTGCTTGCTGCCGGTATAATAAAGCAGCGGAATATAGCGAGTGTAGCGGAACGATTGCAGCAGGTTGATGGTGGTGTTAAAGGTGTGCTCCAGTTCACCCTCAAAGCGATAAACGATCTTTCTGGGGGTTTGCATTTGTGGAAAGCCAAGGTTCTGGCGAAGCATGTCCTCTTTAAAATAGGTCAGAACATCTTTCCTTGTTCTCCGTACCATAACATGTTTCAGAATACGCTCTCGAATCTCACGGGAGACCTCTTTGATTCGCTCTTTATATTCAGGATCGGTGCGGTCAATTCCATCAAATCGTTTTCTAAGAGTCTGGAAATATTTTTCAAGGTTTGGAATACCGGGAATCGTCGAATTTTTCGGTGCCTGAAAAAGTTTGAGCTGGGCAAAAATATCATCAATGGTGTTATTCATCGGAGTTGCTGTGACGAGAATAACCTTTTTCCCACGGCAGATATCAAGCAAATCGGCGTATGAACGGGTATTTTCATTTCTGAAACGGTGAGCCTCATCAACGACGACATAATCAAAGCGATCAATGCCGAATCGAACGATATGATCAAGTTTCCCCAAAGACTCTACTCTTGCTGGAACCCTAAAGTCATGCAGGCTCTCTTCCCAGTATGCTTTCAGCGTAGGCGGACAAATCACCAGAATTCGACCCCTGACCTGCTGTAATAATTGAGCAGCTATAAAGGTTTTCCCCAGACCAACCACATCAGATAAAAAAACTCCATTATACTCGTTAAGCTTTTTTAGCGCCTGTATAACAGCCTGTTGCTGGTATTGCAGCGGCATAAAACCGTCCGGCAGAAACAACTGGATATCGTTCTGAAGGTTTATGTCTTCCTGCATGTATTCATAGATGAGCTTCAGGTAAAGCTCATAGGGAGTGATCTTGTCATTCAGCCAGGTTTTGTTTTCAACCGTATCAACAAACTCCTCTGAGATATCAACGGACTCTTTCCAGAGTGCTTCAAACTGCTCAAGTGCGAATTCCACATCCCGTCGCTGACGCAGCTCTACATTGAATTCCCGGTTTGCAACCAGGCCTGAATAGGAGAAGTTACTTGAACCGGTAATAACAAAGCCGTAATCCCGGTCTTGTGGTTTGAACCGACCGATATAAACCTTGGCATGAATATTTTTTGAGGGAAATGCCCGGATTTCAAGCTTCCGTCCGTTGCCGCCATTTTTTTTATCAATTTCGGGGTCAGGGCATGTCGCTTTGAGAAATTCAATAAACTTTCTCAGCCCGATTTCAAGTGCCTGCTCGTTTTCTGATGACGTTTCAACTTCTCCAATCAGACTCGTTTGAAATTGCTTTTTAGTGTTGCTATGTGAGTCAAAATCAAAGACGCCTTGATTTTGTGAAATACTGATTGCCTTGTATGACTCTCGATCCAGAGCAAGTCCAACAAGTATTCTTGTTTTTTCAAGAGGATCAATCGCATCATAGAGTTGATAAAACCCACTTGACTGGAAATACCCGACCAGTACATCAAAATAACGGGTATCAGCAAGAGTAGCTTTAAACCTTTCGAGAAGAGTCTGATTCCCGTCGTTTGTAAAAAAGGTAAGATCTGTTGGATTGCCGCTCACTGATTGATTCCCTATAATTTTTACTATTGGACTCCACTACCGCTTCACCGAACGAACTTCATCAAAGGATCAAAAGAAACAAAATCTTCTCATACACGAACTATTCAGTAAAAAATCTTAATAACATAATCACTGATATTGCTTAAAAAGAATTTAGAGTTTTACTTGTAAAGTATCGCTATGCGAACAATAAATCCACTACATAACATAGGGAAATAAGCTTTTAGCTCGGCTTAGAATGATTTAAACTGATGACTGGTGATTTACTTCGTCCTCATCAACGAGGATTATCAACAATAAATAAGTGATGGGGCTTTATTATCCCTCAAGATATAATATTTTAAAGACTTACTACTGTTTTATACATTCCCTTCCTATTTCGATAATACGATTTTGCAGTCTCGAAAAACCTTCCAATTCAAAGACATATTCACCCCCTTCATCTTTTCGTTATGTTGCCCAGAACTGCCAGCACATTCTGCATAAGGTAAGTCGCACAGTTGAAAGTACAAGCGGGAACACAATGAGCATTGCATTGGTGTCTCTTTTCCAAAAAAGCTTTAACACAAGCAATGCTTTATGGACAGCGTTTTCTCGAAAACATCGGGACGTGGTGGGAATAGTGATAATAGGCGAAAGGCAATATTAAAGATAGATGGGATATCCAGGATACTGGTGATGCTAGCTAATGAAGCTGCGTTTTGATAAAAAATGTGCTGAGTTGCGAGTTCTGAGGAGTGATTGCTTGACGCGGTTGAACAGGGGAGAAGATAGACCCCTCACGGGAGTTCGGGGTGACAAAAGAAAAGTGCTAATATTACCGACCTCCATACTGATGTTCTTTCCAGTCAATGGCACGCATGAGGTTTCTTTTCAATGCATGCGTGCCCCGGTGTTGTCGAATAATGATCAAACTTTCGGTGCAGGTGCCATTATCTTAACCCTTTCAATAGCGCTTTCAGTTGTCTGCTGCGTTGAGAATGGCAGCTGAAACGGAAGCTGAACAGGCAGGTTTCCGATTATACCCATGATCTGCTCTTTGAAGGGGAGATAGTTCGGAAGGGTTTCAACCACAAGGCCGAAAGCGCCGCTTACCGACTCCATGAAGTCTCCGAGCGAATCCTTGCTGCCCATGTCGCCCTTCACAATGCGTCCGACAAGGTTGCCGATGCCGGGGACGATCTGCTGAATGGTGTCGAGACCCATTTCTGCTCCGTAGGAGAAGAGCGCCAGCGGGTTGCTGAAAAGAATCCGGCGAACCTCTTCAGGGCGCGAAAGCACTTTTACCGTTCCTTCTTTGGCGATTGTGGCCTGGCAGGCCATGCGCCCGCCGCCAGCAATCTGGCGAGGAGAGAGAAATGCCTTTTCGACGTCGGTAAGCGGCGCCAGACAGTCGGCCCCCTCTTGAACAGTTACGTAACAGGCTTGGCAAACGCCGTGTCCGCCACAGATGTATCCCACATGGCTGTGGTTGAGTCTTGCTGATTTGCCGAGAGTCTGCCCGACAGAAGAGGTGCAAATCTTGTCGTTAATTATGACATTCATAGTTATAATGATTTGAGCTTTTTTGCATAGTTAACAATGCAGTATGAGGAGATAACTACCGTAAGTTAAGACCCGCAATAACAACTTGCAATTCTACTTCTTCGGGTCCTTCTGAATGAGACTTTGGGGTGACGAAAGAAAGTGCTGAGTTGCAAGTGTTGAGGGCTGAGGTCTGAATGCGGAAGAGAATAAGATAGAGCAAACGAATTATACGTGTCAAAAAGGTGGACAGCAAAAAGTTAGAGGATATTTTGCAGGATCGTTTTTACTTGTTGAAGTTTTTGTGTGGTTATTGTCCCGAGAACTTTCAGGGTTTTGGCCTGCAGGAACGAAAATGGTTTATCGACTCTTATTGCGCTTTTGACAGGAATGAATCCGGAATCAAGATCGTTGAGATCGAAAAATACCTTGTATTGGTTTGGAGATAGGTTTGAAGTGATAGCAAGAACTATAACGTCATGATTTTTGGTGTTGTATTCATCATTTGAAATGACAAGTGCGGGTCTTACCTTTTTTCCTGAAAGATCTTAAAACGGAAAAGGTATGAGAATAACTTCTCGTTGATTAATCCTCAAGGCATTTCTCCCATAGGCCATCTGGCTCCATAAGATAGGTGTCCTTCAGGCCGTCTTCCGCAAGCAACTCATAGTCTGTTGCTTTACGGAGAAGTATGGTCCCGTCTTTGTCAATGGCATAAAAATATATTTTATCGTCATTGAGCTGAAGCTGATTGCGAATCTCTGAAAATTTAGCCGCTTGCATGATACCTCCAATGATTTTAACGTAATATAAGAAGTTATGAAAGAAAGTGCTGAATGTCATGTTGAAAGTATGAACGGTGTGGCCTTCTGCATTAAAATTACATGGGAGGCGGGATAATTGCCTACCATGCGCAGACCTGCTGCGAGTTATGAGGGCTGAGTGCTTGATGCAGGTGCGGAGGGGAGAAGATAGACCCCTCAGAGGAGTTCGGGGTGACAGGGAAGAGTTTGCAGTGGCCAGTTGGCAGTTGGCAGTTGGCAGTGAGGAAAGATTGTGGCGCGTTGCCTGCATGCGGCTTAAATTGTATCTTGGCAAGGATCGGTATTAAGGGCAAATTATGAACTATGAAGAAAGAAGAAATGCGTTCAAGCCTGGTATCTAAAGGTGTTGAGTCTCGATTGGATGCTCGTCCTTTGGTCATTGGCGATTATACTCTCAATTCTCTTGTTGTTCAGGAGTTTTATCTTGATGGCGGCGCCATGTTTGGTGTTGTTCCGAAAACTCTGTGGGAAAAAGTGGTTCCGGCTGATCCCTTTAACCGTATCAAACTTGTTGCCCGACTTCTTTTGATTTCAGGCAACGGCCGTCATATTCTCGTCGATACCGGCATGGGTACGGCATGGTCTGAAAAACTTCGTTCCATTTACGCCCTCTCTCCCTTTACCCTTTCCCTTGAGCGTTTCGGTCTTCGAACAGAGGATATAACGGATGTAATCTACACCCATCTTCATTACGATCATCTTGCCGGAGCTTTCGAGCTCGAGGGCGGTCACCTTCAACCTCTCTTTCCCGAGGCAATACATCATGTGCAGGAAGAGAATTACCGGTGGGCATGTCATCCTCATGCAAAAGAAAAAGCAGGGTATCTGCCGGGCTTTGTCGAAGCACTTGGCCGCCAGAAAAACCTGAACCTGCTCAATGGCGAAACAGAGCTTTATACAGGCATCAGATTATCTATAAGCAATGGACATACAAAGGGTCAGCAATTGGTGACGGTTTTTGATGATCACCTTACTCTTGTGCATTGTGCTGATCTCATTCCATTTGCAGCGCATATCCCTCTCCCCTGGGTTATGAGCTACGATATCGAACCCTTAACGGTGTTCGATGAAAAATCCGATCTGCTGGAGCTGGCACTTAAAGAGTCATGGATACTCTTTTTCGGTCATGACCCTCTCCACGAAGCTGTAACCGTGCGTCGTGATGAAAAGGGCATTGTGCCCGATCGCTATATAACCTTGTAACATTCCAATCAACATCCATAAGGGAACCGGCGTATTGAACAAGCAGGATATTGAGCTTTTTCGCAGTAAGATTTTTGATTTTTACCGCCAGAACAGAAGGTCATTTCCATGGAGAAAAACTACTGACCGGTATGCCGTCATGATTAGTGAGATCATGCTCCAGCAGACTCAGGCTGAAAGGGTGGTTTCGAAGTATGATGCATGGCTACAGGAATTTCCCGATATGGCGGCTCTTGCATCTGCTCCTCTTCGCCATGTGCTGTCGCTCTGGAGCGGGCTTGGCTATAACTCAAGAGCAGTAAGGCTGCAGCGTTGTGCAGCGGTCATTAAAGACTCTTTCGGCGGCATTGTTCCGGGAGAGCCGGCGGTTCTGAAAACGCTTCCCGGTATTGGTGAGTATACCTGTCGATCCATTCCCGTATTCGCCGACAATATTGATACTGCGGCTGTCGATACCAATATCCGGCGAATAATGATTCATGAATTAGGGTTTCCAGAAGATATTTCTCCCGCAAAACTGCAGCAGGAAGCAGAAGCCCTTGTTCCGCCCGGAAGAAGCCGTGACTGGCACAATGCATTGATGGATTATGGTTCTCTTGTGCTGACCAGTAAAAAGACAGGTATCCGCCCCCTTACCAGGCAGTCCAAATTTCAGGGCTCAAAGCGCTGGTATCGTGGGAAACTCATCAAGGAACTCGTCAATGCTGATGGAATTTTTCTCGAAGAGATCAGTGAGAAATATGCATCATGCCCATGGGATATTGAGAAAATCATCAATGATCTTATCTCCGAAGGGTTGGTTGAACGCCAGAAGAGCACCAGTTCCGGTGCTCTCTCTATGCTGAAAATCAAAGGAAGCTGAGCGCTTCTATTCGGTGTTATACACCATGTTGAGCGTATTGTAGACCGTGTTAATTTCGGTGGCATACTTGGTTATAATCTCCTTACGCTTAAGCTTCAGTGTCGGAGTCATATGCCCGTTTTCAATAGTAAATGCATCATCGACCAGCAGAAACTTGCGAACCTTTTCATGGGTTGCAAGCTGACGTGAAACGGTACGCATGAGTTTCTCAAAAATCTGCTGAACACTCTTGTGCTGGATCAGCTCCTTGTTTGAGGTCACCTGTATGCCTTCAGCAGCGGCAAACTCTTTGAGCTTGTTGAATTCCGGTACAATAAGAGCAATCAAAAATGGCCTTTTTTCACCTATTATAATAACCTGATCCACAAAAGGGCTGTCCGTAATCAGGTTCTCTATAGGCATCGGGGCAATATTCTTTCCTCCGGATGTCACGATAATATGTTTTTTACGATCAGTTATCTTTAAATAGCCATCCTTGTCAACCTCTCCGATATCGCCGGTGTAAAACCACCCATCCTTGATAACCTGCTGAGTAGCTTCTTCATCTTTCCAGTATCCCTTCATGACATTCGGTCCTTTGAAGAGTATTTCGCCGTCTTCTGCAATTCTCAACTGGACGTTCTCAACAGTAGGCCCTACGGTTCCGTACTTTATCTTTTCAGGTCTGTTGACGTTGGTGATCGGGGATGTTTCAGTCAGACCAAACCCTTCCAGAATATTGATATCGAGTGCCTGGAAAAATTCGCCTATTTTTTGTGGCAGTGCAGCGCCTCCTGAAACAAAATATCGAAGCCTTCCGCCTAACTTTGTTTTGATTTTATGATAGACCAGCTTTTCAGCAAGAGAGTGCTGAAACGTTAGAAATGTTGATGCTGTGCCTTTACTGTTGATTTCACGGTGATACTTTTCTCCAGTGCTGAGAGCCCAGTTAAATACTTTCTTTTTTAAGCTGCTCTCTGCTGCAATCTGCTTGAGTATACTCATCTTAATGCGGTCAAACAGTCTTGGCACCGTAAACATAATAGTGGGCCGTGCTTCCGTCATATTAAGTGAAATTGTTTCAACACTTTCGGCCAGGTAGATGCTCGCTCCACAGGAAAAAAGAAGGTAATACCCGCCGGTTCGTTCATAGGCATGGGAGAGTGGCAGAAAAGAGAGGCCGCAGTCGGATTCGTCCAGGCGAATGATTGTGGAGCTGGATTTCACGTTTTCACAAATGTTCCGGTGCGTCAGCATCACCCCTTTCGGAAGTCCCGTCGTGCCTGAAGTATAGATAATTGTGGCAACGTCGTCAGGTTCAACAGGAGCGGCATCAAGGAACCATGGTTTGTCCTCAAGCATTTTTTTGCCCTCTTCCTTTGCCTGATTCAAATCAATGACATCCTCAACACTCTCCTCAAGGCGGTTCATGACTACAACGAGGCATAATTCCGGCAGGTTATGCCAGATCGAGATGATTTTGCCAAGCTGCAGCATGTTGGAAACAACGATTGCCTTGGCAGTGCAGTTGTTGAGAATGTATTCAATTTGATTGGGAGGCAGGGAAGGGTAGAGAGGCACATTGATAGCTCCGAGATTCAGGATAGCCATATCGGCCAGATACCACCCTGGTCTGTTTTCCGAAAGAATGGCCACCCGGTCTTTTGAAACGATGCCGTTCTGTTTTAAAAACGCAGAAAAATGGAGGACATCCTCTTCAAGCGTATGATATAAAATAGGTTCATACAAGCCGTTAACCTTTCGTGCAATCGGAAATTTTGACTCATCTCCTTTGTAATGTGTGAAAACAGAGGAGAAAAGTTCAGGCAGTGTCTGAAAATCAGAATTGATCAGTCCCATCAGCAAGAAAGTTTTTCTTGTGGAAAAAAAGCATTGTAGAGAAATGAACCAGAACGTGCGACAGGGTTTACAAGATGGGGCTTAATACCTGCATCGGCGTCAATACATCTGAGCCATGATTGATTTGTTAAATAACAAATAATTAACAAATATTTAACAATACCCCATAGAACGCTTTGTATTATTTAACAGCAAAGTGCGCTGAAGAATATCTTTAATTGATTTTACTATAGACGGTTACTCTGTTTTCCAGGTAGGGTGAAAAAAACTACAAAAATTACCGTGTTTAACTTGCTTCATCACGGTAGCGGCATTATTTCACTCAGTGATCTGGAGAAAGACGAGGAAGTTGATGAAGCATGCAACAAACTCAAGGCACCCTCTTTGATGTGAGGCTGCCTTGAAAAAAAGAGTTACACACTAGTTTTGAGGATTTTTCAGCGGAATTCCCCTTACCTGTTGCGCAATCGAAATAAACACCCTGTTATTCAGCAACAAAGTGAGCTCTTCTGTTCTGTGCCCAAGCTTCTTCGTTGTGGCCTTCTGCAAATGGTTTTTCCTCGCCAAAGCTGACGGTTTTAAGGCGTGCAGGGTCAACGCCAAGATTAACAATGTAATCTCTTGCGCTATTAGCACGACGTTCTCCAAGAGCAAGATTATACTCGTTGGTGCCTCTTTCATCACAATGCCCTTCGATGACAACCTTTTTGCCTGACTTTGCTTTCAACCAGTTGGCATTGGTTTTCAATTGTTCTACAGCATCTGTGCGGAGCTCAGATTTGTCAAAATCATAAAACACATCACCGAGGCCAGGTATAATAACTACAGGAGATGGCGGCGGTGGCTGTGGTGGAGCTACGACGGCTGGCTGTTGATGGCAGCAGGCTCCAAGAAAAAGCATGCCTGGAATAAAAAGAGCTCTTGCTAACGGCTTGATTGATTTCATGTTATTCTCCTTTTTTAGTTTTTTAACCAAAAAAATTAATGAAATATCTGCAAAAATAAAACAGAAAGATTTGAAGTTTTTCATAAACGCTATCGTGCAGGCAAAAGCGTATAAAATACAGGGATTTTTTATATTAAGTTCAACGGGCGTTATGGTAATAGAGGAATGCACCTTCGGCCACTCAGGTGGCTACATCCCTTACTGCCGATGATGGTTTATTCTTTTGTTGAAAGCTCCATTTTTATTAATGGAGCTTTCATTTTTTTAGCTTTGTTTCCTCTCTTTACATGCAGATGACTAAAAAATCCGGTTCTTCATGGACTGGCTATGCCGGGCTATGCCTCGGTATTCTACTTATTGTCTATCTTTTCAGCCAGGTTGACCTTCAGGGAGCGATTGGAAGGATTTCGAAGATCGGTATTTCATCACTCCTTATTCTTCTTCCTTATCTGGCTCTGCACCTTATAGAAACATTCACCTGGATCAAACTTTTTCCAGAGAGCACACCTGCCATACCGTTTTTCAAGCTTCTTAAAATACAGGTCATATCAGAAACAGTTTCCATGACCTTGCCTGCGGGAGTTGCTGTCGGTGAGCCTCTTCGCCCATTTCTCTGCTATCGTTTTCTGAAAATTCCACTTCCGGCAGCTGTTGCAAGCGTAGCCATCCGCAAACTTATGCTGGGCGTAGCTCAGGGGCTCTATACTTTTATTGCCGCACTGGCAGGGTTTTCACTTCTGCAAAAGGCTTCAGTTCAGATGCTTGGTTTTGAGGGACTTGGCTATATTATGCTGACAACCGGTACGCTGATTTTCTTGTTTTTTCTTTTTCTGCTCACGCTTTTGCTCAACGGAAAAGCTGCGCATAATCTGCACGGCATGTTAATGCGTATTCCGTTCAAAAGAATAAAAGCGTGGCTGATTGCAAAGGAATCCGGCTTCCAGGATACCGATCAAGAACTCAAGAGTTATAACGGGCCTTTTACCTTCAGGCTCTTTATGGTCATGATTTACTATCTCCTTGCCTGGTTTACGCTTGCCATTGAGAGTTATATTATTCTCACACTTCTGGGTGTCCATATCTCTTTTCTTCAGGTACTGGCAATTGATTCAGCCATTACCATACTCAGGGCATTATTCTTTTTCATTCCTTCAGGTCTTGGAGTACAGGATCTCGGTTACCTTGCTTTTTTTCAGGCACTTGGCATTCATGATTTTCTTGCCCTCGGAGGTGCGTTTGTGCTGTTAAGGCGCTTTAAAGAGGTGCTCTGGTATGCAGCAGGATATGGCGTTATGTTTTTTTCAGGAGTGCATCTCCGTGATGCCGAAGGAGCCTCTAACGGAGAGTCATGAAGAAAAAGATTTTATTTATTTGCGGTTCTATGAATCAGACCACCCAGATGCATCAGATTGCAGGGTGGCTGACTGATTATGACCAGTATTTTTCACCATTTTTCAGCGATGGTATTCTTGGTAAAGCCAGTGATATCGGCCTGCTTGAGTTTACCATTATGGGCAGCAAACGATCCCTGCGTACGCTCGAATACTTGCGTTCACACGATCTGAAGCTTGATATCGGCGGTTATCTTCACGCTTATGATCTTGTATTAACCTGCACCGATCTTATTGTTCCGAAACACATCAAAAGCAGGAAAATTGTACTGGTTCAGGAAGGAATGACAGAGCCTGAAACGGTACTCTACCATCTTGCAAGAAACTTTCAGTGGGTTCCACGGTGGATTGCCGGTACATCGACAACAGGGTTATCCGATTCCTATGAAAAGTTCTGCGTTGCCAGTGAAGGGTATCGTGACCTTTTTATCCGCAAAGGAGTAAATCCAGCCAAGATTGTGGTTACCAGCATTCCAAACTTTGACAACTGCGAGCAGTACCTGCAGAACGATTTCCCATATCACGATTACGTTCTAGTCTGTACATCCGACAATCGCGAAACGTTTATTTACGAAAACAGGGCCAAAAATATCCGCAAGTACGTGGAAATGGCTGAAGGCGGTCAGCTTATTTTCAAGTTGCATCCCAATGAAAATGCTGAAAGGGCTATACGCGAGATCGAGCAATATGCGCCAGAGAGTATTGTTTTCAGTGAAGGAAAGACCGAAGAGATGATAGCGAACTCCCGAATGCTCATAGCGCAGTTTTTATCCACCATTTTTGTAGGATCAGCACTCAACAAAGTTGTGCATTGCGGCTTGCCGCCTGAAGTGTTAAAATCGCTTACACCCTTGCAGAATAAATCCGCTGCAAAAAATATCGCCGATGTCTGCCGCCAGGTCATTGACGGATGAACTAACAAGTAACTTTTTTATGCATACCGTAGCAATCATTCCAGCAAGGGGAGGGTCAAAAGGCCTCCAAAACAAAAATATTTACCCTGTAGCAGGTAGACCGCTGCTTGCATGGACTATTCTGCAGGCTTTGGCCTCGACAAGCATTGAGCGGGTTTTTGTCACCACCGACGACCAGGCTATAGCGAGCGTAGCTAAAGAGTATGGAGCGGAGGTTATCGTGCGTCCAGCGGAACTTTCGGGCGATAAGGCCACTTCCGAATCGGCAATTCTCCATGCCGCCGGAGTTATTGAGCAGGACTATCATATCCCACTCGACATTATTGTATTTCTTCAGGCAACATCCCCGTTACGCAAACCCGGAGATATTGACCGAGCTGTAGAAATCTTTATACGCGAAGAGGCCGATTCGTTGATATCGGTTACCAAAGCAGACGATCTTACCATTTGGGAATCAAAGGAGGGGGAATGGAAAAGCTTAAACTTTGATTACCGTAACCGCGGCATGCGCCAGGACCGGCCGGCACAGTTCATTGAAAATGGTTCAATCTATATATTCAAGCCGGAGACACTCCATGTTTTTGGCAACAGAATCGGCGAAAAGCTCTCAGCCTGTGAAATGGAGTTTTGGCAGACATGGGAGATTGATACTATCGAGGAAATAGATTTAATTGAGTATTACTTTAATAAAAAAAACCTGGCCCCTCAGGATGTGAACCAATAAAACCTTTAGATCACATTTTTATGAATTTCTTTTTATCCACCGATCTGGTTATCGGAGTAAATGAAGCGCTGAACCTGAACGGTCATTTAGCTCAACTGGCAGTCAAGAAGCCCGGTATTATCTACGATGCCAACCTGGCAGGCAATCTCTACTTTCAGGATGTGTTGAGGGCCCTTACCTCTGAAAATGCCAACTCCGTCGTCTATTGCAACGAGTTTGGCGGAGAGCCCACCTATGCCCATCTTGAAAATGTTGCAGAATTTTTTCGCAGCAATCCCCCTGATGTCATTGTTGCCATAGGCGGCGGCAGTACACTTGACCTTGGTAAAGGGGTAGCTCTGCTTATGACAAACAACGTTCCAGCCCTTTCACTCAAAGGATTTCCAACAGGGGTCAACGATCCTCTGCCGCTTGTAACCGTTCCTTCACTGCTTGGCAGCGGAGCTGAAGTAAGCTTTAATGCAGTCTTTATTGATGAGGCAGAAGGACGAAAACTTGGCATCAACAGTAAAAAGAACTTCCCTAAAAAAGCGGTTATCGACCCCCAGCTCTCAATGACAGCACCAGTTGAGAGTGTTATTGCATCAGCCATGGACAGTCTTGTACACTGCGTGGACAGCTTCGGATCGGTAAAGCATACAGCCTTGAGCAGAATTTTTTCCATCGAGGGCTTTCAGCGCACCTTCTATGCCTTGCAGCAGAACCAGCTCGACCGCGCAGAGTCAAGACTCGATCTTGCCATTGGCAGCGTGTGCGGTACCGTAGCTCTCATGAACTCCGGAGACGGCCCCACAAACGGGTTTGCCTACTACCTTGGTGTGAAGCATCGCGTACCGCACGGTCTGGCCGGAGCGATTTTTCTCAAGGAGGTTATGCGCTACAACCATGAACATGGTTATGAAAAGTATGCACTTCTTAACCCCATGCGTTCGTCGCCCTCACCGAAAGAGGCCACTGCAGAACTGCTTGAAGAGATGGATGAACTCTATCTTCAGCTCAAGATACCTTCGCTTGTTCCTTATGGGTATGGCAAGGGTAATGCGGCAGAATTTGCCCACAATGCATCGGAAGCACTGAAAGGATCATTTTCAGGCAATCCGGTAGAATTTACAGAAGAGTCGGCAAGAGCCGTTGTTTTTCAATTAACTTAAAAGAACAGGACATATTATGGCGGGTGCAGAACTCATCGGTCGTGAAGAATTGGCCGAAATACAGGAACTTTTCAGCAGGGAGAAGGTCAATCTTTACCGTTATGGCGGAGGCAACTACAAGGCAAGAGAGTTTGAGGAAAAATTTGCGGCATGGATAGGAGTGAAGTACGCTCATGCTGTTTCTTCAGGCACTGCAGCCATTCATTGTGCTCTTGCAGGTGCAGGAATAGGCCCCGGTGACGAAGTCATTACAACGGCATGGACTTTTATTGCCCCGGTAGAGGCTATCAGCGCTCTTGGAGCAGTGCCGGTTCCGGTAGAACTTGATGAAACATACCATCTCGATCCATTGGAAGTTGAAAAGGCAATTACGCCTGCAACCAAAGCAGTCGTTGCAATTCCAATGTGGGCTTCACCGAAAATGGACGAACTCTCGGAAATTTGCAAAAAGCACGGCCTCATACTGATCGAGGATGCCGCTCAGGCGCTTGGGGCATCATACAAGGGACGTAAGCTCGGTACATTCGGCAGTGTAGCCTCATTCTCGTTTGATGCAGGCAAGACTCTCCATACCGGTGAGGGCGGAATCATTGTCACCAACGACAAAGATATCTACGATCGTGCAGCCGAGTTCTCCGATCACGGTCACATGCACCTGCCTGGGTTACCGAGGGGTAAAGATCCAAGACGCTCCAAAGGCCTGAATTTGCGCCTCAGTGAAGTTACCGCGGCAATCGGTCTGGCTCAGCTGGCAAAAATTGAGACAATACTCTCTACATCAAAAGAGAACAAGCGTAAAATCAAGGACGCTATCCGTCATCTTGATAACATTATCCTGAGGCCATTCAGTGACGAAGAGGGTTCGCAAGGCGATACCCTGATTTTCAGGGTCAAAAATCGTGAAGCTGCGCTCCAGTTCGAAGCACACCTCACCGAACACGGTTTTGGAACCAAAATTCTGCCTGAAGCTCTTGACTGGCATTTTGCCGGGGTTTGGGGTCACCTTCTTGGTGAGTACGACCGTTATAACACCGCTGATCTCGAAGCTCTCTGGCCGAAAACTGGCACCATGCTGCGCAGCAGTATCTGCCTCAACATTCCTGTGCTGATTGACGATGCTACAATTGACAAACTTGTCAAAGCGATCATCTCAGGTGCAGCAATAATAGGATAGAAAGGGATTGACTTGAAACGAAAAAGCCTGCGGTATGCAGGCTTTTTCGTTTCTGGAGGCGAAGAGCGGATTTGAACCGCTGTACAAGGTTTTGCAGACCTCTGCCTAACCACTCGGCCACTTCGCCGTTAAGGGAATGTTAAGGTAAGAAAAAGAAATTCTCAAACAAAAGCTTTACAAGGTTTTCCTCTGCAATTTTATTCTTAACATTATTTACCATGAAGAATAGGGTTCAAACCGCTTCGCACTTGCTGAATGTGTGATATATTAAAGCTGAATTTTTCGATCTACCTTCAACATACTTGATGCCTATGGTTCTTAATCTGAAAATGACGCGAGTCCTTAAGATTGTAGCACTCTTTGAAACATTCAAGGGCATACTTGGGCTCTTTGCCGGAGCAGGTATTTTTTTTATGACCCGGCAGAGTATTCAGCTCTCTATGGGGCAACTGGTCAAGTATTTCCATCTCGATCCTGAACAAGGTATTTCTAAAATCGTTATTGACGCAGCAGGAAATCTGACCGATAATCGAATACGCTTTCTTTTCATTTTTTCCCTGCTCTATGCGCTCATGAGGTTTGTTGAAGCTTATGGGTTATGGTTTGCAAGGCGATGGGCAGAATGGTTCGCTTTGATCAGCGGCTGCGTTTACCTTCCATTTGAACTCTTCGAGTTGGCAAAAGGCTTTACCTGGATTAAAATCGGGCTTGTGGTCATTAACCTCATTGTGGTACTCTATATGGCGTTTGTCCTTAAGCATAACGAGAAGGCAAAAATGCTCAAAAAACATCTCGGAACGTTGTGATTGTCCACTGGAGCTTCGGTACTCCCTAAATTCCAATCCTCATGCATGACCTCCTATCTTTTTCAATACTGCTTATTCTTTTTGCCCTGCTTGCTTTTGTGGCTTACCGCATCGTGCGTGATGCTCCCGAAAAAGTTGAACTTCAGCGACTTTGCGGCATTGAAGAGGATGCCCGACTTACCGCAAACAGGCTTGAGTCGAAAACACAGGAGCTCGAAAATTTAAAGATTCGCCATGCCCGCCTTGAATCTGATTTTGAGAACGGGCAGCGAAGCGCAGCCGAAAAAATTGCCCTGATGCAGGAGTCGGAATCCCGGCTTAAAATTGAGTTTGAAAACCTTTCAAACAGGATTTTTGAAGAGCGGGGCAGGGCAATCGGAATAGAAAACCGCGAGCGCATGGATGGACTGTTGCAGCCTCTTCGCGAGCAGATCGATACCTTCCGCAAAAGGGTTGATGAGGTACACACCATAGATACTGAACTTTCAGGACGTCTTGTCGAGCAGGTTCGTCAATTGCAAGAGCTGAGCGGGAAGGTAAGTGACGAGGCCAATCTTCTTGCAAGGGCTATCAAAGGCGACTCGAAAAAGCAGGGAGACTGGGGTGAAATGATTATCGAACGGATCTTTGAAGCTTCGGGGCTTGAAAAAGGTCGAGAATATCTGGCTCAGGAGAGTTTCCGGCATGAGGATGGATTGCTGAAACGCCCCGATTTTATGGTGATGCTGCCGGGTAACAAGGCAGTAATTGTCGATTCAAAAGTTTCACTGACCGCCTACGAACGCTTCTGTCGCAGCGATGATGAAACCATGCGGCAGCAGGCCATGAAAGAGCATGTGCAATCCGTCCGGCGCCATATAGCCGAGCTGCAATCGAAAGAGTACAGCGGAATTGGCGGCAACAGTACCCTTGATTTTGTTATCATGTGCATTCCCATCGAACCCGCCTGGCAGGGAGTTATAGAGGCTGATCCGGAACTGATATACGATCTTGCCGGAAAAAACGTAGTCCTGTGTGGCCCGACCACGCTGATGATCACCCTGAAGCTCATTGCGCAGATCTGGCGGCGGGAAAATGAGAACCGGAATGCTGAACTCATTGCCGAAAAGGCTGGAAAGATCTATGATCAGGTATTTCTGATCTTAGAGTCTATGATGGATGCACGAAAAAAGCTTTCAGGCCTGTCTGACTCATTTGATCTTGCCCTGAAACGTATCAAAGAGGGACGTGGCAACCTTGTAGGCAAAGTTGAAGAGATACGCAGACTCGGGGCCAAAGTAAGCCGCCAGATAACGCCGGACATTGCTCTCGAAGCGGAACCTGATGATGATGACAACGAGTGAAAACCTTACAGCCTTGATTCATCATACGCCTTGATATCCCGTTCGATATTTGGTCCTTCACTGTTGAGCGCAATTTGAAGGTCGTAATTCATCTGCAGGCCAAACCAGAAGTTTGCTGGAGTCCCGAAATATCTCCCGAGCCTCAAAGCTGTTTCAGCAGTGATGCTTCGTTTTCCAGCTATAATATCGTTGATGCACCATACAGGAATCCGGATATCTTCTGCAATTCTTTTTTCGGTAATGTTCATCGGTACAATGTACTCCTCAAACAGAACGGTTCCGGGATGAAGCGGTGATAATATCCTGCCGGACATGGCTAAACTCCTCATAGTTACCTGCATTTGCAATCATTCAACTCTGTACAACAGATTACCATTTTATTATTGCTTTTACGTTCTTTATTCCGTCCGTTCAGCAAATACAAAAAGATAAAGCCTATGAGGCAGGATGCGAAAACTTCATAACAAACCGATCAGCAAGAGTGAGCTGCTCGAAATTATGCAGGCACTGTTGCACTCGTAAACAAGGCTTATTGCCATGCAATGGGGTGCTTTTCATGTAAAAAGTGAATTGTAGTCAATCAGTGTTGCCACATCTTAGCCCATTGTGTACTTTAGGAGGGGAGCCGTATGTGCCGTGCAATGAATAATTTCGTTCCAACCGAGTTCGTATTGATCGTTGAAGAAAAAAATATAACAACGGGAGGTTTGTATGCCAACAACACCATTATCAGCCGAAGCCAAACAGGTTATTTATCGCGCTATAAGTGACACTCATTTTCGTGAAGCTCTGGTTAAAAATACGGCTGCGGTATTACATTCTGAAGCATTAGGTTTGAGTGATGCTGATATTACCGCCCTCAAAAAACTGAAGCCTCAGGGATGGGGTAAGTTGAGTGCGAATGAACTTAAAAGTAAACTTGGTACAACAACGCACAAGGCCTAAGGTCTCTGTTAAAGTTAAAGGGCCAGTGCCTGTTGCGCTTGCACCCCCGCCTTAGCCTTGATTAAGTTCCGGTCTGCCTCGGGATATTCTTTACTTCGTAGCCGGGGCCCAAAGTCCCATGCATTCCGTTCACTAACGTTCACCGCATGCACGGCACTCTGTGCCCAAGAGCCTTTCTTGCTTGGTTTGCCTCGCGTTTGATAGAGGTGAATTATCTTCAGGATATAATGCAATTGTGGCGGAGGGCTTCAAAGCGTCATGTCTGTTGCTCGCTGGAGTTCACCGTAGGCATGTCGCTCAGCGCGAAAAATCTTAAATGGATCTCAAAGCCTTATTTTCACAGGTGTAGTCTTTTTCATGACCACGTTTAATATCGATAAAATACATTATCGGAATTAAAATAGAAATCAAATAGAATACTGAGAACTGATTCTTCCGGTTAAGGTGATCTTTTTTCGTGCGATTATTTATGCGCAGAAATACTGAAAAATGAATGCAATAAATTACTTTACAAGGTCGGCCTTCTACATGCAGGATGCCATGGTGCAATCACTACCTTCCTGTTCGGAAGCATTCGACGGGAACCCCTTGGCAATCCGTTTTGAAAACAGGATCGCGCTACATCGATCGCAAGGCGAAGTGCCGCAGACGATCCGACAGATTGCTGAAAAGCTCAGTCTCGACGCCCATGAGAAAGGAATAAAAAATGCAAAATCGAATCAAATGGATGGCTGTTCGCGGAATTTAATGGGAATAGAGTAATAAGGGCTTAGCATAGCGTAATATCAATTCATAGAATGAGTCAGAATGTAACCCTATGATGAAGTAGAAGACCGTGCCGATAAGCCATAGAGACAATATCTTCAACTATGCCAACACAAAACAACCAAGGTAACAACAGTAAGCCTACACAGACAAATCTTCCTTCCCAAGGCTCTCGGAGAGCAGCTTTAATAGCCACAAACAAAACAATCTATTACCTTAGAAAACTGCACCATCCTATCGTATAATGAAGTATTAGTGTTTCACTTCAAACCATTAAATTCCGCGAATACCCAAATGGATAAAGTGAATCAAATTACTATAGATATATGATACTTTTTGCAGGTGATATTTATTGGTGCGAAGTAGGATATGTCCTATCTAGTCTTTTTTTTTGATGGTGCTTGTTTATGGACGGTTATTAATGCCATTATTCTTAGCGATTTATAAGATAATGATTAGGTGTTTTGTATGTAATTTCTTGATTGAGTCTTTGGGTTTTAAGTGATGTTATGGGTTACCAAAATACCTTAATAAGGAGTGGGAGATGGATCAGGAATCTATAAATGATATTATCAACACGATATTTGGCGGTAGGCAGGAGGTGATTGAGATTGAGAAAAAGCTTTTGCAAAAGAAATCACGAGTTTTATTTGATAAGGCGTTTGATGATAGGGTGGTGAGTGACGATAGGAGCGGGCGCCATAATGATAATACAAGGGATGATGATTATATAAATGCGCTTAGAGTAATTGATAAGTGGTCTTTGATGCAGGTTGAGAATCGTAAGGTATATGGTAAAGATAAAATGGAGGTGCACGAAGATATTGCAAGAAAAGTATATCGTAGGTTGAGGCATAGATATGCTCAGGTTAGTGAGTTGGAAGAACAGGCCAGAATGCTTAGAGTTAATGAGGGTAAAAAAAAATATTCAGAAGATGATACGGTTAATACAGGCCCAAGTGCTTCTGTGAGAAAAGATTTTGAAAGCAAAAAAGAAAAAATAAGTGTTGGAGTTAGATCGTATCGTTTGGCTGTTACCGACTTGTTTGTGGAAAAGGCATTGGCATATCTTGAGCTTGAAGAAAATGACCTAAAGCGTCGTGGTCGTAGGTATATGCGCTTAGGAATAATGTCATATGTTATTGGTGCGGTTATAGCAATTATTATTTTATTTAAACCGTTTGGTGTATTAGCTCATTTTCCGAGTGATGAGATGGCTAATATATCTGATTTTACGAAAAGTTTTTCAGTGCTTGGGATGGTTGTCTTGTTAGGTGTGAGTTTAATTCGATATGGGAAATCATCAATTGAGCAAGCACAAATATTGTTTGAAAGAAGGCATGCTTTACGTCAGGGAAGATTGTTTGTTCATTTGCATGATGGAGAGCTTGGTATTGATGAAATGGAAAAATCATTTGAGTGGAATGTATCTTTGCCTAATGCATTTAGTAAGCTGCCAACCGAAGCGCAAGCTCCATGGGGAAGTGTATTGAAGGAATTGGTTAATAAGGTTCCTGAATGGATAAAGGCGACTGGAGATGCGTTTTCTGGTAAAAAATGAATCTATATGTTGGGTCTCGGATGTTTGTGCACCTGTAAGAAGTTATGCATATTTTCAAGCATACCACTTCATGAAATGTTACAGCAAAGAATATTTCTCAAGGTGAGATCATGCAAATCACATTACATAAAAACGCACGCACAACACCTGCCATACGCAAGGAAATTCAGGCCTCAACTTTAAGCTCCAATATACTTGCTGCAAAATATGGCATCAGAAAGGCAACTGTCCTGAAATGGAAGAACCGCACGAGCATTGAAGATGGTTCACATACTCCCCATTCGTTCAAGAAAACCATGACCGATTTCGAGGAGTTTGTTGTCATAGAACTCCGTAAAACGTTGCTGATACCACTTTATGACCTTTTGGCCATTATTCATGAGTTCATCAACACGCAGGTTTCTCGGGCAGGGCTTGACCGTTGTCTTCGCCGTCATGGTGTCAGTAATCTCAAAGACCTTATACCCGAGGAAGACGGAAGCAAAAAACCAAAAAAAACCTTCAAAGATTATGAGCCTGGCTATGTTCATATCGATGTCAAATATTTACCACAAATGAGCGATGAAGCAATTTAAAGGAATATTAGCTACCAGCCACGTTGATGCTCATAACGAAATCATGCCTGTTGAGACACTTGAGGCGATGGTTAATCAAATCAACCAGCAGTACATACCTATGGGTATCGAGCATGATCCGCGGATACCGCCCAAAGGAAGACTTGTATCGGCCAAGGTGGTGCCGTTAGAGGACGGTGAATATGGCGTAGAAGGGATAGGTGAGATATTTGAACCGGGAGATAGCTATGAATTGAAAAATGATGGCAGAGAAATACCTGTACATGCCATTGATGACGATAAATTGCATATACAATTCGACAGAAATTATAGAGACGAAGAAGATCAAGAGGCTATTACTGCAATTGGCGAACTGTTTGACAGCAAGCCACAAGAAGAACTAAAGAAGTCTATAGATCCGATTAGCATATTAACACTTAGTGGTGCGTTTGTTCTCGGGGGAATAGCAAACGGATTTTTTGGAAAGATCGGTTCCGACGCATATGATTATTTAAAGGGCAAGATCACGGGTCTGCTCAATCGTAAAAATGCGATTCAAGACAAACACGAGGCTTTGCTCGTTTTTTCTTTCTGGGTAACTACTGGTCCGCAAGGGTTTGAGGTAGAGATTATTCTAACCAATCCGTCGCCAGAAGAAATTGAACATTTCCTTGAAGTAGGAATGCACCAAGTTGACCAGTTCGTCTCGCAATATTATTCGCAATATCTGGGCATTAGAAGAATGACCTATAAATATGAAAGCAATACGTTGGCAATTATGCACGTGGTAAGAAAAGATGCTGTTCCAATGTTCCCGAAAGAAAACTAATCTAACACGGCGCTCAATCCATCTGCCTGAACATGGAAGAAATTGCTCGAATTTGGGACAAGTACGACGAAGACTACGTCCAGAAGGTCTTGACCAGTGCTGAGGACATCAACCAGTACGCGTTCACGTTCTACCACGATGTGGCTGAAATCTACGATTGCATCACGAGAGTAAAGAATCCCGAAAGGAACCCGTCAGGATTCTCCAGAGATGATGCTCCCATTCTTGGGTTGCTCACGCGCATGTGGAAATTATTCAAGCAAACACTTCGCTTCTACGAAGAGAACAACGCCGAATTCATTTCGGTTTTTGAGCGTCCATTGATTGAGGCGTCGGTTATAGCCACATACCTCATGAGAACGGACGCGGAGGTGATTCAAGATTATCGTCTTTGCTCCTACAAAGACCGCCTTCGGATTCTTCGCGATCTTGAATCTGGGTCAAGATTTTTTGACACAAAAGCCGGCAAACGGCTACTCGTCAGTGTTCGTCAAAAATTAGAGCAGGAGGGGGTGGATCCAGATAGCTTTGCCGCACAAAAGCGGAATCGATGGCGGCTTCAGGGCAAATCGTTTTTCGACATCTTCGCTGAAGTAATCACTCCTGATTTGTATCCGTGCACCTACGGCATGATGTCGGATTCCATCCACGGCTCTTGGAACGAATCGATGGATTTCAGCCTCCACCGGAACGACGATGGAACATTCTTGTCGTACCCTTTCTTTGCCCCGGCTGACATTAGATATGTGACACCAACAATTTCGTTTACAAATGTGCCATTCCGCATGTGGTTAGATCGGGTGGAGATCAATGATGAGTATTTGGTCAAGGCTGTCGAGTGGATCGATAAATTCAATACCACGCTCTATATGAAATTTGATGAGGTCTACGATGATCATCAGCCAGTCGGTTAATGAGAAGGCGCCGTCTAACAAATTGTTGCAGTTAACGTTTGACCCGCTACGCCCCTTTGCTTCCGCAAAGGGGCTCATCGTCTCAAACGACCCTGAACTTGGGCATTCAGGGTCTGGACTCTTTTTGTAAAAAATCTTTGTTGTATAATCAAACTTATGTCAAGCTTTCTTTCTAACCCAAGCTTCTGACATTTCACTTATTTTGGCGATCTCAATCCAGCCCTCGCCCCACTCCGCCTGTTGCTAACCGATTCAGTGTTTCCTCACGGATCAGCCTACAGTTTCCTGCGGGTACTTTTCCGACAGCTTCACACAAGAGGATTACTCCTTATGCATGTGTCGGTGGGCTCCGCTGACTGAACAACGGGTCCGTTTTACCGGACAATTCCTCTACGCAACCTCACGTCGCACTACATTATCGTAATTAAATATGAAAACGAGGGAATAGTGGACAAAAGAAGACTTAGCGGGCTAATTTTCCCGCTTCGTAAGCAGATCCCAAATTACGCTTCTGGGGAAGTTGTAGCTGAGGCTGGGGGAAATCGCAGAATTATCAAACATAGAGTGGTTAGCGGTTGAGGAGCTTATGTATCAGCTCAAGCAGCTTACCTTTGTTGATTGGTTTTTTGATAAAGCCGTCACATCCGGCTTGGATTGCTTTTTCTTGGTCTTCGGGTGCTGTAAAGGCTGACTGGGCGATAATCGGCAAGTCGGGTCGGAGCTTTTTGATTTGCCGTGTTGCTTCGTAACCGTTTAAGAGTGGCATTTTTATGTCCATAAGCACCAGATTGATTTCAGGGTGGTGCTTTGCAAGGTCAACGGCTTCCTGACCGTTACAGGCATAAAGGATCGTCATGTTTTCGCCTTTCAGTATCTTTTTGAAAAGAATCCGGGTTATGCCGTCATCGTCTGCAATGAGCACTAAGATGCTTGGGGCCGGCATGGCTGGTTCGTTACTGCCAGGAGGGTTATAGGGCAGGGTGAACGTGAAGGTAGTGCCCTTGCCCTCCACTGAATCGACCCGGATGGTGCCGCCAAGCATGGTAACGTATCCTTTGGCAATGCTTAAACCGAGTCCGGAGCCTTCAATTTGACGGGTCAAGGGGTTATCGACCTGAATGAAACGTTCGAAAATCTTTTCCTGCATGGGCACTGGAATACCAATGCCGGAATCTTTGATATAGAATTCCAGCATGCCGTTATTCTTTGTATACCCGATTTCTATGCCGCCCTGAAAGGTGAATTTCAGGGCATTGTTGACCAGGTTGGTCAGTATCTGGGTGAGTTTTGAGCTGTCGGTTTTTATGATGCTTTCGCGGTCTGAGAGCCCTGGTGTGCACGTCAACTTCAACCCTTTTTGGTGGATTTCAAGTTTGAAAAAGGCAGTTACCTCCTTAAGCAGCTTATTGACGTTGGTGTCAACCTTCTGCACCAAGCTCTCTCCAGCTTCAATGCGTGCAAGATCAATGAGTTCATTAATAAGTGTCAGAAGGCGCATACCGCTTTGATGAATGAGGTCGATAAACTCGACAGATTCTTCGTGCGGCAGTTCTGGATCCTTGAGCAGTTCCGAAAAGCCGAGGATACCGTTCATCGGAGTTCGCAGCTCATGGGTGATGGTGGCAAGGAAAGCTGATTTTAAACGGTCGGTCTCTTCGGCTTTTTCTTTGGCGGCGACCAGCTCAGCATTTATCTGTTTCTGCAAGGTGATATCCTCCTTGATTGCAACAAAATTGGTTATCACTCCATCTCTGTTCTTGATGGCGGAAATAATGGAGTTTTCCCAAAAAAGCTCGCCGTTTTTCTTTTTGTTGTAAAGTTCTCCCTGCCAGACCTTGCCCGAACGGATGGTTTGCCAGAGATCTTTAAAAACAGTATCCGGTAACGTGCCTGACTGAAGCATCCGTAGATATTCACCTTTTGCTTCTTCAGCTGTATACCCGGTAATGTCAGTAAACTTTGAGTTGACATACTCAATATTGCCTGCAGAATCAGTAATGACAACGCCTGTGGGACTTTGCTCTACTGCTGCACTCATTTTGTTAAGTTGAACTTCTGCCCGCATGCGATCGGTGACATCATGAATAATCCCATAGAACAGGTCTTTGCCTTCAACATTGATCTTCGTGTCGTAGACCTCAACATTGCGAAGAGAACCGTTTGCCATACGATGCTGGAAAATCGCAGGATGGTTTCCTGGCAACCTGCTTTTTTCGATTGCTGACAAGGCCTGTTCAGGAGGGGTGGTATTGATATCCCTCATGTTCATGGTGCGGAGCTCTTCAATCGACCATCCATAAAAATCTGCAGCTGCCTGGTTAGCATCGATGATGTTGGCAGTACTTTCGTCAATAAGCAACTTCACCGCTGAATGCTCTCTGAAGAGGGTTTTGAAACGATCTTCGCTATGCTTCAAAGCTGCGTCTTCCGCAAGCTTGTGGTCAGTGAAATCGGTGGCAATACCAATGAGGTAAGGAGTGTCGTTGATGATTATTCTTTTGGCGGAGATCTTATACCAGCGAAATTCTGGTCCACCGTGTATAAGGATTCTCACTTCGGCAGAATCTTCATGGTTGGATTGAAAGAGAGAGCTGATTTTTTCGCCTACCAGCTGCCTGTCATCGGGGTGAATGGTCTCGATAACAAAGGTATTTGCCATTTCACTCTCACTCTTTCCTACAATTACATCCCGCTCATGTGCATTCCATTGAACAACACGCCCGTGGGCATCCATGATAAGGACGGCACCTGGAATCTGCTCGACAAGGGCATTGCTGACAACATTCAACTTTACAGCCTCCTTTTCAGCTATCCTCAGTTCTGTGATATCCTGTGCCGTTATATAGAGCTGAGTCATCTTGCCGTCTTTATCCGCTATAGGAAAAAACATAAAGCGATTAAAGCGACCGTCTCGCTCATCTTCATACGTGATGATCTTTCCTGTCCGAAGGGCTTCATCAACCTTTTTCCGGCGTATTGCTGCCACTTCTGGAGGAACTAAATCGTAAGCGTTTTTGCCGATGCACTCATGCACCTGCTTGCCAAAATTGTCGGCAAAAGCATGGTTGGTTTCAAGAATCGTACCTTTATGATCGATCACAAATGAAGGCTCAAGGGTATCAAATACAGTGAGAAGCATTTTATAGCGCTGCTCAAAACTACAAACACTGTCGCCTTTCTTTTCACGATTGTTTCGCATCGGGAATAATCAGCCTTGTGGAGTCACAAATGTATAGTACATACATATATGTAATTTAGTATTACCGAAATTAGTTCCTCCAATGCCACCCGCCGCCTGCCGCTGAACCCTTGGGTAGATATCTACCGCTGCCCCATTGAAAACTTTTATACCAATCTTACAATATCAAGCGAAGTTCAAGGGGGTATTTCAGTATCTTGCTGCTAAATTATATACTTAAAAAATATTGCACATATATAATATGTGTATGTATATTAAGATTGAGTACAATTTTTCATTTTCCTATTTAGTGCCTGACAGAAAACCTTTGTTTTTTGAAAATCTTACAACCCCATCAAGATCAAAAGCTGTTTGTTTTTGACCCGGCAGAGATGTTTTTGC
>CAINOC010000114.1 GCA_903851385.1 uncultured Chlorobiaceae bacterium | reverse complement strand
CATGAAGTCCAGCCGGTTTTCTTTTACAGGGGTTTTGCATACTCATTCAGACCTCATAACCTCATGAAAGATGTCAGTAAGTTACAAAGTAAGCATGCCAAATCTGCCGTTTGCAGAAAGTAAAAAAAACGAACTTAGAGTAAACACTATTCTCTAAGTTCGTTTTTTTTGTTATGTTTCTATGGGAGTAAGTCTTCCCAATTGATAGGAGTTTCGAGT
Organism: uncultured Chlorobiaceae bacterium; assembly: GCA_903851385.1. Taxonomy (GTDB): domain Bacteria; phylum Bacteroidota; class Chlorobiia; order Chlorobiales; family Chlorobiaceae; genus Chlorobium. The sequence continues at coordinate 2,297 of CAINOC010000114.1, read as the reverse complement.
GAAGGTATTTTTTCGAGAGTTGCTGTAAGCCATTGACTCGGTTCAACACCTGCTTGCAGACAGCTTCCTAGCAAAGTATAGAATATGCAGTTATCTTCCGCCCCGCTGTCATTACCTGAGAACAAATAGTTCTTGCGTCCCAGAGTGATAGGACGAATGGAATTCTCAACGGCGTTGTTGTCAATATGGTAATATCCTTCCTTGCAATAGCGACATATACGGGGCCACATGCCAAAAGCGTAGCTAATGGCCTTTCCCAGGGGACTTTTTGGGGTGCAACTATTGAAGGTTTTTTTCATCCAACTTTCCATTTGTTGTAATATCGGATAAGCTTTCTGCTCACGCTCTTTGCGTATCTGCTCGTAGTCAGCTCCTTCTTCTTTTAGATTCCCTTCCAGCATGTAAAGCAGAGCAATATAATCAAGAGCCTTTTGCGCTTCAGGGGTTGTGACTAAGGCGTTCTCGAACTTACGTCTCACATGAGCCATGCATCCCAGAGGAAGCACTCCCTGTTTCTCTTCGTAAATGCTGTAGGCAGCATAGCCATCCGTTTGAAGTGCTCCCTGATAGTCTTTGAGCATTTTGAGAACCACCTCCTGTGAACGCGAGCCTTTATCATAATGGAAGAATATCCCGGGAGTCATGACCGAACGAACTACCCAGATATACGCCTTGCGTGCCGCTCCGGGACGGTCGGTTACCGGGTGGGTTGTTTCATCCACCTGTATGTAATGGGTTGAGAGCACCCGGTTCACCTGTGCAATATAAAGTGGATAAAGCTTATCGGCTAAAGTATGTACCCACCGGTTGATGCTCGAAGTGGTGATTTCTACTCCAAGCCGTTTGAAGCGTACCGCTTGTCTGAATTCGGGTATATGATAAAGAAACTTATCAGTGGTGATTTGGCTTAATAACGATTCTCCTGCCATACATCCGGGAAGGATTGATGCTTTGAGAGGTGCCTGAACAATGGCAGTAGAAAGTGCCTGCTGTTCTTGCTGTATTTTGTATATGGGACGTACGGTTCGCTCTACCCAGAACTTTGCCTGATCAAGCATCAGTTTCTCTGTTACATCTTCTCCAATCTTGATCATATTGCAAGCATCGAAGTTCTCTGGTTGAATGACTGTCTCACGGCGTTCGATATGGGCCGGCAGCTTATATGAGCGTTTCTCAGTTATCGAACGTTGTCTTTTTGAGTTACGACGTTCTTCTGCCTTTTGCTTTATATCTTCTATAAGGGTTGTCAGAACTGAAGCCTCCTGCTCAATAGCGGGGGTGCCCTGTTCTGCATCAAAAAGAGATAATTGAGCCTGAGAATAATCGGGAAGCTGCTTCTCCGAACGTCGGCCAAACAGCTGACGCTCTAAATAAAGTATCCGTTCGTTCTTGCGTTTTAACTCCTCTTCTTTGAGACGAAGCTGCTCGTCTTTGAAGCGAAGCTGGTCGTCTTTGAAGCAAAGTTGCTCTTTCAACAGAACGTTTTCTTGTAATATTTGCAGTGTATCTTCCATTGTTTTACAGTATAAAGATACTAATATACAATGAAATACACAAACATTTTAAGATAAATTATATCGTTTTCTGCGTTTTATTTTCGGACTGATTCCTTCTATCAACAGCACCAGTTCATCCCAACGAAACGAACGGAATCCATGACCTTCCTTGATAAATATCTTGTGGCTGATACGTCCGCTTTCCAAACGTTTATAATAAATAACAAAGCCTCCGCGTTCCCAGTGCAGCAACTTCATGGTGGTGCGGCTCTTGTTCAGAAACACATACACATCTCCGTTGGTCGGACTTAGGGATAGATACCGGATCAACCCGCACAACCCATCTAATCCCTTGCGTAAATCTACGCCATTCAAACAAACTACATAACGATTGCCTTCATTCAAACTGAACATAACTTTTTTATGGCAAAGGTCACGCAATTTTAAATTATATGAAATACGGTGGATTTGGCATGCTTACAATTTAAAGTGGCAGATTAAATCCGGAAAAATACATTTCTCTTTTCTTCAATGAGTGAACCATTTACAGGATTTTTGTGTTTTATCTGATATTTATACTCTTCCCTATTACTCTTACTCTTTTAATTATTTGTTAAGACTAATCCAGAAAAGTAATTTAAATATTTTTATGCACCCTGAATGCCAATACATTATACGAATTTTAGCTTTTTAACAAATAGAGCTATACCTGTACTTGAAAGGACGGATTATAACAAATCTGCAGGATTTTTAGAACCATGATTCTGATCTGTGTCAGTTCTTGTTTTTTCAGTATTCTAT
>CAINOC010000113.1 GCA_903851385.1 uncultured Chlorobiaceae bacterium | reverse complement strand
TTTGACGTACAATTCAGTAGTTCGCTCTTGGGAAATCCTGATAAACGCAAAAAAGTCTCTGCTGAGTCAAAAATAAACAGCTTTTGATCGTGATGGTGTTCTCAGATTTTCAAAAATCAGAGGTTTTCTGTCAGGCACTATTTAAGGATTTCATCCTGAAACTGTGAGCGGGTATGAGGATCAAGGGTTGAGATCGGGGCAACTCGTTATTGTTGATCTCCGGAGAGCATAAAAACGAGATATGAAGCTTGCTTGTTTATGAGCGTATGTTTATAATAAGTATAGGGTGTATATAAAAAATTCATACTGACAGCATTTCTTAAAAACCCAAATAATTGAACTATTTAAACCGCGCATCACCCTTTTTTTTACTGCTAAAAAATTGATTTTCAGCCACGTATATATCATGAATAGACAAAAAATTTTGGTATTAACCGCAGTGATTGTGGTCGTATTCTTATCTGCAGGATGCAGCAGTCACCAAAAAAAAGTTGTTGATCGTGACGCGAATAGCTATAACACCGCTCAGATTGGTTCAATGGTCTGGATAGGTAAAAATCTTGACGTTGCTCACTACCGGAACGGCGATCCCATTCCAGAAATAAAAAACCCCAAAGAGTGGGCAATTCTCACAACGGGGGCCTGGTGTTACAACCTCAACAACCCTGATAATGGAAAAACCTACGGAAAACTCTATAACTGGTATGCGGTCAACGACCCAAGAGGGCTTGCGATGGAGGGATGGCATGTAGCCACCGATGCGGAATGGAGTGCGATGAGCGATCTCCTGGGCGGCACAGAACAGGCTGGCGGTGCAATGAAAGCAACAACGCTCTGGAAAGAGCAGTCGAACGGAGGAAACCGTAACAGCGGGGTTGATGCACTCCCGGCTGGAGCGCGACGAGATACCGACGGAAATTTCATGCCGCCAGGACAATACAGTCGACTCTGGTCGTCAACAGAATCATCAGCAAAAACCGCATGGTGCCGCTCACTTGGCTACTTTGATGCTGCATTACGAAGAGGCATGGCCAGTAAAAAGACTGGCTTTTCAGTTCGATGCGTTAAAGACTAAGCCGGTTGTTCCAAATTTGCCAACGCTCCCCCCATGTAGTGTTCAGAGGTTTAATGGGGTTGAGAACGGCCAACGCCTTGTTGCCCGAAAGAGTCATTAATGTTCTGCAGCGCATTACTATTGTGTGGCATAAGCATCGTTATATGGGATTCTTCCAGAAAAAGAGAAAGAGAGTTTTTTCCCTCCAGATGCCGTTCGATAAGATGATGTCGGGATTTAGGCTCATAACAGGCCAGAAGGGGCTCGAGCATTCCTGAATCAGGATTTCGATACGCAGTTGCAAAACGCATTGGATTGCGCTCTTCACAAAGTTGGTGGAGAATATCCGTGTCAAGACAAGGCAGGTCACAGGCAGCAACAACCCACGCTGCATCAGGGTTTGCTCTTTGCGCTGAGAGCAGCCCTCCCAATGGGCCTATACCGAGGTAGCTGTCGGTGATAAGGGGAATCCCAAAGTGACGATAAGTTTCTGCCTGTTCTTCCCGACAGGATACAAAGACCTCATGGCATTGCTGCTGCAATAGAGCCGCTGTATGCAAGAGCTGGTTTTGGGAATGGTATGCAAGAAGTGCTTTGTCGCTTCCCATCCGTACACTTCGGCCTCCGGCAAGCACCAAGCCGTTCAGAGCGCTCGATCTGGCTGAATATTCTAATAAGAAGCTCTCAATAAATGCGGCGATATCAATGATATGGTCACGATGCAGGACGGGTATGCCGAACCCTGAGTATGAAGCTTGATCATCAGAGACAATAAGGGCGGCAACATTGGTAATTGATGATCTGCCGACAAGATCAAGTATTTTTCGTTCTCTGTCTACCAGGATAAGTTTTGGTAGCGGGAGCTCCTTAAGCCCTTCGACAAAGAGCATGTCCAGCCCGGAAAACGCTTGCTGTTCAAGATGGAAAAAAGGGCCGGTCTGTTGAGTGACAAGCGCTTTTTTGTCAGGGTCTGAAATCATAACGGTTAAGGCGCCTGCCTCTTTGACCGTCCAGGAATCTTTTCCCTCACGGTCAATATCAAAACGGTGGCAACCATGTTTGTAATACCCGATGGATAGCCTTGCAGAAAAATGACGGATTAGTGCAGCAATCAAGGTTGTTTTTCCAGAACCGGAATAACCGCAAAACGCTATTTCAAAAGGATGAAAGAGCATAAGGTAAAACGTTCATATTGTTACAGAGTGGCCCAGGGAAGCATGGTACAGGTTACCAGAGAACCGGCAGGAAGAGGTTCGGGTGCAGACCCGGCTTCAAGCAGACAGTTTGCCCCTACTAATGAGGTAATCATATGGGATTCAACTTTCGATGAAAGCTTGCACAGCAACCTCCCTTCTTCAATCCAGACCTTTCCAAGAAGAAAACGATGACGCTTTTTGTCGGCGGGAAATGGCTCAGCAAGAATAGCCAGCAGTTTATCCGGCAACGGTTTTCCCTGAAGAAGACAAAAAGCAGGAACGCAATACTCTACAAAACACACAAGCGTGGAAACCGGGTTTCCCGGTAGTGAGAACACAGGTTTTCCGCTCTCTGTAGAGCCAAAATAAAGGGGTTTTCCTGGTTTTTGAGAGACACCCCAAAACTTTTTGATCACACCAAGTTCAGAAAGCTCCTGAGCAACAAAGTCATATTCACCAGTGGAAATCCCGCCAGAGGTAATGAGTATGTCACTTTCCGCAAGAGATTGCTCAAGGATTTCCCGTAATTGTTGTCTGTTATCAGGAGCGTGACGGATACAAGCCGACTCAATATTGAGAGCCCTACAGAAGGCTTGAAGCATAAATCGGTTGCTATTGAATATTTCAGCATCTGCAACTTCCTCGCCGGGCAGGCGCAGTTCATCACCAACCGTAACAATTGAAACAACCGGCTTTCTTTTCACCTCTGCAGATGAAAATCCGAATGAGGAAAGAACCGCAATTTCAGCAGGCGAAACTGATATCCCTGTCATAAGAAGCTGTTCACCCTTTTTCACCTCTTCGGCCCTATGGCGGACATTAGCTCCATATTTTGGCGCTTTGTATATATCTACCTCAGATGAGCCAAAACCGCTGGTATCTTCAAACGCTACCACCGTATCTGTTCCTTCCGGAAGTGGGGCTCCGGTCATGATCTGTGCGCAGCAACCTGAGGCGACTGGTGAGAGTGAGAGCCGGCCTGCCGGTATCGCCTGGGTAACCTGAAGCCGCACAGGAAAATCGTGAGAAGCATTGCGGATCTCTTCACCTTTGAGTGCAAAACCATCCATTGCTGCATTGGTGAAACGCGGCAGTGAAAAGGGTGCCACAATATCCCGGTCAAGCACACAACCCTGAAGCTTTTCGAGAGGCAACAACTCGCCAGAAAATGGCACAATTGACTGCCTGATGATCCGATGTGCTTCCTCGGTAGTTATCAGCATGAATGGCCTTCTCCTTTTATCATGGAAAATGCATGAAATATGGTTGGCACAAGTACCTCCAGCGCATCTTTTGCTGCGCCTGAACTTCCCGGCAGACAAATCACCATAGTCGATCCCACCATACCGGCAACAAGCCTTGAAAGCATAGCAGTTGTGGTTTTTCCCTGTCCCCAATGTAACAGAGCCTGTTCAATACCGGGTAATTTCCTTGAAAATTTTGGATTCAGTACATCAACAGTCACATCACGCGGACCAAGGCCTGTGCCTCCAGTAGTGATAATAAGCTCTATACCAGTGGTAACCCATTCATCAATCACAGCGTTAATTTCATCTTTATTATCGGCTATAACCCTTACTTCCCCTATGTGGCACCCTGCACTTTCAAATCCTTCACGGAGCAATCTGCCTGACCGGTCAACAGCTTGACCTGAAGCAATAGAGTCAGACAATACAAGGATCGAGGTTTTTGGCCGGTACTCAACAGGATTGGTGGACTTTCCTCCCGTTTTCTTTTGAAGAGTGATCGAAGCGATCTCCATGTACTTGTCAACGGCTTTACACATATCATAGATGGTCAAAGCCGCAATCGATACCGCAGTTAACGCTTCCATCTCAACACCGGTTGACTCCTTTGTTTTAACCGTTGCCGTTATGGCTATGCGATCGTCCTTTATGTCAAAAACAATGTCGACCAAGCAAAGGTTAAGCTGATGACAAAGAGGAATAAGATGCGCTGTATTTTTGGCAGCAAGTATACCGGCAAGTTTTGCTGTTGTTAAAACATTGCCTTTTGGCAAGCCATCATGGGAAAGAAGCGCTATTGTTTCAGGCTGCATAAGAATATAACCAGAAGCCTCAGCAGTCCTAAGTGTGCCGGGTTTTGCCGATACATCCACCATGGCGATATTGCCGCGACTATCAAGGTGTGTAAACTCCATTTCTCCTTTCTTTTTTTCGGGACATCTCATGATTTGTACCAAAGTTACATAACTGCGCCGAGAGAATAACTGCTCCGGATAAATTACTATCGTTAAATTGTGCAGCCTTTTACAAAGAGAAGGTACAGGTAAGCAGGTATTTCATTTGAGACTTTGCGCATAGGTTACAAGTTCATTGTAAACAATTGATTTTACACCGTCATCAACCTTTTTCATCCAAGAAATCAAGATATTATTTGAACGGTGTACTATCTTTATCACTGTTTTCAGGAGTTCCCCTTTTGCATCATAATAGCGCCAAAAGCTAAATCATAGAAATTCATGGGTATCATTGAAGCCGTCTGTATCAGTAACCAGAAGGGTATGGTAAAACAAGCCATGAGAGATATTACCCTTAAAGAGGACTGGGGGATAGAGGGGGACGCACACGCCGGCGATTGGCATCGGCAGATATCTCTGCTTGCGGGAGAGAGTATTGACCGGATGCGGAAAAAATTACCTGACATTGATCATGGTATGTTTGCTGAAAATATTGTAACACGAAATATCGATCTTTCTTGCCTCATCATAGGGAACCGACTGACGATCGGAGATAAAGTCGTTCTTGAAATTACCCAGATTGGAAAAGAGTGCCATAACGGGGAATGTGCCATACAGAGAGCAACGGGCGAATGCATCATGCCAAAAGAGGGCGTGTTCTGCCGGGTAATTCAGGGTGGAACAGTCATACCCGGCATGATTGTCAAGAGTGAGAATGCATAATAACTGCTCTCATTAAAAAAATGATTTTATTCAGAGATTGCAGCTGAGCTGATACATTTCAATCATTTTTTCAGCAAAGGCATGCCCAAAAGCATTGCACTCAGCAAATTCCTCTTCATGAGGTTTGAACTTCACTCTGATGCTTTGGTCAAAAACCTTGAGCTTCAGCATCGTAAAATTGGTTTCTATCATCTTGACTGCTTCGCCGCTCCAGCCATAGGAACCGAACGCAGCTGCGAGCTTTCCTTTGTCGCGGATAGGATTGATCGCTGCAAATAACTGGTAGATCTGTGGCAGAATATTCTGGTTTAAGGTTGGAGAGCCAACGATAAGTCCGGAACAGTGAGCAATTTTATCTTCAAGGGTTGAAAAGTTGACCGTTTCAATATCACAGATATCGATGATGAAGTCACACGACTGACGAATACCTTCTGCAATTTTTTCGGCCAGAAGTGTTGTGTTTTCATAGGCTGATACGTAGGCAATGAGAATATTTTTGTCGTTCGGCATGGCTACGGCCTTTGTGGCATAGCTCCATGAAAGATCGACATATTTCTGCCAGTGAGAGCGCAGAATTGGACCGTGACCGGGACAGATGACCTTGATATCAAGGGGTCTGATTTTTTCAATGGCCTGCAGCATATACTTGCTGAATGGTCTCAATATGGCATCAAAGTAGTAAGTGAAGGCCTCATCAAAGTTGCCGACAGCATCGTCAAACATTTCTTCATGACAGAAATGAGAACCAAATGAGTCGCAAGTAAAAAGGACACGGTCTTCCTCAAGCCATGTGTAGATGGTGTCAGGCCAGTGCAGGTTTGGTGCATTGATGAAATGCAGGGTTTTATTACCGAGACTCAGGGTATCGCCGGTTTTTACAACAAGTGACTTGAAGTCATGGCCGGTCTGATCGCGAAGGAACTTGATTGCGTTACCGCTGCCGACGACGATTGCGTTTGGTGCAATCGCAAGAAGGTTTCTTACATTGCCGGAATGGTCGGGCTCCGTATGGTCGACAATGATGTATGCAATATCAGCCGGATCAGTCACCTGTTTTATTTTAGCCAGATATTCAGGCCAGAACTTCTCCTTGGTAGTTTCAATAATGGCTTTTTTCTCTGCATTGATGAAATAGGAATTATAGGTTGTTCCATATTTCGTCTCCATGACTATGTCGAACGTTATGAGACCTGGATCAAGAACCCCGATCCAGCTGACGTCATTGGTAATGGGAAGTACTTTATTGTCGGTCATATTTTCGCTTTCTGATGGTAGATTAAGATCCAGAATACTGCAGATAAATAAGTTGCAAGCATCTGGACATTGGAATCAGTTAGAGTTTCCGGGTCATGTAAGTAACAGCATTCTTGATCTCTTCATCTTCAAGGGTTGCGTTGCCACCTTTTGCAGGCATCATTCCGGCTTTCCCATCATATCCCTCTATTGATTTCTTTACGATCATATCCATCCCACCCTGTGCAATTCTTTCGCTCCATGCTGCTTTGTCACCAGGTTTAGGGGCTCCTGCAACACCGGAATCATGGCAACCTGCGCAGTTGGCTTCGTAAATACTTTTCCCTTTAGCAAGTTTCAACTCGCCTGAAGTGACTTCTTTTGATTTTGCTGACTCTTTTTTGACCGATGTATTTTCAGGACTGCATGCACCGAAAAGAATGAGTCCAAGAGTCAAAAAAGGAAGAAACGTTTTCATAATCATACCTCTAGCTCTTGCAGATTAAGGAGACGATTTATATAATGATTTTATACCAATACCCTGTATGGGTATAAAATGAAGAAATAACAGAAAAAAAACAACTGATTTTCTTTGCTGACTCACTGTCTTGCGCAATTTTTTCCAGAACATTTCTGGTTTCAGTTAAGATTTATGAATAAAGCTGTGTTGACCTCTTGCTTTATTATGAGCATATGTTTATAATTTACCTTTGTTTTTTTGCTAACACTATCACTCTTGTCCTATTATGAAAAGCGAAATGATCGTAACGTTTGGAGGTGGAAAGAAAGTAAACGCCGAGTTTAATGGCTTTACCATTCATACAGACCAGGCGAAATATGCCGGGGGAGAGGGTTCCGCACCTGAGCCTTTTTCCCTCTTTCTTGCATCAATCGGCACCTGTGCTGGTATTTTTGTCTTGTCCTTCTGCCAGCAGAGAGGCATCCCGACAGATGATATCCGGATTGTTCAGTCACATACGGCCAATGAATCCGGACGCGGCATAGGGAAAATTGAGATAACCATAGAGCTTCCACAGGATTTCCCTGAAAAATACAAGGATGCTGTTATCAGTGCCGCTAATCTCTGTGCTGTTAAAAAACATATACAGACACCTCCTGAATTTGTCGTAACAACGGTCACACGGTAACCATCATCTTTATCAATGAAAAAAGTATTGATTCTGGGTGGAGGCATTGGCGGTGTTGCTGCTGCTATTGCTTTTCGGAAACAAGGATTTGAGGTTGAGCTGGTTTCGGATCGGGACTATCTTTTTATCTATCCATTGGCAATCTGGATACCGGTTGGCAGTATGCAGTTCAAGGATGTTTCAATACCGCTGTCACAACTGGCCCGCAAGCACGGTTTGTCTCTCACCATCGACAAGGTTGTCGCTCTTGATGGTGACGGTAAAACAATTACCCTTGAAAAAGCAGGTGTTCGTGACTCCCCTGCCCTTGTTGTTGTGGCTCTTGGAGCTTCGAAAATGAAACATGAAGGTATTGAGCATACACGCTCCATTTGCGGCAAACCGGAAGAGTCGCTGGCTCTAAAGGAAAAGATTGAAATGCTGGTTGCACGTGGAAGCGGCAAAATTGCTTTAGGATTTGGAGGTAATCCAAAAGATTCAAGTGCTGTTCGTGGCGGACCGGGATTTGAACTTCTTTTTAACCTGCATCATTATCTCAAAAAACTTAGGATCCGCGATAAATTTGAGTTGACCTTTTTTGTCCCAATGGTCGAGCCCGGTGCACGAATGGGAAAAAAAGCACTTTCGGCCATGGCTTCCATGTTTAAATCAAAAAGTATTTCTACCCGTTATGGCAAAAAAATAAGCCGTTTTGAGGCGGATGGAATTGTTTTTGAAGACCAGAGCAAGCTAGAGAGTGACCTCTGCATGTTTATTCCGGCAGGTGAAGGGCATGAAATAATCAGGAAATCTAACCTGCCACAAAACAGCGCCGGGTTTGTTCGAATTGATGATTACTGCAGAATAGAGGGGCTCAAAGGATGGTATGCTGTTGGCGATGCAGCTGCTCTTGAAGGTCCGGACTGGAAAGCAAAGCAGGGACATATCGCTGAATTAATGGCAAATAATGCTGCCTGCAATGCTGCAATAGAGCACTTGGGACGGCAGGGTGCAATGAAGGGTTATCAGGCTCATTTGAATGTACTCTGTGTGATGGATATGGGCGATGGCGCCGGGTTTGTGTATAAAAACAGCGTCAAGGAGGTGTTTATCCCGATGCCAGTCGTCGGTCACTTGCTGAAACAGAGCTGGGGTCACTACTATAAACTTTCCAAAATGTGGCTATGAAGAACAATCGGGTCGGGAGACCGACACAATGCCGCAGCGTTCAGGATCTGCCGAAGGTCACCTGTTTCAAGCCACATGGTGTGCCTCATAAGGAGCTGACAAGCGTTCTCCTGACAATTGATGAGCTTGAGGCGATAAGACTGGCAGACAAAGAGGGGTTATACCATGCAGATGCCGCCGTGCAGATGAATGTATCGCGTCCAACTTTTGGACGTATTCTCGAAGCTGCCCATAAAAAAGTCGCTGAAGCAATTGTTGACGGCAAACAACTTTGTATTCAGGGAGGAGTTGTCCGTTCTCTCTGTGACAGCATACCTACTGTCCGTCCGGATATTTGTGTTTGTCCCGCATGCGCTCTTGAGCTTCCACATATTAAGGGAGAACCTTGCAGGGAAACATCTTGCCCTCACTGTTCTGCTTCGCTAAAACGTAAAGGGGGATGCCTGACGGAGGAGCAACCCTGATGTGTAATTTTTCTCATTGATAATTTTTTAATCCTGATACAATGACTGACACGTGGAACAGTCCTGATAAATTTAACAGGGAAGCTTCCCAATGGGATGAAAATCCTCAACGCAGAGCGGTTGCGCTCGAAGTGGCAAAAGCAATTATTGCTGCAACAAACCCCAGGGATACAACGCATGCTCTGGAATTTGGATGCGGCACAGGGCTGGTTACCATGGAAATTGCACCGCTGGTGAAAACACTTTCTGCCGTTGATACCTCCAGTGCAATGCTCTCTGTACTTCAGGAGAAAATCAAAACGTCTGGATTATCAAGCATTGAAACGATCTGCACTGATCTTTCATCACCATCCGACACCTTTGCCGCTGAAAAAACCTTTGAGCTGATATACGGCAGCATGACCCTTCACCATATTGATGATACTGCGGGGTTTTTAATCCGGATATCCAGGCTTCTTTCACCCGGAGGCATGTTGGCCTTGGCTGATCTTGAGCAGGAAGATGGCATGTTTCATGACGACCCCCTTGAAAAGGTTCATCATGGGTTTGACCATGGGGTACTTGCTGCAATGCTGAAAGCCGCAGGATTAGAGACAATATTATTTGAAACCATTTACACCTTCAATAAAACAAACAAATCAGGCGCAACCGCAGCCTATCCGGTATTTCTGGTTACTGCCCGTAAACCAATAGTATCACTAACCGTTTAATACTTTTCATTATGAATATTGATCGTCTTGTATTTGCAATTGCTGGAGTTTTTATTCTTTCCAGCGTTTTACTCTCTATCTATCATAACCAGAACTGGCTCTGGTTCACTGGTTTTGTGGGAGCAAACCTTTTTCAGGCAGCATTTACCGGCTTCTGCCCGCTTGCCAAAATCCTTAAAGCTGTTGGCGTAGTCCCCGGCCATGCATTCAAGTAAACGGTCAACAGTTGACTTATTCTCCAGCTCAATCGAAAAAGATTAGAGCTCCATTTAAAACCATTGAAAACCTGGAGTGTCTATGGCAAAAGTCGTCGTTTTAGGAGGTGGTGTTGCAGGACATACCGCTGCCTCTTTTCTTAAAAAGAATCTTGGCA
>CAINOC010000112.1 GCA_903851385.1 uncultured Chlorobiaceae bacterium | reverse complement strand
CCAGTCGCAAGCAGAATGAGGAAGAACAGAAAGTACTTGTGCGGGAATTGATTGCTGCAAAAGAAAAAGCGGTAGAAAACGACAAATGGAAAACTGAGTTTCTGGCGAACATCAGCCATGATATACGCACCCCGATTTCTGGTATTTTCGGCTTTTCAGATCTCCTTAAAGACCCTCATCTCTCCAAAGAGGAACATGTAGAGTATGCAGGTATCATCCACAAAAGCTGCGAGCAAATGCTGCATCTTATCAACAATTTCATTGATATTTCATGCATAGAGGCAGGCGAAGCCAAACCCCAGGTATCACAAACGCCAGTCAATGAACTACTCAATGATATCTGCGCTTTTTTCAAGCCTCAGGCTGAGAAAAAAGGATTGGAGTTACGCTGTAGCCCAGGACTACCAGACAACGAAAGCACTATCGAAACCGATAACGTAAAGGTTCAGCTGATACTGACCAACCTTGTACAGAATGCGATGAAATTCACAGGTGCTGGCAGCATTGAGATTGGCTATACCAAAAAAGAGAACATGCTTGAGTTTTTTGTCATCGATACAGGTATCGGCATACCTGCAGACAAAAAAGAAGAGATCTTCGGGCGATTCCGTCAAGTTTACGATGCAGTAACAGCAAACAGTGGAGGATCAGGACTCGGATTGAACATTTCCAGACAATACGTCGAAATGCTTGGCGGAACAATCTGGGTTGAATCGGAAAAAGACGCAGGAAGCAAATTCGTTTTTACACTGCCCTATACACTCCCATTTTCACTACAAAAACAGGACACTGCCTCCCTCATCAAGGGACCTGTCAACTTTTTTTCATCTGTAACAATTCTCATTGCAGAAGATGACGAAATTAGCTTCCGCTTGCTTAAGAATTATCTCAAAGACGAAAACATCACCATTCTATCAGTAGTTAATGGACATGAAGCAGTTCAACTGGTTGATCACCACCCGGAAATAAATCTTGTGCTTATTGACTTACATATGCCTTTGATGGATGGTTATGAAGCGACATGGCTTATCAAAAAGCTTCGACCCGAGCTACCGGTAATCGCACAGACAGCAGAGGCCTCCGTAGAAACCGTAACAAAAGTTGAAAAAGCAGGATGCGATGGATTTGTTATGAAACCTATCAACAAAAATGAGCTTCTTGAAATGATCCATGAACTGCTTAAACGGTAATCCTCTTTAGAATCTTTCGTGTAACGGCAATTGCTATGTTTTTCGGGAGTAACTCATGAAATACCTGTTTGCACCAAATACGTTGAGTGAATCGAGCGAGGTTTACGCTCTCAAAATCATACTCGACACCGAAGAGATTCCTTGCTCTATCCGAAATGAATATCTCGCAATTGCTTTGGGTGAGCTTTCGCCTCAGGATTGCATCCCGGCACTTTGGGTTTTGAATGATGCTGACTATCCAAGAGCGTGCGAGGTGATGGAGGCATGGCGAAGTTCGCCGGCTGAAACGAACAGTCAATGGGTTTGCCCTGATTGCGGCGAAACGATTGAAGGTCAATTCAGTTCATGCTGGAAGTGTGGTAAGCAGCAAAAAGAAGCATGAACACTCGTTGGATCGGTTTATTTCGTGATATCGGTGCGCTTAAAAGAGAGCGGACAAATAGTGCGTGTTCTGGAATATATCAAAGGTAGTGATCAGCTTAAACTACTGTAATTTCTTGGTGACGTATCTTTTTTTATAACGACAACAAAGATTGAGGGCATGGGAGAAATTTACCAGGCACCTGCAGAAGGAGCAGATTTGGAGTATAAAAATCAAGAAGAGTTTCTTTGTGCAGAGGTTTTCGGCAATCTACCAACAGGTGTGAGATACCGTTTATCCACTTCATTTGAGGCTGAAAAGTTTTTTGCTCTACGTGAATTGGACTGCCAGTCAGTAGGAATTACAACTCACATGGTGATTGAAGGGAGTGATGTAATTGAAAGGCGATAAAATTCACCTTCAATATTCACTTGAGTAGCCCAGGTGAACCTATGGCATTTTAGGTTCCTTTTACCATACTTTTGTCGGTTAAGCTTTACAGAGAAGAATATGAAGTATTTAGTGCCTGACAGAAAACCTTTGTTTTTTGAAAATCTTACAACCCCATCAAGAT
>CAINOC010000111.1 GCA_903851385.1 uncultured Chlorobiaceae bacterium | reverse complement strand
GAAAAAGCATTTCCTTTTGAGCCGCTCATCCCAAACGCCGAAACTATTGAAGCTATTATGGAGGCGAGGCGCGGAGAACTCGTAAAGATTGGCTCTTTAGACAATATGTTTCGGGATTTAAATGCGGACGATTGAGCGTAGACTGATCTTATATTGATCTACCGCAAAACCGATGACGCCAGTCTGGAACTGGTGCGCCTCGGTTCGCATAGCGAGTTGGGGTTATAAAGTTACATTCTCAAAAGCTTCAACTGCTCAGAGAAGCCCGCCATTAAGCTGCCAGATCGTAAAATTGAGAAACGAGGCAAAGCTTACCCACAAAATGTAGGGTAGCAGCAGATATGCCGCAGTCGGTGACACCGCTTTGAACTTTACGATTGTCAGTACGATCGCCAGCCATAGCAGAACGATAACCCCAAGAGCCTTCGAAGGCGAATGAAGACCGAAAAATGCGGCTGACCAGCTGAGATTCAAGAGAAGCTGCACACCGAATACTATGAGCGCTCCCTTTACATTTGCTTTGGCAGACCACTCTTGTACAACAAGGTAGAGTGCAGTACCCATAAGCAGAAACAAAAGAGTCCAGGCGGGAGGAAACAGCCAGTCTGGCGGATTCCAGGAAGGCTTTTTAAGTATGGAATAGTACCACTCCGAACCGGGCACAGGCGTAAATGTGCTGCCTGCAAAGGCAAACACAAAACACAGACCGATACAGAGAGCCAGTTTTGTAAAATTGAGTTTCATTATGGTGTTCTTTACGTTTATAAATGCTTTAGATCATTATAAATAAGCAACAATGAGATTGCACGGATAATTCCCTGCCCTACTGCTTTACTGAGAAACCTTGAGGTTGCACGCTGCCGAAGAAGGCGACAAAAAAAAGAATGGGCTGAAATGTTATATTGATCGCGATTATGCAACCCATTCGTTCTGATTGACAAACACACATGGAAACACGAAGCAATGAACTGCAGACAGCCATAAAAGCTGCTCATGCTGCAGGAGCTATAACCCTTGAAAAATTCGGTGAACTCTCTCAAAGTGAAATCAAGGGAAAAGATTTTAAAGATTTTGTTACTGAAGTTGACAAAGCCTGCGAAGCGGCAATAAGCTCCATTATCACAGAACGCTTTCCCGATGACAGCATGCTGTGTGAAGAAGGCACCGTCGTTAAAGGCACTTCCGAAAGAACCTGGATTGTTGATCCTCTTGACGGCACTCTTAACTTTATTCACTCCTTTCCTGTTTTTTCAATAAGTATCGCGTTGAAGGACAGCAATAATGAACTCTGCACAGGGGTTGTCTTTCAGCCAGTTCTTCAAGAACTCTTTACGGCTGAACGAGGTTGCGGAGCTTACCTGAACGGCAAAAAAATTTCCGTGTCGAACCGCTCTGAAAAAGAGAGTTTTCTCATTGCAACCGGTATTCCGTTTACTCAGTACCACTATATTGATTCGTATTTCGGAGTGCTGAAAGAGATTATTCACGACTGTGCAGGGATCAGGCGCGCAGGCTCTGCTGCCATTGATCTTGCTTATACTGCCTGTGGGCGCTTTGACGGGTTCTGGGAATACAAGTTATGCCCATGGGATTATTCGGCTGGCGTGCTGCTTGTCCGCGAAGCAGGAGGAACTGTTACCGACTTTACAGGAGATGAAGATGTTTTTCAAAGAAACAGCATTATTGCCGGAAACAAGATCTCCCATCCGCTCCTTCTTGAAAAAGCACTGAAACACTTTTCCGCTCAGACAGCCTCATAGGAAGCTTGGTCAGACACGTCTAAAAAGCCTGATTTGAACAGGATATTGATCTTTGTTATCTTAAAGGCTTAGAGTTTTTCATCATTACAATTCAAGTTCATTTCCTGCGCAGCAATAAAAGGCAGGAGCAACGATTACACTATGCTCATTCATCAGCGCACACTTCAAAAAGAAGTTTCCTTATCAGGAACAGGACTGCACACCGGCAAAGAGTGCATGATTACCTTTAAACCTGCCCCGGTCAACTACGGCTACCGTTTTGTCCGGACAGATATTGAAAACAGTCCTGAAATACCGGCACTGATTGAGAACGTCATTGATGTCCTGAGGGGTACCACTATCGGGCTCAATGAGGTTAAAGTCCACACCACCGAGCATGTTCTTGGCGCTCTTTATGGCCTGCAGATCGATAACTGCCGAATTGAACTGAGCGGACCAGAACCTCCGGTTATGGATGGGAGTTCACACCCATTTGCAGAGGCACTGCTTGAAGCCGGATTTAAGGAACAGGAGGAGCCAAAAAATTACCTTGTCATTGATGAGACCATTGAATACCACGATGCTGAAAACAGTGTCGATATTGTAGCTCTGCCACTGGACGACTTCAGAATGACGGTGATGGTGGACTATAAAAACCCGGCTCTAGGCTCTCAGCACTCCGGTCTTTTTAATCTTGAAACTGAATTTGTCAAAGATTTTTCCCCATGCAGAACCTTCTGCTTTCTCAGTGAAGTGGAAGCACTTGCAAACCAGGGAATCATCAAGGGTGGTGATATCGACAATGCTATTGTCATTATCGACAAAACCATGGAAAAAGGGGAGCTTGACTCTCTGGGAAAAAAACTTGGTATAGAAAGCGATCATCTTGTGCTCGGTGAAAACGGTATTCTCAACAACCGTGAACTACGCTTCAAGAATGAGCCTGCCCGCCATAAACTGCTTGACCTGCTTGGTGACATCGCCCTCCTTGGCATGCCGATAAGGGCACAGGTGCTTGCTGCACGCCCTGGTCATGCGTCGAATGTGGAATTTGTCAAGCAGCTCAAAAAATATGCGGATCGCAACAAACTTGCCCGGCAGTACCAGCACGATAAAAAAGCCGGCGTTATTTTTGACATCAATGCAATACTGAACATTCTCCCTCACCGCTATCCCTTCCTTTTAATCGACAAGATTGTTGAGTTCAAGCTTGACGAAAAAATTGTATCGATTAAAAATGTGACCATGAACGAGCCCTTCTTCCAGGGTCACTTTCCGGGTAATCCCATCATGCCTGGCGTGCTGATTCTTGAAGCCATGGCTCAGACCGGGGGTATCATGATGCTGAACGGTAATGATAAAATAAAGGAGAGCGTGGTCTACTTCATGGGTATCGACAAGGCGCGCTTCCGCAAACCGGTACTTCCCGGCGACACCCTTGTGATTGAAGCAACCATGACCAACATGCGCAGAAGCGTCTGCCAGTTTGATGCAAAAGCTTATGTGCGCGGCGAACTTGTATGCGAAGCCTCCCTGATGGCTACTGTTGTGTCCAAAAACAAATAGAAGTCGTCCTTGCCCGGATAGAACGCCCTGGCCTCCATACCTGAGAACCAGGGCGCTTCTACACACCTGCCAACATTCTGTCAACAAGTTATCAACACTCCCCGCCCAACAGAAGTAAAGGATATTAAAGCCTGTAACTATCTATTTATTAGTCAGTTAACAAGACAGAAAGTGACTATATATATTTCCAGGGAAAAGTTATCAATACCCAGCATACCTCTATGTTGATACCGAAAAAGAGGTAGAGTAACCGCTCAGATGCTGTAGTTGAGGCCCTTATGAATTTTGTAAAACCTTACACAATAGAGCGAAAAGGAGTAGAGAAGCATAATGGACGAGAGGTATAAAAAGAACTCTTTGACAGGATAGCGCTGAAAAACGGGATGAGGCCAAACCATGGCAATAAACATCATGGAGACAAAGCCAACAGCCCATTTTCCCGGCCAGAGAGATGTAGTGACTACTGAATGGTGGATTCTAACATATGCGGCACCGATAAAAATAAGAGCGTCTCTCAGGACTGCAAAAAGCACAAACCATAAAGGGAGCTGACCAATCCAGAAAAAGTAAATAGCTACACTTGCAAGACAGAGTTTGTCGGCAAGGGGATCAAGAATTTTTCCCATTTCGGAAACATCATTGGTCCATCGGGCAGCCTGACCGTCAAACCAGTCGGTCAAAAGAGCTACAACCATAATAACAATAGCCGTTTTGATATGGCCGGTATGAAAATAATAGAGAAACCAGGGTATCAGTATTATTCTCAGAAAACTAAGCGAATTCGGCAGATTAAAGATACGACCTTCCACAGCTATAATTTTATTATTGAGTCATATCAACTCTTCCAACGAAGGCAAATCCTTTACTCTCCACGGAAACTAACGGACAACCTTATCGGGTGATGCAGCGACAAACTGCGACCAGCTGCTGCCACCACCCCGGGATTTTTCATAAGGAAGCAAAGCCTTCCGGCTCTCTCCTCTGAGCAAATCGCACAGGGCTATGCCGAGTGCATCGGTAACATCATAAGGTTTAGGCGGCACAGTGAGACCAAGCATTCTCGTGACCATAAAAGCAACCTGCTCCTTGCTTGCTGCTCCTCTTCCGGTTATCGCCGATTTCACTTCACGTGGAGCATACTCGTGCAGCGCAAGATGCTGGTTCATCGCAAGAGCTATAACCGCACCACGAACCTGACCAAGCTTCAGAGCCGACTGCACATTTCTACTCAAGAACGCTGTTTCCAAAGCTACACGTTCCGGCTTAAAATCATCAATAACCGCTGCAAGCTCACGATATATTTCACCTATCCGTTCTGCATGGGTCCGACGGGGATTAAGACGGATAACACCGCAAACGAGCACTGAAAGAACTCCGGAACTCTGGCTGATCACCCCATAACCGGTATTCAGACTTCCGGGATCAACCCCGAGGACAACCATCCTCTATTCGTTTAAGCTGCTCATTGCACTTTCGCTGATATCCATGTTACTGTATACCCCCTGCACATCGTCATTGTTTTCAAGCGCATCAATCAACTTGATAACTTTACTGGCATCATCCGCTTCAAGTTCTATATAATTTTCAGGAATGAGATCTATCTTTGCATTTTCATAAATGATACCAGCACCCTCAAGTGCCTTTTTGACATTTTCAAGGTCCTTGATATCGGTTATAACGGTAAAATAGTTCTCATCATCGCTATTGAGGTCCTCAAGACCGGCATCCAGAAGTACTTCCATCAGTCGATCCTCTCCGGCGGCAGAAACTGGAACATCAAGAGTTCCTTTGCGATGGAACATCCAACTTACACTGCCACTTTCGCCGAGCGAACCATTATTGCGACTCATAATGTGACGAATATCAGCAACGGTCCGGTTGCGGTTGTCCGTCGCCGTCTCAATAATCAGAGCTATCCCTGCGGGACCGTACCCTTCATAGGTAATCTCGTCGTAGGTGACGCCCTCAAGCTCTCCTGTCCCTTTTTTGATGGCACGGGAAATATTGTCCATCGGCATGGAATTATCTCTTGCGGTATCGACAGCGAGCCTGAGACGGGGATTACCCGTTGGGTCGCCTCCACCCATTCTTGCCGCTATCGTAATCTCTTTGACCAGTTTAGTAAACAAACTGCCTCTTTTCTGGTCAGTTACCGCCTTCTTCCTTTTAATGGTCGCCCATTTGCTATGTCCTGACATAATAAAAAACTGCTGATTTATTATTCCCGTTGCACCACGCCTATGATAATAGATTTATTTTCTTTAAATAAAATCAAATCCAACGGCATTCGTGCAAGTTAATAACAAGAAAAATCAATGACAAACTTGATGACCGCCTATCAGGGAGAACCCGGAGCCTACAGCGAGATAGCTGCACTCAGGATCGGAGAGCCAAAACCATTTGAATCGTTTGAAGAGGTTTTTGAAGCCGTTGAAAACAATAAGGTTGCGTATGCGGTCATCCCGATAGAAAATTCACTCGGGGGAAGCATCCATCAAAACTATGACCTGCTCTTGCAACATCCCGTTACTATCGTTGCCGAGACCTTTGTCAAAGTTGAACACTGCCTTCTGGGCATCCACAATGCAACAATAGAACAAGCCCGGAAAGCGCTTTCTCATCCTCAAGCACTTGCGCAATGCCGCAATTTTTTTGCAACCCACAAGAACATTAAGCCGGAAGTCGCCTACGATACTGCCGGCAGTGCCAAAATAATCGCCGCCGAAAAAGATCCGACACAACTTGCAATTGCGTCAAAAAGGGCGGGAGAGCTATACGGTCTGGAAATCATGCAGGAAAACCTTGCTGATGAAGAGTGGAACATTACCCGATTTTTCTGTATTTCACATTCAGAAGAGAGCGATCCACCACGTTTTAAAACAAAACTGGACACGTCACAGCACAAAACATCCATTGCGTTCACCTTACCCAATGTACAGGGGTCGCTCTTTAAGGCACTGGCAACATTTGCCATACGTGATATTGATCTGTCAAAAATTGAATCGAGACCATTCAGAAAAAAAGCGTTTGAGTATCTTTTTTATGTCGATTTCGTAGGACATCAGCATGACTCGAATATTCACAACGCACTTAACCATCTCAGAGAATTTGCAACGATGGTCAAGGTGCTTGGAAGCTATGGGGTCGTTACAGAATGAGCAGTAATCAACTTGAATTCTTTCTTCCTGCCGACCCGGAACCAAAAGTAGAAAAGATCACGCCACAACACGAAAAGCCTGCACTTTTTCTGCTCGATGGCATGGCTATTATATACCGATCTTTTTTTGCCCTGCAACGAGCAGGCATGACAAGCCGTGACGGAATGCCGACAGGTGCGATTTACGGATTTGCTTCAGCACTATTCAAGATTTTTGAAACCTATAAACCACACTATCTGGCGGCTGTATTCGACAGCAAGGAAAAAACCTTTCGCCATGATATGTATCCCGCTTATAAAGCCAATCGGCAGACTCCTCCTGAAGATCTCATCGTGCAGCTTGATGCCGTGTTCGAACTGCTGGAAGCTCTTGATATACCACTGCTCAAGGCCCCCGGCTATGAGGCTGATGACTTAATAGGGACTGCTGCCAGAAAATTCGAAGATGTTTGCCAGGTTTACATTGTCACCCCAGACAAAGATCTTGCCCAGCTTGTACACGATGGAGTAAAAATTCTCAAACCAGGCAAAAACCAGAATGAGCTGGAACTGTTCGGGCAAAAAGAGATAGCAGATCAATTCGGAGTGGCACCTGAACTCTTCACCCAGTTCCTGACACTGACCGGCGATACCTCTGACAATATTCCGGGAGCAAAAGGGATAGGGCCTAAAACAGCTTCAAGCCTTCTGCTTACATACGGCTCTCTCGATAATATTTATAAGCATCTGGAGGATATTTCCCCGAAAATCCGCCAAAGCCTGGAACAATTTCTGCCCCGACTTGATCTGATAACAAAGCTTGTAACTATCCGCACTGATCTGCAGGTGGACGTTACGTTGAAAGAGCTTGAGTGTGGAGTGCCGGACCGGACAAAACTATTGCCCTTGCTGCAGAAGCTTGGACTCAGAACCATTATATCGAGACTCCCTGCTGTCTTCAGTGATTACGAACAGTCAAATACTGATGAGGTGACAGTGCATCAGCACCAAACCGACGAGCTGGACGATAAACAGCCTCTTCTTCGATCACCTCAAACAGGCGCTGACTACGCTCCCGTTGATACCTTGGAAAAACTGAATGAACTGGTGCTCTCGCTTAAAAACGCCAGACGGGTTGCAGTTGATACGGAAACAACAAGTCTGGATACGTTTGAAGCTGAACTGGCCGGCATGTCATTTTCAATTGAGCCGGGAAAAGCACGTTTTATTGCGTTTAATCATAGCGCACTTCAAAGAGAGAGCACCCTTGAAATACTAAAGCCTCTCCTTGAAAATCCATCAATACTGAAAAGCGGTCAAAACCTTAAATACGACATTCTCGTCCTGAAGAAATATGGCATCGAACTCTCGCCTGTCGGATTTGACACCATGCTTGCCAGCTATGTGCTTGACCCGGAAGAACAGCACAATCTCGATGACATGGCAGCCCGTCATCTCGGTTACAGGACAACAACCTTTGAGGAGCTTGTAGGAACCGGAAAAACAAAACTGAGTATTTATGACGTTGAACCAAGGAAGCTCTCTGACTATGGCTGCCAGGATGCTGATCTTGCCCTTCAGCTTGAAGATATGTTTCGCAAAAAACTTGAGGGTGAAAAAGAGCTGCTCTCTATTTGCGAAAACATAGAATTTCCTCTTGTCGAAGTCCTTGCGGCAATGGAATATGAAGGAATATGCATCGACTCGAAAAGTCTTGAAAAAGCCTCTGAAGCCGCCACAACAGAGCTGAAACTGCTGACAGAAAAGATTTATGCGGCAACAGGCTCTGAGTTCAATATTGATTCACCCAAACAGCTGGCTCATATCCTGTTCGATGTGCTCGGCCTGCCGGCAAAAAAAACAACCAAAACCGGCTTCTCAACAAATGTGGAAGTGCTTGAAGAACTTGCACCGCTTCACCCCGTTGCAAGTGACCTTCTGGAGTACAGGAGTCTCCAGAAACTGAAAAATACCTATATAGATGCTTTACCAAAAATTGTAAACCCTCGAACCGGGAGACTGCATACCTCATTTAACCAGCAAATCACTGCGACAGGCAGGCTTTCGTCTTCGAAACCGAACCTGCAGAACATCCCTATACGCACCGCACTCGGAAAATTATGAAGAAATCCAAGAAGAAATTATGCAAGAAGAAAAAAAATTGAGTCAATATAACAAAACATCAGAAAATTTCAGAATTGAAATTGTTTTTGTGACTTTTAAGAGAACATGTAATTATAAAACATTATTTTAGTGGCTGATGATATTGAAGATGCGTATAAGTTTAAAATATGGAATTTTTTGTGTGGACGGTCTCAATTTAAGCTAAGAAATAAACCAATTT
>CAINOC010000110.1 GCA_903851385.1 uncultured Chlorobiaceae bacterium | reverse complement strand
TTATAATCAGGGGTTATTACGCTTTTGATCAAGGATTCACTGAAATTTTCAAATATTTTCGACCTTCAAATACCAATATAACCTATTATTATATAATATCATAGCGCCTTTTCGTTCAGACACTATTTACCTTAAACAAAAGCAATCAAAACAACACCACCACATACGAAAATTCCTTGAACACCTCGATTAGCAGCTTCCTTTATTTTAACCCCGCCTAGACCACTCCACCATTCCAAACGCATGAAAGAAGACAAAACAGGCTAGACACCACACACCTTCAAGCTTCTTTTTATCCTATCTTTATCTATTTTATTACATAATCTTCACTATTCTTATTATATTTTATTATTTTTTATGTCAATATAATGATAAGAACTATGAAACTCTTGCCTCTTTCGTTTCTGCGCATGCTGATGCCGCGTCCTCTGGGCGTTGATGGCGATGCTGCTGGCGGCAGCTCCCCTGCTGCAATACCACCCGCTCCTGACAAAATCTTTACCCAGGCTGAGCTTGATGCCGCTGTTGCCCAGCAGGTTGCTGCTGCCGTTACTGCCGCCAAGGCTCCCTTTACCGGCATTGATGTTGATGAGTATGAAAAGCTGAAGGCTGAGGAGGTGAAGCGAGCTGAAGAGGTACTGAAATCCAAAGGGCAATATGAGCAGTTGCTTGCCAATACCGTGAAGGAAAAGGATGTCGCTTTTGAAAAGGCACAGCGTGAGGCTGATGACCGGATCAAGGTGCTTGCCGGGATGCTGGAGCGTTCGGAGGTTGACGGGAAACTGCTTTCGGCTGCGACTTCAC
Organism: uncultured Chlorobiaceae bacterium; assembly: GCA_903851385.1. Classification (GTDB taxonomy): domain Bacteria; phylum Bacteroidota; class Chlorobiia; order Chlorobiales; family Chlorobiaceae; genus Chlorobium. Next base: position 34,521 of record CAINOC010000110.1, on the reverse strand, counting down.
TGAAATCGATGAAGCCTGACCAGGTAGCGGCTTTGCTGCGGGGATCGATCAAGTTTGATCCGGCAACCGGTGTGAGTGTAGTTGATGCTGCAGGGAATCTCGTAAGCAAAAACGGCAAACCAGTTTCGCTTGAGGAGCATGTGAAGATGTTTCTCGAGGCGAATCCCCATTTCCTTGCTGCGGGGCCGGGCGGTGCTGGGAGCCAGGGCTCGGGTGACGGACGTGGACAGTCGGCATTCAAGATAAGTATGGAGGATGCGAAGGATCCGGCAAAGTACAGGGCAGCGCGGGATGCAGCAATGAAGGCCGGGACGACGGTGGAAATTGTGCGATAAAGATAACGGAAACCATTAACAGGAGATTGAGCTATGCCGACAAATGTACTGGGAATTTATGACCCGCTGTTTTATGCCAATGAGGGGCTGATTGCGCTGCAGGATGCGCTCGGAATGGCGGCGCGGGTGCACCGTGGCTATGACAAGGACTCGAAGGCGAAAGGCAGTACGATCGAGATCAAGAAACCGGGTGTGTTTACCGCGATGGATGCCCCATCGAACGACCAGAACATCGATACCTCCTACATTGAAATGAAGCTTGACCAGTGGAAAGAGGTGAAGTTCTCGCTGAGTGACAAAGAGCTCTCCTTTACCGGCGACCAGATCATTACTGATCATATCCGCCCTGCCGTGTTTGCGCTGGCCAAAGATATTGACACAAAGCTGAACACGCTTGCCTCCTCGGTGCCGTGGTATGTGGATGCCCAAGCGACAACCTCAATTGATGATTTGACAAACCTGAGCCAGATCATGTTTGACAACAAAGTGCCAATGGATGATGGTGCACTTAATCTTGAAGTGGGTTCAGCTATGAGAGCTGGATTTCAGAAGCTGTTTGGCAACAACAACGTTGCTGGTCAGGCCTCGCAGGATTTGCTCAAGACCGGTCATATCGGCAACTGGCTTGGCTATGAGATTTTCGGAAACCAGAATGTAAGCACGCACACCAAAGGCACCTGCACGGTGGGAACGCTTGCAATCAATGGTGCAATGGCAAAAGGCAGCTCGCTCATCAACCTGGATGCCGGTACCGTAACGGGCACGCTTCTCCTTGGTGACACCTTCAGCATTGCTGGCGACTCACAGCGTTATGCAATTGTAAATGCTACGGCAGTGACTGCTGCAGGAAACGCCTTCAGCGGTGTGCAGATTTATCCGCCGCTTTCGCAGGCAACTGCAGACAACGCAGTGGTGACGATGAGCCTGATGAACTTCACCAACAGCATTGCCTTCCACCGCAACGCCTTTGCGCTTGCCATGGCTCCCCTCTCCGATATCGGCGAACAGCTCGGCAATGCAAGGGTGGCAACGGTCTCAGACCCGAAGAGCAAACTTGCCATGCGTTCGCGTATCTGGTACGCACCGGACACCTCCGCTGTGAAAGTTGCGCTCGATGTGCTCTACGGCGTGAAGTGCCTGGATCCGAATATGGCCTGTTTGCTTCGCAAATAGTTGGCAATTGGCAGTGGGCAGTTGGCAGTGAAAGACGCGACTGCCGACTGCCTACTGAATTAACGAGGATCAACAATGAGTTATTCCGCTGACAGTGATTTAAATGAATACCAGCCCTATGTGTTTGAGCATGGGATTAATGATTTCACGCTCTACCATGCGAAGGCTGCTCTGGATATTCAGAGGGATGTAAAAGCTTTGTGGCTTCCGCTGCAAAGGACTCTCGTCGACCCTGCACGAACCGGCATGAACCTGCTTGCGACAGATTCCACCTTATTTAATGCTGACAATCTCAACCCTGAGCAATGGGTAAAAGCTTCGGTATACCGTGTGCTCGGGGAATACATACTGCCAAGGCTCGGGGCTTCTGTTGGCGGACAGGGCTTTATAGTGATGCTGACATACTACCAGAACGCCTACCGGAAAGAGCTGCAGGCGGTCTTTGATGACGGGTTGGAATACAAGATCAATAGTGTTTACCAGAAGATTTTTGTCATGCCGCTTGCGGCACGCTCAAGACAGATACGATGATAACCGGTACCCTTTGTCATGTTGCCATTTAACGAAACCAGAAAAGTCACCAACCAGCAGGGATGGTGTTTGACGGGACCGACGGTCCTTGCTGTGGAGTGGAGCATCCGGCAGATGCCGGGAACGCTCTCGGGAATCTGGTATGATGTGCAAACGCCTGGGAGCCGTTCGCTCATGATGAATGGAACGGGGTTTATTACGATCAACTGGGGTCGTGGATCTGCCTATCAGGTGAAGTTTGATTCACTCGACAAACATTTTACCACTGTTTATCCGGAAGTCGGACGGTTTGACCTGGTGATAAAAGGCGAAGTGCAGAACATTACGGAATTTGACTCTCTTGCCTGTGACTCGCTGAAGGGCGAAATAATGGCGTTCCATAACCTGCTTGCGCTCGAATCGCTGCAGCTCACTGACAGCTGGGTAAGTGGCGATATCGCAGACCTCCCCGCTTCGCTGCAGCAGCTCTCTTTGAAGAACACGCTGGTACACGGTGACCTTGCTACACTCCAGCGAATGAGTGCCCTGAAGATGATCGACCTTTCGGGTACACTTGTGGATACCTACAGCGGTGCGGTGCTGCCTGCATGGGCAAACGGCATTCAGCTGAAACTGCGTGACCTTCACCTCACTGCCGGGGAGATTGACGAACTGCTGAATGATCTGGCAGTGACAACGACACGAAACGGAAAGCTGGATATCGGCGGCCTGAATGCCAGGCGCACCTCGAACAGCAACCTCGCCTGTACTGCACTTGCAGCAAGAGGCTGGACGATCATCTGCGTGCATGGTCATGCTACGTTTGGATCGCTGGATATAACGTTCGGGGATGAGAATGCACGGTTTGAGGAAGAAGCAGCTTAAAAAAAGTGCTGAGTTCTGAGTGACGAGTGCTGAGGGAACAGAAGAGAGTTAACACTGTTATAGAAGAATTTGTATGGCGTATCTGATACCTGCAGCTGATGATTACCTGGGACCGGGGGGGCATGTGAAAATGCATACCGCGGTGCTGGTTGACAATGCTGCTCCCGAGGGATCGCTGAAGATACGCAGTGACGGATTTGTGCTGGTTGCCGGGTTGGTAATTGATAACACGGTTGTAGATGGGAAGGTGGTTGACGGGGGGACTTTTTAAAAATGGGCAGTTGGTAACTGGCAGTCGGCAGTGAGGAGAGGAGTGGAGGCTTTTAACATTAAATGAGTGACTGTATGGCGCAGATTCTGAAACTGAAACGGGGGAACTACGCTTCCCTTCCGACGACCGGGATGAATGCCGGGGAACCGATGGTAACGCTCGACCGCGGCACGCTGCATCTTGCGACTGGTGCGGCAACAAAGATTCCGGTTGTGCCGGCCATTGATGCTCTGGTGACGCTTGCCGCGATTGACGGAGCCAATGACCTTGTCATGCTGCACGACTACAGCGAGACGACAGGACAGAAGGAGAAGAAGATCACCTTCGATGCCTTCAAGACGGCACTGAACATACCGGCTGGTTCTACAGACGAGAAGGTTGCGGTTATTTCCGGCGGCACGGCTGGCTATATCTGGGGAACGGACGGCACTGACGGCATTGTGCGGATGGGCACAAGCATGAGCTGGGCGAAGGGTGCAGGGAATGCATTCGTGACTCTCGACGTGAGTCTGGTTGATGGCGGTACCTTCTGATGGCGAAGGTACTCTTGAAACGAACGACGGTGGCGGCTCGGGTGCCGACTACTGCGCAGTGCGACAGCGGGGAGCTGCTGGTCAATCTGGCTGACAAGCTGCTCTATACCAAGGACGGGAGCGGCAACATCATCACGCTGCCTGGTGCAATGGCTTGGAGTGTGATAACCGGGAAACCGACCACCCTCAGCGGTTATGGCATAACCGATGCTGCTGCACAGAAGGCTACGGCGACCGTCTACGGAGGAATGAAGGCCTCGCTTTCGGGGTCGACCTTAACGATCACAACGACCTGACCGATGCCGCTCACCTTCAATGGAACAACCGTGACAGCGGTGACCTTTAACGGCACGGTGCTCTCGGCGATTGTCTGCAACGGGACAACCGTTTGGAGTGCTTCTGCAGCTCCGGTTGTCGGGGCGGCTTATGGAGGTGGAATTTGCGCCTACCTGAAGGTTTCGGGCGACCCTGGCTACAGCGCTTCAACACCGCACGGGCTGATTGTCGCTACAGCTGATCAGGCGGCAGTTGCGTACTGGAGCAACGTCACCAATGTTGCGGTGACCGGCACCAGTGCAAACCTTGGCACCGGTTCGGCGAACACGACGAAGATCATTGCGCAGGCAGGGCATACGGCAAGTGCTGCGAAGAATTGCCGCGACTACAACGGCGGCAGCTTCAGCGACTGGTATCTGCCGAGTGAAACGGAGCTTGAGAAGCTCTGCCTGAACTGCACAGCCATCGGGGTGCTTGATCCGGAAGGATTCTACTGGACCTCAACGGAAGCGGATGCTAGTGATGTCTCCATTTACTCATTCTATGACGGGGCCGCTTATCAGGATGTGAAAAACAGTGACTATCCAGTGGTAAGGGCGGTGAGGAGTTTCTGATAGATAGTTGGCAATGAACAAGATGAGAGGAGAATGCAATGAAAAATGAGGATATGCTGGGGCTGATGGTGAGTGGGCTCTTGGGGGCTTTGACCAATATTTTTCATGGGCTCTTCCAGAACAGGATTAAAAGCGGGCGCGATCTGATTATACGATTCACGGTGGCGCTGCTGGCTATCTGCCCTGCTTATCTGCTTTGCAAGTACATGGATTTCCCTCGAGACCTCTCCTTTATTGTGGGCTATATCTCGGGAGCGCTTGGTGACCGGGTGATCAGTGAAATCTACCGGAGGGAGAGACGAATATTCAACTATTTCGCGGGTGCTATAGATGATGAAAAGATGAACAAAGAACAATAAACAAGGAGACAGGTATGGAATGGATGCAGGCGAATTGGGTGAACATCACGGCGGTGATCGGTGGTGTGGTGACGGTGGCTTCGCTGATTGTGAAGATGACACCCTCGGAAAGCGATGACGCTATTCTTTCGAGGGTGATCAATGTACTGAAGGCGCTGTCGCTGGCAAAGTGAACACTTTTATAGCAAAGCTGACTGAAATGATTGCCCTCGGGATAGTGAGGGCTTTGAGCAGGCCGGGGATATTGACCGGCCTTTGCAATGCGTGGCGTGCAGCGATGGAGCCGCAGCAAATTGTGGCGGCTAAACCAGACAAGGATGATGATGCGTTTATTAATGATGCGAAAGCTGACTGGTGGAGCGATGCTGTTCATTCTGGCCTGCAGCCTTAATCTCTGGGGCTGCGGGAGCAGGGTTGTCTATCTCGGCAGCGCTACAACAAAGATGGTGCAGCTGCGTGAAAGCGTGCCTGGCGTGAAGGTGTGGGTGAAGGATTCGACCGGTACCGCGATTCCCGGAGTAGCAACCCTGATGGAAGGAGGCTACTACCGGAGTGACCTGCAGCGTGAAGAAAGAAAATGACACTCTTCAGCATCAATAAAACGCGGATGCTGCCGCACCAGCGTGCCTTCTGGGAGCTGCCGAACTTTGTGAAGCTGCTTGTCGGCGGTTACGGGTGCGGCAAAACCCGCATCGGTGCAATGCGTTCGCTCTGGTGCGCCCATCTGAACGCTCCCATACCGCACCTCTACGTATCGCCGACCTACAAACAGGCTCGAAAGACCGTCATTATCTCCATTACCGAGATGCTTGACCGGGCTGAAGTTGAGTATGAGTACAACAAGACCAACCATGAGTTTTTTATGCCAGGCTGGGATTCCCGCATCTGGATTGCAAGCGGTGATGAACCGGAATCGCTGAAAGGGCCGAACCTTGCTACTGCGGGAATTGATGAGCCTTTCATCATGAACGCCGAGATACTCAATGTGGTGCTCTCCCGTTTGCGGCACCCAGAAGCGGTGCACCGGGAGCTTTTTCTCACTGGTACACCGGAACAGCTCAACTGGGGTTACGAGCTGGCACAGAATCTGGACGACCGGTACGACCTGGGAACGGTTGTGGCTAAAACATCTGACAATACCTATCTGCCTCAGCAGTTTGTGAAAATGCTGGAGAAAGCCTTTGATGAAAATCAACGGGCTGCCTACATGAACGGTCAGTTTGTGAACCTCACAGCAGGCAGGGTCTACAAGTATTTTGAGCGGAGCATGGTTGCTGATGGTCCCATGAGCGCAATGCTGCGGGCTGGCATTGACTTCAACGTCGACAACATGACAGCGGAAATATTTGCTGTTTCCCCGGACGGGATTGTGTGGTTTCTCGATGAGATCCACCTGGACAACTCGACAACCTACGAGCTGGCCGACAGGCTGCATGAACGCTACCCTGGCATTACGGTATTCCCCGACCCTGCGGGGCGCGCACGAAAAAGCTCTTCGGATGCGACAGACTTTACCATACTGCGCGACAAAGGCTTTACGGTTGAGGCGCGGCCGGTGCACCCGCCGGTGCGCTCCCGCGTCAATGCGGTCAACAAGCTAATGCGTGAAGGCAAGCTGCGCGTCAGCAAGAAGTGTCCGCGCCTCTTGAAAGACTTTGAGCTGGTAAGCTGGAAATGCGGCGAGATTGACAAGACGAATGACGCGCTGACCCATGCAAGCGATGCAGCCGGGTATGCGATCGAAAAACTCTTCCCTGTAAGGATGCCGGACCGGAATTATAAACAACCTGAGCACTGGAGGGTGTAATGTCGAACTCTGTATATACAGCGAACACTGATGACTGGAAGATGTTTGAGGCTTCCTATAAAGGCGGGCGGGCCTGGAAAGAGATGAACTATCTCTACCAGTATATCAATGAAACGTCCGCTCAGCTGCAGGAGCGGGTGAAGCAGACGCCGCTTGAGAACCACTGCGAAGGAGTTGTGTCGACCTATAGCGGCTTCATCTGGCGCGACCCGCCGAAGCGTAATCTGGGAACGCTGAACAACAATGTGCCGCTGAATGCTTTGCTGAAAGATGCTGACCGTGAGGGAACGCCGTTCAATGAGTTCATGAAACAGGTGATGATATGGGGATCGGTCTATGGCTTGGTCTGGGTTATTCTGGACAAGCCGAGTTCGACAGCGTACACAAAGGCGGATGAGATCAATGGCGGCATTCGGCCATACCTGCGCTTTTACACGCCGCTCGATGTGACCGATTTTGAGTTTACCCCGAAACCGACCGGCGAATATGAATTGACCTGGTTCGAAGTGCAGGAGCAATACACGACCAGAGAGGGGGACGTGAAGATTGTGCGCCAGTGGTCGAAAGAGTCGGTGGTGACCTGCACCACGATCGGCAAAGAGACGCAAACAACTACGATCAAGAACCCGATCGGGCGCATACCTGCAACGCCGCACTACAACAAAAAGTCACTCACCAGAGGCCTCTCCACTTCTGACCTGCAGGATATTGCCGGGTTGCAGATCAGTATCTACAACGACCTCTCCGAGCTGAGCCAGATGATCAGAGGCGCGAATCACAAAACGCTCGTCAAGAACATCAATGACCAGGCTTCAAGCGGTGCAGGCGGCGTCATTATCATGGATCCCGACACACCTGCGGGCAAGCTGCCCTATCTCCTGCAGGCCGATGCAAGCGCGCTTACGGGCCTGCTCAATACGATCGACAAGAAAACCGAGATGGTGAACCGCATGGCACACCTTACTCCGGTGCGAACCTACCGCAAGCAGACCATATCTGCGGTGGCAATCGAGACCGAGTTCCAGATTCTGAACACGCTGCTTGCCGACAAGGCGGCCCAGCTGCAACTGACCGAGTACAGAATCTTTGAGCACTTCTGCGCATGGGAGGCGATTGATGGAGGAAAAACAGGCTTTGAAGTGAACTACCCGACGCACTTTGAGCTGCGCGACAAGCAGGCTGACCTGAACTTCATCAAGGTGGCACGGGAAGCGGCTGCGCTCGTCAATTCAGCGACGCTGCAGACAGAGCTGAACAAGCAGCTGGCGCGCATTGCACTACCGAATGATGATCTTATCGAGAAGATTGATAAGGAGCTGGGGAGGGCGAAGGGAGTTGATGTGAAACCGAAAGCGCCAATACCGCAAGTATAAAACCGCCAAGCGCCACACTGAAACCTGCCAAAAAAGCTCTTGGGCTCAGAGTGCCGTGCACGCGGTGAACATCAGTGAGCAGTGTGCATGGCACTTTGGGCCCCTGCTGCGAAGCACACCGGCAAAACCGCCAGGCATACAATGCACAAACAAGCTCTTGGGAACAGAGTGCCGTGCATGCGGTGAACATCAGTGAGCGGCATACATGGCACTTTGGGCCCCCCCAAGCCACAACTAAAGAATATCCCGACAGTTGTTTGAGACTCCGGCAGGCTGACTTAAACTTAATCAAGGCTGCACTGGCGATATGAGTTTTTTATTAAAAAAATCTTAAAAAAGCGAAGGATTTGTGCAAGAACATGATCATATCAACGTCAGAATAGATGTGTGGTTGTGTATTTGTGTGTGAACTCATTCCGTTAATCATCAAAATTAGAACAGTTATGAACATCAAAAAAGTAATTATGGGCCTTATGATGCTGGTTATGACCGTAGCATTCTGCAACGAATCTTTTGCCGCATCGTCTCACAAGCACCCTCATGGGGCGCATGCCAAAAAGTAATTTTCTTTAATGTCTCTTCGTATGAAGGAATTTATTGAAAGCATTCGAACTCCTCTCTGGCTTGTCGCGTCCGTTCTTGCAGCATGGGGAACATGGACGCTGCAACTAAGAAAGGAATCTCCTGTTAGGGAGTAACACAAAGTTCTTTCTATAGTCCGTTGTGCTCTGCTGTTGCTCTTTTTTTGAGTTTGGAGTTGCAGCAGATGCATTAACGGAACAAGAAATTGAAAGAACCAGGCAATTTGCCCGCTCTATCCATTTTATGTAGATGCAAGGAATATCTGCTGACTGATTTATTTTTATCTGCTTTTTTTCTCTCTGTTCCACCAACTCACCCAGCAACTGAAACAAGAAGGATTTCGACAAAACTGTTCCACCATTGTTCCTTTGCCCCTTTCTCAAAACACCTAACCTATTGATATATAGTGGCATAGGTCTTATTTTGGATACTATGCATAATAATTCCCACTGAAAACAATAAAACAGAGAAAGCTGTTACGCCATTCCCTGTTTTATTGTCATGAAGAAGTGCAACCTGAAAGTTTCTGCCGTTATTCGACGGTCACAGATTTTGCGAGATTTCTCGGCCTGTCAACATTACAGCCACGGAGTGTGGCGATATGATAAGCAAGGAGCTGCAGAGGAATGACCGTTAACAGAGGAGTAATCGGCCCTGAAGATTGCGGAATATAAATGACATGTTCGGCCAAACGGCTTACTTCCTGGTCTCCTTCATTGGCAATCGCTATAACCCGACCTTTACGACTGCGCACTTCCTCAATATTACTCAGAATTTTGGAATAGGTGCTGTCGCGGGTAGCAATAAAAATAACCGGCATATCCTTGTCAATCAAGGCAATCGGGCCGTGTTTCATTTCAGCGGCAGGATAACCTTCTGCGTGGATATAAGATATCTCCTTGAGTTTCAACGCACCTTCAAGAGCAACAGGGAAGTTGAAGCCGCGCCCGAGATACAGCGCATTTTTTGCGTCCTTGAAACGCTCTGCTATATCCTTGATCTGACTGTCGAGCTCAAGAATACGTGTTGCTTTTTCAGGAAGACGTGAAAGCTCCCTGAGATTCAGGGTAATCTCGTCCTGTGAGAGGGTTCTTCCTCTGCTAAGTGCAAGAGCAAGCATATAGAGCATGATGACCTGCGCTGTAAAGGCTTTGGTCGATGCTACGCCTACCTCCGGCCCTGCATGGGTATACATGCCGCACAGGGTTTCGCGGGCAATAGTAGAGCCGACAACGTTACATATTCCCATCACAAGGGCCCCTTTTTCCTTAGCTGTTCGAAGGGCTGCAAGTGTATCGGCAGTTTCACCCGACTGGGAAATAAGAATTACTACATCATCAACACCGACAATGGGATTGCGATACCTGAACTCTGAGGCATAATCAACCTCTACCGGAATACGGGCAAACTCCTCAATGAGATATTCGCCAATCAAAGCGGCATGCCAGCTTGTTCCGCAGGCACAAATGACGATACGCTTCGCCTGCTTCAGACGGTCGAGATAATCCTCGATCCCGCCAAGACAAATCCGGCCCTCATCAAGTCGCACACGTCCCCTCATTACATCGTGCATAACGGCTGGCTGTTCAAAAATCTCTTTGAGCATGAAATGCTCAAAGCCGCCTTTCTCTATTTTTTCAAGGGAAAAATCAAGTTCAGTTATAATTTTTTGCTGTTCAACATTCTCAATCGTCTTTACAACGTAGCCATCCTTTTTCACTACAGCGAGCTCACCATCGGAGAGATAAACCACTTTATTGGTATGCTCAACAATCGGAGCAGCATCAGATGCAATGAAATATTCCCCGGTACCGATACCGATCACCAGCGGGCTGCCTTTGCGTGCAACAACGATCTTGTCAGGTTCCCGCGAAGAGATCACACAAATACCGTATGCGCCGTCAACATGACGAAGAGCGTTACGGGTCGCCGATTCAAGGTCAAGTGATGAATCACTGTTCCATATCCTGTCGATCAGGTGAACCAGCACCTCAGAATCGGTATCGCTTGAAAATATATATCCCTGGGAGATCAGCTCCTGTTTCAGGGCTGAATAGTTTTCAATAATCCCGTTATGAATAACAGCGATATCGCCGACGGTGTTCTGGTGAGGATGAGCATTGATATCGTTTGGTTCACCATGGGTAGCCCACCGGGTATGACCAATGCCTATCGTCGCAGCCTTCATTTCCTTACTCAGGCCTTCAGTCGCAACCTCAAGACCGCTGACGCTGCCCTTCTGCTTCATAACCAAAAGACTTTCATTCAACAAGGCGACCCCTGCCGAATCATAACCTCTATATTCAAGCCGCTTCAACCCTTTCAGAAGCAGCGGAGCAGCTTCACGCCACCCTATATATCCAACAATTCCACACATAACCTTATTAATTTTTAGAGTTATTAAGAAACTCACCGGAAACCCTGTGAAGTTGAGAAATGATTGATTGCGCTAACAAGAATCAGCTATAAAACCCGCTTCATTTCAGCATGAATTATTGCAGCCTCTAGGGCAACCGCCCTTTCATAATCGTCTATACAGGAAAAAGACCCGGAGGGATAAATTAAACTTCTGCTGACATTGATAACAGCACTTTGGCGGTTTACATCAACGCCAAAATTGACAGCATCTTCAAGCGAGCCACCCTGTGCACCTACCCCTGGGATCAGCAGAAAAAGCCCGGGAACTTCACGACGAATCTCGTCAAGCAAGGTACTTTTAGTTGCACCAACGACAACACCACCGTTTCCGTTCCTGCTCCATGATGCAACATGATCAAGCACGCTGCGATAGAGCGGCCGCCCATTCTGCATTCTCTGTTCTTCAAAATCTTCGGAACCTTTATTTGAGGTAAGGCCAAGAACAAAGACCAGCTTATCCTCATAGGCAAAAAATGGTTCGAGGGAGTCAAACCCCATGTATGGGGCAACCGTCACGGCATCAAATGGCCAGTGCTCGAAAAAAGCCTGAGCGTACATCCGGCTTGTGTTGCCGATATCAGCACGTTTGGCATCGGCAATCGTCATGACTGTTTCGGGAATTTGAAGGAGTGTTTTTTCCATATCCTGTAATCCCGCAATACCTCTGGCTTCGTAAAAAGCGGTGTTCAGCTTATAGGCTACAGCTACATCACTTGTTGCTCTGATAACTGAGCTGTTAAACTCCAGAACAGGATTTGCATATTCAAAAAAAAACTTCGGGATTTTTTCAGGATCGCTGTCAAGACCGACACACAGGAGAGATTTCAATGCTGATATTCTGCCGTTTGTCTTATCCCGAACTACGCTCATAGCTTTACCCTGCCTCTCTGAAATTGTATAAAAAAGCCCTATACCTCATAAACGCATGCGGTATAACGCAAAAAAAATCACCCGGAAAAAACCCGCAAACCTAAATGAAACTTATAACTGCAGGAATACAGTTTATATGCTGGTAATATATAACATGTTTTCTTATGAGATGCTTCTTTAAATGGAAGAATCCCGTAAATTGAATTTCGTAACTACGCGAACGGTGAACAATGACCTGAGTCGCTTTATTATAACCCTGAATGATGATTGATGGCAAAAAAACTGAGTAAACCCTCAAATCCCTATAAAAATCTACCGGAAAACAACGTACCGCGTCCGAAATTCTCGATAATGTATTATGTGGTCGTTATTGTTCTTCTCATAGGAGTTCAGCTTGCCTTTTTCTGGTCGGGCTCGACACAGGAAATCCCCTATAGTACATTCCGCAAGCTCATTGCACAAGACAAGATAGAATCAGTAAAAATAGCTCAGGAGAGGATCTATTTGACGCTGAAACCAGGCATGAATACTGGTGTAACAGCAAAGGAACCCCAGAAAGACGGCCCCGGCATGTTTCTTCCTCAGTCCACATCAAAGCAGGACGAGATTTATGTCAATGCCGTACGGGATGAATCGCTGATAGAACTTCTTGAACAAAAAGGCATTAAGTACCAGGGAGTTGCGAGCAACACATGGATTAGTGAACTGCTGCAATGGATACTGCCTTTTGGTCTGCTGATCGGTATTTACTTTTTTGTTTTCCGCCGAATGGGCGGGCCGGGATCGCAGTTCATGAATATCAGCAAAAACAAGGCCGCACTTTATGAAAACCTTGACGAACACACCCGCATCACCTTCAAAGATGTAGCTGGACTTGATGAGGCGAAGGCTGAGGTCATGGAAGTGGTCGACTTCCTCAAGGATCCGAAAAAGTATACGACCCTCGGAGGAAAACTGCCAAAAGGAGTCCTGCTTGTTGGCCCTCCAGGTACAGGAAAAACTCTTCTGGCAAAAGCTGTTGCAGGTGAGGCTGATGTGCCGTTTTTCAGCATTAGCGGATCGGACTTTGTGGAAATGTTTGTCGGTGTCGGTGCTGCAAGAGTTCGCGACCTTTTCAAGCAAGCCAAAGAAAAAGCCCCCTGCATAATCTTTATCGATGAAATCGATGCTGTAGGCCGCAGCAGAGGAAAAGGGGCAATGATGGGAGCCAATGACGAGCGTGAAAACACCCTGAACCAGCTGCTTGTTGAAATGGACGGATTTGCAACTGACAAGGGCGTCATTTTGATAGCCGCAACAAACCGACCAGATGTACTTGATTCAGCACTCCTTAGACCGGGTCGTTTTGATCGCCAGATCATGGTGGACAAACCTGACCTCAAAGGACGTATTGATATATTCAAAGTTCACACCAAGGATCTCTCGCTTTCAACGGATGTTAACCTCAAAGCCCTTGCATCGCAGACGCCAGGATTTGCAGGTGCAGAAATTGCCAATGCCGCCAACGAAGCTGCGTTGCTGGCATCGCGACGCAACAAGCTGAGCATTGAGATGAAAGACTTTGAGGATGCTATTGAGCGTGTAGTGGCTGGACTTGAAAAAAAGAACAAGGTTATCAATCCGCGAGAAAAGCAGATTGTTGCCTATCATGAAGCGGGTCATGCCATTATAAGCTGGATGATGGCAGAGAATGATCCTGTCCAGAAAATATCCATTGTTCCAAGAGGGATGAGCGCTCTCGGCTATACTATGAACATCCCGCTTGAGGATCGCTATCTCATGACGAAAAGTGAGCTTCTTGCTCGTATTTGCGGTCTTCTCGGCGGGCGCATTGCAGAAGAGATTATTTTCAACGAAATCTCGACTGGAGCGCAGAATGACCTTGAAAAGGTAACAAGTATAGCTTATAACATGGTCATGGTTTACGGGATGAGCGAAAAACTTGGAAACCTTTCGTTCTTTGAAAGCAATAACCCCTATTACGGAAGTCCGGGTATTGACAAAAAGTACGGCGAGGAAACTGCGCGTCTTATCGACAGGGAGGTAATGGCTATCGTAGAGGCATCTCGCCTGAACGTTATGAATTTACTGACGCTGAATCGTGAAAAGCTTGAAAAGCTTGCTAATGAACTGCTGTTGAAGGAGATGCTTCAATACGCTCAGATCGAGGAAATTCTGGGGAAACGTCCTGCAAGCCTCTTCCCTGTTCATATTGAAGAAGAAAGCTCAGACGAGATTGACGGCAGTGGCTCCGTAAGCGCAGACAAGCTCAGCGAGCATGAGCAGGCGGAGCTTGAAGCAGCTGTTGCAAGACTGAGAGTGGAAAGAAATATCCCGGAAAACTGAAAGCACTGAAAGCTGGAATAAAACTTTTCAAGGTGCGGAAAACATAAAAGGCAGGGGTTACCTGCCTTTTATTCGTCCATGAGAAATTATGTGTGGGTCCCGAGGGATTCGAACCCCCGACCTACTGGGTGTAAACCAGTCGCTCTAACCAGCTGAGCTAGGAACCCATTACAAGGGCACAATTATAATATAATTTCAGGGGATTACAAAAAGAAAAAACCGCTTCTGAAAGAGAGTCGTGACCAGTTATTTGTATGCCTTCACTAAAAAGCATAAATTCAGGCCGATAATTCACCAAGCCTGATAATTTTTTTACTCATTATGAGATCACTCACCATCCTCGGCTCTACCGGCTCAATCGGGCTCAGTACCCTTGATGTCGTCAGGCAGCACCCTGAAAAATTCAGTGTCTCCTGCCTTGCCGCAGGACAGGATGTTACTGCGCTGGCTGAACAGATCAAGGAGTTCATGCCTGATGCTGTTTCAGTCAAAGATGCAGAATCGGCAAAAAAGCTTGAGGCACTGCTTGAAGATTACAAACCGGAAATTTTGTATGGTGTGGAAGGAGCCTCTACTATTGCCGCTGCGGATGGATCCGATATGGTGATATCGGCCATTGTCGGTGCTGCCGGCCTTGTGCCTACAGTAAACGCTATAAAGGCAGGAAAGCATATCGCCCTTGCAAACAAAGAAACCCTTGTTGTCGCTGGTCAACTGGTTTCTGATCTGGTAAAAAAACATAATGTCCGCCTGCTTCCGGTTGACAGCGAGCACTCAGCAATCTTTCAGTCACTTGAGGGGCACCGGACAGAAGATGTTGAACGCATCATTCTTACTGCTTCGGGAGGACCGTTCCGCAATACAGCGGCTGAAGAGCTGAAAAATGTCAGGCTTGAGCAGGCTCTTAAACACCCGCAATGGTCGATGGGTGCAAAAATCACCATTGACTCCGCAACTATGATGAACAAGGGGCTTGAGGTGATTGAAGCGCACTGGCTTTTTAACATGCCTGCTGAAAAAATCGGCGTTGTTGTCCATCCTCAGAGTATCATTCACTCTATGGTTGAATATATTGATGGCTGCGTCATAGCCCAGCTGGGTTCTCCCGATATGCGGGCTCCGATCGCCTATGCTTTGTCTTATCCCGAGCGGTGCGAAAGCGGCATCCAGAAACTCGACCTTATCAAGATTGGAACGTTGACGTTCGAAGAGCCTGATATGATAAGGTTCCCCGCTCTCAGTCTGGCATTTGACGCCTTGAAAGCAGGAAGAACGTATCCGGCAGTCCTTAACGCAGCAAACGAGATTGCTGTGGCAGCTTTTCTCGATAAAAAGATTGGATTTACCGACATTGCGGCAACTGTTGAGAAAACCATGCAGGCTCACCAGGCATATACTCCCGTTGAACTTGATGAATATCTTCAGGCTGACAGATGGGCTCGTGAAACCGCTCAAAAATTTATTGCATAAACAAATAAAAGAAGCAGCAAACCGCTCCAACGGCTGTAATGCTTTTTTTTCTGAAACGAAGGATTGTTATGGATTTTCTTAGCTCGACATTTTTTTTCATTGTTGCCATTTTTATCCTTGTCACTGCGCATGAACTCGGCCATTTTCTGACCGCGAAACTTTTCGGCATGAGGGTTGACAAGTTTTATATCGGTTTTGACTTTTATAATCTGAGATTCTGGAAAAAGAAAATCGGTGAAACCGAATATGGACTTGGCGTTTTTCCTCTTGGCGGTTATGTAAAGATAGCCGGCATGGTTGATGAAAGCCTCGACACCGATTATCAGAGTTCGGAGCTGCAGCCCTGGGAGTTCAGGGCAAAACCTGTGTGGCAACGCCTTATTGTTCTTGCCGGAGGGGTAACGATGAACCTGATTCTGGCCGCAGTGATCTTTATCGGCATCACGCTTGTTCTTGGGGAACCCCGGACAAGCGTCAATAATCCTGCCTTTGTTGAAAACGGATCTGTATTTGCAACAATGGGTATGAAAACCGGAGACCGGCTTTTACTTGCAAATGGCAAACAGCTCAAAAGCTGGGAAGAAGCACTGGACCCGGAACTCTTCACTGCCAAGTCGCTGAACTACACTATTCTTCGTGATGGCAAAAGCATCATCCTTTATGCGCCCTCGAACATCATGACGAAGATCAACGACAGTCGCAGCCTTGGCATCCGACCTACCGTTCCGCCAGTCATAGATGAAGTCCTTGCAAAGCAGCCCGCCCGCCAGGCAGGAATTAAATCCGGTGGACTTATTACGGCAATAAACGGAACCCCGGTTGCCGACTGGACTGAAGTCGTAGGTATTATCTCCGCACATGCAGCAAAACCTATCATAATTACCTGGCAATATCTGGAACCTGTGGCAGGGAGTAAAATCACTGCGGAGGACCTTCGTGCTAAAGGCAAAACGTTTGTGACCACCGTTGTACCAAGCAATGCTGGAAAAATCGGCATTTCGCTCAAACAAACAATCGCTACCGAAAGAAGAAAACTTGGTTTCGGCGGCGCTATAGTGAGCGGAGTTGGACAGACCTGGAAAATGAGCGCCATGACAGTACAGGGATTCGCAAAAATTTTTACCGGTCAGGAAGATTTCCGGAAATCCGTCGGTGGCCCGATCAAAATTGCCAAAATAGCCAGTCAGAGCGCTGAGCAAGGGCCGGTAAGCTTTTTGTATTTCTTGTCCATGCTCTCAATTTCTCTTGCGATCATCAATATCCTTCCGGTTCCTGCACTTGACGGAGGACAGTTCCTTCTGAACGCAGTTGAAGGTGTTATCCGTAGAGAGATTCCCTTTGAGATTAAAATGCGCATTCAACAAGTTGGCATGGCCCTGCTCCTTGCACTGTTCGCATACATTCTTATCAATGATATTTTCAATCTCTGAGGCTGACGCCCCCATTCAATGCTTGAGAAACTACATTCCATAAAAGAAAAACATCTCGATCTTGAACAGCTGCTTGCCGACCCTAAAGCGGCAGCCGATCAAGCCCGCTTCAGAAAACTTAACAAGGAGTACAGCGACCTTAAGGAAATCGTACAGGCCTACGATTATTACGCTCAGGCCAAAACGGAGCTCGACGAATCTCTCCACCTGCTGAAAATCGAGAAAGATCCAGAGATGAAGGAGCTTATACAGGCCGAAATCAGTGAACTGCAGAAAAAGCTGCCTCTTCTCGAACAGAAGTTAAAAGTACTCCTGCTGCCAAAAGACGAGGCGGATTCCCGCAATGTTATTATTGAAATCCGGGCGGGCACCGGGGGAGAGGAGGCTGCACTTTTTGCCGCCGATCTGACAAGAATGTACCAACGGTATGCTGAGAAACAGGGTTGGCAGTGCGAAGTGCTTCACTTTAATGAAAGTTCAATGCCGGGTGGTTTCCGAGAGATTACCCTGGGCGTGAGCGGACACGATGTTTACGGCACCATGAAATATGAAAGCGGAGTTCACCGTGTACAGCGGGTTCCGGACACAGAAACACAGGGGCGTATTCATACTTCTGCAGTCAGCGTAGCAGTTTTGCCGGAAGCCGAGGAGGTTGATGTTGAAATCCGCAGGGAGGATTTGCGGTTTGACACCTACCGAAGCGGAGGAAAGGGAGGACAGAACGTCAATAAGGTGGAAACAGCCGTACGAATCACCCATATGCCGAGCGGTATTGTTGCTGCCTGTCAGGAAGAGCGCTCCCAGCTTCAGAATAAGGAGAGGGCTATGAAAATGCTCAGGACAAAACTCTATGACATCCAGCTTGCGGAGCAGCAGCAGCAAAGAGCTGACTTACGCCGCTCGATGGTAACGACCGGTGACCGGAGTGCCAAAATCCGCACCTATAACTACCCTCAATCCAGAGTTACTGACCACCGTATCGGCTTTACCAGCCATGCTCTTCCCCAGATTCTTCAGGGAGACATACAGGATATTATCGAAGCACTCAAAATGCATGATCAGGCGGAACGCCTGCAAGCGGAACTTTTGTAATCTCACTATTTTCGCCAAATAAAACGATCTGTAAGGATATGTTTTCTCAGATTCTCTTTATATTTTTTGAGGTAACTACCCGCATGGAATATTTTCCAGCGCTCTCAAATCAACCGAAAATAGAACGCTGAATAGACATGGAAATGCATGCTACAGGAGTAAGTAAGGGAGAGTGGATATTTTTTGCAGAATTTGACCGGACAGCGACCTATCTGGCCGATCTGAAAAAAATATTGGGGTTTAACCCTTTCTGCTATAACGTGGAACTCACCGACACTGAGAACGTCTATAAATGGAATTTCCGTGTAACTGATCCGCAAAACAACCCTTTTGATATCATCTTTTTTGTCGAACAGTCGGAAGAACTGCAGGTTGAACTGCCTGACCACATCGAATGTGCTGACCCGGACGATCTCACTGAGGAAATGATCAAAAGCTATGCAATCTTCAAAAAAGTTCGCTGGAAACACCACCCTGTCGGCCATAAAATTTCCGATCCCAAAAAATACCTTTTTGAGGGAAAAGTCTCGGGCGATATGGATATTCAGCGCATAGATGCCAAAAGAACCAAGGTTCACTTTGATTTACGCGTCGATGTAAAGTTTCTCCTTTATCCCGCATTCAGGATTGTCCCTAAAAGAGTTGTTCGAACCATGGTCAATGGAGGGATGACGTTTATTATGCAGACTGCTACAAACAGCATGTTTCACTCCATGTCCAAAGATTTCTGCAAGATCCAGAAGATATGATCGAAGGTGGCACTATGGACTTTTACGACCTGGTATCAAAACGTTGCAGTGTCCGCAGCTTTGAAAGGAACAAAAGTATTCCCGAAGAGGTTCTCAACCGAATTCTCAATGCCGGAAGAGTTGCGCCATCTGCATGTAATCTTCAGCCCTGGCACTTCCATGTGATCACATCGCCGGAAATGCTTGAAAAGATATACCCCTGCTATAAGCGCGACTGGATACAAAGTGCACCCTGCCTGATGATTGTGTCAGGTGATCGAAACAGCGCATGGATTCGCTGTCAAGACGACTACAACTCCATCGAAACCGATCTGACAATCGTCATGGACCACCTTATTCTTGCAGCAGCATGGGAGGGGTTGGGAACCTGCTGGATTGCCGCTTTCGATCCAGGCATCATTCGCGAAGCTTTGCAGCTTGAACCGAATATTGAGATTTTTGCATTCACTCCCCTTGGGTATGCTGCTCCGGATACACTGCCTGTGCCGAAAAAGCGCAAGTCTCTTGAGGAAATAACGACCTATTATTGAGTTTGATAGGGCCTATATGACCTGGGACTTATAAAAAAACCTCCCCTTCTCCTCATCTCAGGCTGATTTCATTGGCATCGAAAGAAATAATTGCTGATCTTTGGGGGAAAACTTTTTATTGCATGAACAAACACCTTTTGCTGGGAGCTGAAGCGATTGCTCTTGGTGCCCTTGACGCAGGGATATCTGGCGTCTATGCCTACCCCGGAACCCCTTCGACCGAAATCACCGAATACATTCAGAAAAACAGTGATGCCCAGGAACAACCCGTTCGATCGTCCTGGTCTGCCAACGAAAAAACGGCCTATGAGGCGGCTCTCGGCATGTCTTATGCCGGTAAGCGAAGTCTGGTTTGCATGAAACATGTCGGACTGAATGTGGCCGCTGATGCATTCATAAACTCAGCCATTACAGGCGTCAACGGGGGGCTTGTCGTTGCGGTTGCTGATGACCCATCAATGCATTCATCGCAAAACGAGCAGGACAGCCGCGTCTATGGCAAATTTGCCATGCTGCCTGTACTAGAACCCTCTTCTCAGCAGGATCTGTACACCGCAACCCGTGAGGCTTTTGATCTCTCTGAATCAGTCAAGCTTCCTGTACTCCTCCGGCTTACCACCCGGCTGGCTCATTCACGTGCAGGAGTGGAGCGCACTCTCGCTCGCATGCAGAACTCCCTTCATGCCCTCTATGCCCCTGAACGCTTTGTACTCATTCCGCAGAATGCCCGACGACAGTACAATGTGCTCCTGGGAATGCAGAAGGAGCTTGAAAAACGTTCAGAACAGTCATGGCTTAACCGCCTTATCACAGGAACCGGCTCCAGAGGGGTTATAGCATTCGGCATTGCCTTTAACTATACAATGGAGGTTCGTCAAACCTTTGGACTTGACTTTCCTGTTCTTCAAATCGGACAGTATCCGCTTCCGAGAAAACAGGTTGAAAACTTCTTTACATCCTGCGATACCATTCTTGTCGCCGAAGAGGGATACCCAGTCTACGAAGAGCTGCTGAGAGGTTATTTTGGCAATCAGAACATCAAGGGACGAATGGACGGATCGCTGCCTCGAGCAGGAGAACTCAATGCTGATATTATCGCCAGTGGACTTGGCATTGAACCAAAGGCTGTAATGCCGGTTCCCGATATTGTTGTTCAAAGACCGCCAGCTCTCTGCAAAGGGTGTGGCCATCGTGACCTGTACGACGCACTTACCGCGGTCATGAGCTCATTTCGAGAGCACCATGTTTTTTCAGACATCGGCTGCTACACACTTGGCGCTCTGGAGCCATTCAATGCAATTCATACCTGCGTCGATATGGGCGCATCGATAACTATGGCCAAAGGTGCGGCAGATGCAGGACTGCGGCCGGCAGTGGCGGTTATCGGTGATTCGACGTTTACGCACTCCGGTATGACCGGCCTGCTTGATGCCATTAACGACCGGTCGCCGCTCACTGTTATCATCGCTGATAATGATACCACAGCTATGACCGGTGGTCAGCAATCGTCTGCAACAGGCTCAAAGCTTCTGGATATCTGCAGGGGACTCGGCGTTGAGGAGAAGCACCTCAGAACCATCGTCCCGCTGAAATCGCATCTAGAGGAAAACATGACGGTACTCAAGGAAGAAATTTCCTATGACGGGGTATCGGTAGTTATTGCGCAGCGTGAATGTATTGAAACAGCTGCACGGAAAAAACGAACCAAGGTGGCCAGCACGTAACAACACACTATGCATATCAACATTATTCTTGCTGGAGTAGGGGGACAAGGGATACTCTCCATCGCGGCTGTAATAGGCCGGGCCGCCCTGCAAAGCAACCTCACTATCCGTCAGACAGAAGTTCATGGAATGAGCCAGCGTGGAGGCGCTGTTCAGTCGCACTTGAGAATTTCCGACAGAGAGATCTATTCTGATCTTATCGCCGAAGGAACAGCCCAAATGATTCTCTCTGTTGAACCTCATGAAGCGCTTCGCTATCTGCCATTTCTGGCTCCCGAAAGCAGGATCATTACCTCTATAGACCCATTTGTCAACGTTGAGAACTATCCGGCAATTGAAGATATCCTCGCTGAGCTGAACAGAACGAATCGGCCGGTGCTAGTGAATGCGGCAGAACTTGCGAGGGAGGCTGGCAATGCAAGAACATCAAACATGGTAATGCTCGGTGCAGCAGCACCTTATATCGGGATTGCCACTGAACAGCTTGAATCGGCCATCGGAGAGCTTTTTCATGCAAAAGGCCCGGATATTGTTGACATTAACATCAGGGCATTCAGAAAAGGACAGGAATTATCTCAAACTCAAGCGACAGAGCCATGATCTGGAACAAGCATTACGAGTGTATGGAGCGGGAAGAGCTCCTGAAACTTCAAGGCAAGCAGGTAAAAGAGATGGTGAAACGGGTCTACGACACAGTTCCCTTTTACCGCAATAAACTGAAGGAAGCAGGTATCGAACCCGGTGACATCAAAGGAATTGAAGAGCTGAAAAAACTGCCCTTCACGACAAAGCAAGACCTCCGAGACAACTACCCCTTCGGCCTTTTTGCCGTGCCTCAGCCGGATATCGTTCGATTTCATGCCTCAAGCGGCACCACTGGCAAACCGACAGTGGTCGGGTACACGCATAACGATATTCAAATGTGGAGCGAAGTTGTTGCCCGTTCGCTCACCATGGCGGGAGTGACAAAAGCTGACATCATTCAGGTCGCTTATGGTTACGGTCTCTTTACCGGTGGACTTGGCCTCCACTATGGGGCGGAAAAAGTAGGGGCTTCTGTTGTACCAATTTCAGGCGGTAACACAAAAAAACAGCTGCAGCTCATTGAAGATTTCGGCTCTACCGTACTCGCGTGCACGCCATCCTATGCTGCCTTTATCGGCGAGTCCCTCGTCGAGGAAAAAATTGACCCAAGAAAGATAAAACTCAAAGCCGGAGTGTTCGGCGCCGAACCATGGACACAGGAGATGCGCGCGCAAATTGAACAGGTGCTTGGTATCAAAGCTTTTGATATTTACGGTCTCACTGAAATTATCGGCCCCGGCGTTTCGATGGAGTGCCAGTTTCAGAGAGGGATGCATATTTTTGAAGACCATTTTATCCCTGAGATCATCAACCCCGATACCGGTGAGGTGCTCCCCTACGGTGAACTTGGCGAACTGGTATTCACTCCGGCTACAAAAGAGGCTATGCCGCTTATCCGCTACCGGACCCGAGACCTGACCCGCCTTCATGCTGATAAATGCGAATGCGGCAGGACGCTTGTGCGCATGGAAAAATGCGTGGGCCGTACGGACGATATGCTCATTATCAGGGGTGTCAATGTCTTCCCTTCACAGGTGGAATCGGTACTGCTTGAAATGAGTGAAACAAAACCTCACTACCTGATTGTGGTCGATCGTGAAAACAACCTCGACACCATGGAAATTCAGGTGGAAATTGAAGAGGAGTTCTTTTCCGATGAGGTAAAAGAGCTCGAAGGACTGCGCCACCGGATCAAGGCCAATATATCCAGCACCCTCGGTATCAGCGCAAGTATCAGGCTGGTTGAACCAGGCACTATCGAGCGAAGCATGGGCAAAGCAAAACGGGTAATCGACAAACGTAACTTACAATAATAAAGGATGCTCCGTAATCGCTTTATCTGTTTGACTTTTTAAACCTCACCATTAAAACATCAATCATGAAAGAGGAAGAGATGAATGCTTTGGAGAGGGTTGAAATGGAGAGGATTAAACTGGGGATCGTTGTCCCGGAGGAAGTTGAACTGGAGAGTCTACCCAAACACTTACACATCATTAAAAAAGCACCGGGAGATGAACGATCAAGTGGTGCAAGGGCTGCAGAGTATGTCTTGAGCGGTCCGGGAAATGCAGCTTCAGTACTGAAAAAGTTTAATCCTATCGGGGATATCCCGCCTTGCGATATGGTTGGCGAGATTCACAGGCAAATGGATGAGTTTCATAGCGGCGAGACAAAAGGAATTGAAGGAATACTTATTGGACAAGCTGTAGCGTTGAACGCTATTTTCGCCGATATGGCAAGACAATCAAGTGATAGCAAGGATTCTGAAAAGACTGATGCGTATATGCGTATGGCCTTGAAGGCTCAGAACCAGAGTCGCGCAACGATTGAGACCCTCGTAAATATCAAGAACCCCCGGCAAACCGTAATAACCAATCAGGCCAACATCAACAATGGTCCACAGCAGGTAAACAATACGCTTCACAGAGGGAGTGATGCCGACAGTAAAACTCTGAAAAAATTAAAAATTGAGCAAAACAAACTATTGAAGCATGACAAAGCCAAGGGCAAATGCATGGTCAGCAGAGCGAAGGGCACGGCAATCGGAGATGATACAACATTGGAAGCCGTGGGCGAAATCAACCGGCCCGCGAACCGACGCAGGAAAGGCAAAAGTAGCACGTAATGCTGATAAAGGCGGTGAGTTGGTTCAGATGAGAGAACTCAGGAAGTTTTGTAATCGGCAATTAAAAAAGCAATGGAATCAGTTGATCGATATTCAGAGTGGGACGAGGAATGAGTTATGAATGCTGAGAAAAAAGATTTCTCACTGCGTTTCGAAATGACTGAGAGAGGGAACGGAATAGCTTTTTATCAGGACTTTTGACTTTATTGTAACTTAGAGCTGGTTGATCATTATTAAAATGAGGTTATGCCATGATTATCAAGCAATTATCGGTGTTTCTCGAAAACAAGACAGGTCGGCTGACTGAACTGACCGGAATTCTTGCTGACAACGACATTAATATCTCGGCGTTCAGTATTGCCGATACGGCTGATTATGGTATTCTGCGCATGATTGTAGGAAGACCTGAACTTGCTGCGCAGGTGCTTAAAGAAAAGGGGTTTACCGTCAAGGTTACCGATGTTGTGGGCATGATTATTCCTAACAGACCCGGAGGACTGCACAAGGCGCTCCAGATCATTTCTGACAACAATGTCGCCATAGAGTACATGTATGCCTTTGCTTCAGGAGAGTGCAAGGCGACAGTCGTCATCAGGGCGGAGTCTCTTCAGAAAATTATCGACGTCCTTCAGGAGCACAAAATGGAGCTTCTCAAGGAAGGCGATGTCATCCAGGTTTAACTTACATACGCTCTCATGCCCAGGTTTTCAAAAGCAGTATCGTCACTTCGCTCTTCCGAAATTAGGGATCTCATGACCCTGGCCTCAAGACCAGACATTATATCTTTCGCCGGCGGGATGCCCGGAAATGACCTCTTTCCTGTTCAGGCAGTCGAAGAGCTTTACGCGCAGCTTGATATCAAAAAAAAACAGGCTGCGTTTCAATACGGACCGACACCCGGCCTCCCTTCGCTCCTCGAATCACTTGAAGGGTTTCTCGAAAAGAAGGGATTGCCGGTAAAGGAAAACCGGCTGCTCATTACAACAGGTTCCCAACAGGCACTCAACATACTGGCCAAAGCCTTTATTGACCCTGCGGAACCGGTTCTTGTCGAAAAACCTTGCTTTATCGGGGCGCTCTCAGCTTTCCGCTCTTATGATGCTGAACTGAGAGGAATTGCGGTTGACAGCGACGGCATTTCGATAGAAGGGCTGCGTCAGGAAATCAACAGAAATGAAAAGGCGAAGTTTCTCTATATCACCCCGTATTTCCACAACCCGGCAGGTATACTCTACACTGCCGAACGCAAAGAGCAGCTTATTGCAATACTTCAGGGAACCAACATTCCGCTCATTGAGGATGATGCGTACGGGGATCTCTATTTTTTCGAGGAGGATCAGGAGCGCCTCAAACCGATCAAGGCTATTAATCCGGACGGCATCAATGTGTGCTATACCGGTTCGTTCTCCAAAATTCTTGGTCCAGGCCTGAGGCTTGGATGGATGCTGGTACCGGAAAAAATTTATGCTAAATGTGAACTCATCAAACAGTCAGCTGATGCCTGTTCGCCGAGTTTCACCCAGGTGCTGGCCGATGCATTCATTCGTTCCGGCCAGATATACAGCTATGTTGCCGGTGTACGGCAGGAATATAAAAAAAGAGCGGCTGCCATGGTTTCAGCACTCAGGGAACACCTGCCGGACTATGTGCAGTGGAATGAACCTCGAGGGGGATTTTACATCTGGCTCATCCTTCCGAATGAGGCCGATGCAACAAGGATAATGACGTTGGCCATCGAAGGCGGGGCTGTGTTTGTTGCAGGAAAAACGTTTGATCCTGCCGGAAGACAAAACAATTCGCTGCGACTCTCCTACTGCAACAACACCCCTGAGCAGATCGCTGAGGGGATCCCGATTGTTGCTAGTGCCATACGCGCTGTTTGCGGATAGCTGGAGCAACAGTGCTGAGGGACGAGTGCTGAGTGCTGAGTTTGCGAGGGGACTATTGATAGCGCTTTTGAATACGGAGCTTTTCAATACGGGAGTAGAGGGTTTTGGGGTGCATGGCAAGGCGCTCGGCAGCTCCGCCAGTACCGCTTACCCTGCCGTTTGAGCGTTCCAGGGCATCAAGGATCAGCTCCTTTTCCATCAGGGCAATATCGAGCTCGAAATCGTGCATGGTTTTACCCTCTGCAGGAATGGGGCGTTCAACGGATGGCTCAGGAAGAGACAAAATTGTTGAAAAATCAAGCGATGGGCCTTCAGAAACAATAACTGCCTGTTCAACGAGATGAGCGAGTTCACGGATATTGCCTTTCCACTCGCGGGCTGCCAGGCGCTGCATATCGCTCTCTTTGAACATACGGAGAGGCTTGCCGAACTCCCTTGAAAATTTTACGACAAAGTGTGCTGCAAGCATTGGGATATCCTCACGCCGCTCACTCAGCGACGGTATGGAAAGAGGGAAAACATTGAGACGAAAATAAAGATCTTCCCGGAACCTGCCTTCAGCGACCTCTTTTGCAAGATCACGGTTTGTAGCGGCAATGACACGCACATCAACCTTGATCACTGTTTTTCCGCCAAGCCTTTCGAGCTCACGTTCCTGAAGAACACGAAGCAGTTTTGCCTGCAGCTCCAGCGGCAGTTCGCCAATTTCATCAAGAAATATAGTTCCGCCTTCAGCCAGTTCAAACTTGCCGATCCGCCTTTCTATTGCGCCGGTAAAACTTCCTTTTTCATGGCCGAAAAGCTCCGATTCAATAAGAGTGCCGGGCAATGTTGCGCAATTAATCTTGATCAGTGCGCGCTGCCGGCGGATAGACAGATTATGAAGCGCCCTGGCAAAAAGCTCTTTTCCGGAGCCTGTTTCTCCCTCGATCAATACGGTGGCATCGGTCGGACCCACCTGACTTACACGATGCAACACCGCCGCCAGAGGGGCACTGTTGCCGATGATTTCTTCAAAATTATGCCCTGCCTTGATTTCTTCAATAAGACAGGTACGTTCCCCTTCGAGCTTGCGGCGGAGTTCATCGATCTCCTCAAATGCAAGATAGTTCTGCAATGCAAGGGAGAGCTGTGGAACAATCAGGCTTACCGTAGCCTGGTCGTGCTCATCAAAAGAGCGGGAAGTATCGGAAATAATGAGACCAGCACGACTTCCCGGGGTATCCCATAACGGCAAAGTTATCAGAGAGCAGACACCAAATTTTTCACGGGCAAGCGCCAGTATGCGATACGTTGCGCAAAGACGAAGAAAAGCCTCTCCGCCATAACATCCTGGATTTGCAATCAACGAAAAGCTCTCTTTTGCTATCTCTTCAACATCGGCAATAGCAAGCTTTTCAGCCGAAGAGACAGGAAAAAAGCCACTCCCCCCTTCACGCATGAAATTGTCGTAAAGACGAAACCTGCCATCATCACCCATCACACGAATACCAAGAAACGTACAGGGCACCAGTTTATCTATCTGCTCACAAACAGCCAAAAGCATCCTGTTCCGGTCCTTTATGGTCAGCAGGGCATTGTTGACGCCAAGCTGCATAACTGTCTGGGCTTCACGGAGACGAAGCTCCTCGTATGCAAGGGTATTGCTGACTGCGACTGCGATTGGAGATGAAAGGGTGGCAAGCAGTTCTTTATCGCTCTCCGACCAGTTTTTTTCTTCTTTTGTCACAAAATTGAGAAACCCTATAACCTTACCGCCTGTCCGAAGCGGCGAAAACACAACCTGGCGCATGCCAGCATCGTAAAGAACATGCGGAACAGGGTAATCAGCCGGGTAACGGTCAAGAAGTTCTTTAATATTGAAAACCGAAACCTTCGAATCAGCCATATGCGGCTCAATCCATGACCCGGCAATCGGCCTTTTTTTGCGTTCTAAACTTTCAGGGACCTGAAATCGAAGCATTTCAAAAATAACATTGCTATACCGCCGTTCTTTGTCAAAAGTGATAATAACAACGGAATCAAACTCAAATACCAGGCGAAGCTTGTCTGTAACTGTCCGGAAAAGTTCGTCAGGATCGCGAATAGAACCAACCGCATCACTGACGTACTGCATCAGAAGGTGTGCTTCATGAACAGAAGAAATACTCATAACGCAATAGTTATTTCAAGGTATTCTGAAATATTAGGAACACAGTATACAGAATTTTCTGACTTTTTCAGAATCCATGTACGAGTAACAAGAATTAACCCCCTTATAGAACAAGGGCTGCAGCTGTTATTGCCCTGTTTTCGTTGTCTGGCATGTAAATTGCAATTTATAGTGTACATGACATGTTCAAGCCTACGCTTCTGGATGTATAAGAACAATAACAGAACAAATCATCGAGCTCTTATGAATAGAATTTTGACAGGAACTGTTAGAGTCGCAGCAACTGCACTGATGCTTTCCTGGCCTTTACTGGCAATGGGTGCTGAAGAACCGCTTACGATTGAAAAAACGATACGCATGGTCCGTGAAAACAATCCGGCATTGAAGGCTGCGGCCGATGATATAGGTGCGGCCGATGCCCGAATTACCCAGAGCAGAAGCGCATATTTTCCACAGATCTCAGCCAGCGCGGGATACACCTATCTTGACCCTGTTTCTGAAATGAGCTTTTTTGGAAGTCCCATGCTCAAGTTTGCCCCGAATAACAACTATGAAGCTAAAGTCACCGCCAAGGCAACCCTGTTTGACTTCGGTAAAAGAGGCTCTACGGTCGATCTGGCGAAGACAGGGAAAAAAACAGCTGAACATACTCTTGAACTATCCCGAAGAGAGCTCTCGTTTCAGGCTGTTCAACTCTTTTACGGGATTCTGTTTATAAGGGAAAATATAAAGGTGGAAGAGAAAGAGATCACAGCACTCAGCAAGGCTCTCGACTTCACAACAAAACGCTACAAGACAGGTGCTGCGACCAGATTTGATGTTCTTTCCACCGAAGTACGAATCGCAGCTGCAAAGAGCAAAATGCTTGATTTGCGGCATGAGCTGCTCCGCCAGGAACTGACCCTGCGACGCCTGACAGGTATCGCTGACAACGTGCCGCTCAATATTCAGGGATCGTTTGCTGTCACTCCGACTGGTCATGAAAACACCGAACTTGTAAAGCAAGCCTTAGAGCAGCGCCTTGAGATGCAACTTGCCAACGAACATGAACATGCTGCTGAACAGCGACGCTCCATCGCGATGAAAGACGGACTTCCTGTAGTATCCGGCAGCGCATCCTACGGTGTCACCAATGGCCTCATGCCTGATATTAATGAAATCCGTGAAAATTTTGTGGGCAGCCTGCATCTTGAGGTACCTCTTTTCAGCGGATTCAAAACCAGTGCTGAACGTCAGGAGGCGACAGCTCTCATGCATGCCGCTGCGAACCGAAAGTTTGATACCCAGCAGCAGGTCAAATCAGATGTCGAAGAGACAACCCATGCCCTCGAAACCGCATCGGAAAAAATAACTACGACTGAAGTACAGGTGCAACAAGCCAAGCTTGCAGCCGAACATGTGAGAGCACGGTATGAAAACGGCATGGCGACAGTACTCGACATGCTTAACACTGAAGCGTCACTTTCTGAGGCAGAACTTGCGAGACTCCAGGCTGGCTATGCCTATGTAATAAGCAACTATACGCTGAAACGTGCAACCGGGGAGATTTTCTGGTAACATGACGACTTCGCTTAAAAAATTAATCTGCGCCGTAGATTTTTCCGCCGTTGCGGATTCTATAGTGCGCTATGCAGCCGCGATATACTCTCGTGATGTAGAGCTCACTCTTCTCTATGTGGCGCCAGCAGAAAATAATCATGATCACCTGCTGAGAAAACACTTACATGAATTTTCGCGATACAGCGACATGCTTTCTCACCGTAAAGCTGATGCCATATTTACTGTTGCATATGGCGACCCTGCTGCCGAGATTCTCGTTTATGCAAAAGAACATAACGCAGATATGATTCTCCTGGGTTCGCACGGTGCTACTGCCATAGGACGGCTTCTGGTTGGAAGCACTGCAGAAACAGTTATGCGGCAGGCTCCATGCCCAGTTGTGATTCTTAAAATGCCGAACAACAACGGGAATGCAGTTCAGGACAATCTTCAAAATGATACTCTTCACGACAACAACAAGCAATAACATGGAACAAACTGATTCAAAGACAATCCCTGGAAACCCGACCTCCGGCAAAGACTCTGTAAAGGCATCGAATCCGCTGCGCATTATTATTGCAGGTGTTGTTATTACTGTCGGACTGATCTGGGGCGGCATGAGCCTCTACCACTCTTTTCAGTACGTTGACACGGACAACGCCCAGATTGAAGGAGATGTCTATCCGATCATTTCACGAATTCCCGGAACTGTACATGAAGTACTTGTAGAAACCAATCAACAAGTAAAGAAGGGCGATACTCTCATCATCCTTGATATTCCGGATTACCGGATCAAACGCGAAATGGCAGAAGCTGCCCTGCAGAATGCCCGTGCATCCGTTCTGGCGGCAGAAGCAAACGCAGGAGCAGCATCAGCTACCGAACGGAAACTCGGTGCCGATCTCCGGCGCAACAGCACCCTTCGGCAGCAGGATGTGATCTCACAGGCTGAATTCGATGCCATCCGTGCTGGTGCCGACGCATCCTCATCACAACATTCTGCAACCGTAGGACAGCAGAAAGCTGCTGCCGCACAGGTCAGATTGAAGGAAGCAGAACTCCACAATGCCGAACTGCAGTTATCCTACACCAATATTATAGCGCCGGCTGCAGGACATATCTCAAAAAAGAATATTGAACCGGGCCAATACGTTACCCCAGGGCAGCAACTCATTGCTCTGGTCGGCAGCAGCGAGCTATGGGTTGTTGCGAATTTCAAGGAGACCCAGCTTGACAAAATACATCCCGGACTGCCAGTGACCATCAAGGTTGATGCATTCCCTGATAAAGAGTTCAAAGGGAAGGTGGAGTCTCTCTCAGCGGGGACCGGTGCAAAGTTCACCCTGCTTCCACCCGACAATGCAAGCGGCAACTTTATAAAGGTCACACAGCGGGTGCCGGTTAAAATCGTCTTTACCGAACAGCCTGACAAGGATCATCAACTTGCCGCTGGCATGAACGTGGTTGTGGACGTTAAGATTAAATGAGATAGGCTCGATCGTCAAGATAGATTCCTCACCCTGCAAGAGGGGTTCGGAATGACAAAGGAGCAGGTTAGAAGAAAGGACAGCAATTACTGATAAGAAAGCGTAAGCAACGTATGGCAAGAGTTGAACAACAGAATGGGGTCGCGGTAGCGGCAATGCTGCCGAATCCAGCCCATACCTATGACACTGGATTCAGGAAAATAATCATCACCTTGACGGTGATCGTTTCAGCCATGCTTGAACTGATCGACACCACCATTGTGAATGTTGCGCTCACCCAGATCAGCGGGAACCTTGGGGCCAGTATCGATGATGTTGCATGGGTGGTCACCAGTTATGCCATTGCCAACGTTATTGTGATCCCTCTTTCCGGCTTTCTTGGAAATCTGCTCGGTCGGAGAAACTATTATATCGGTTCGATTCTGCTTTTTACCTTTGCATCCCTGCTTTGCGGCATGGCCCCGAATATCTGGGCCCTAGTGATTTTCCGCTTCCTGCAGGGCCTCGGCGGTGGTGCTCTCCTCCCGACATCACAGGCTATTCTTTACGAAACATACCGCCCAGAAGAACGCGGCAAGGCAACCGGTATTTTTTCCATGGGACTTGTGCTCGGCCCAACCATAGGGCCGCTGCTGGGAGGCTTTCTTGTTGATTACTTCTCATGGGATTGGTGCTTTTTTGTCAATATACCGGTCGGACTGCTTGCCGCATGGTCTGCCTTTACTTTTCTCAGGGAACCGAAAGTTCAGCACGCAGTCACAAAAATCGATTGGACCGGCATCGGACTGCTTGCTGTCGGCATTGGATCGCTACAGTTCATTCTTGAACGGGGAGAGGCGAAAGACTGGTTTGAAACCGACTATATCACCTGGTTTACCTTCATAGCCGCTATTTCACTTTTGGCATTTGTCTGGTGGGAGCTGCACACCAAAGAACCTGCAGTTGACCTGAGGGTGCTGATCCGAAGCAAAAACCTTGCAATCGGTGCTGTGCTTACCTTTATCGTTGGTTATGGTCTCTATGGATCGCTCTTTGTCTTTCCTGTCTTTGTGCAACGACTGCTCGGCTTTACTGCGCTGCTGACAGGACTGGTGCTATTTCCGAGCAGTATTGTGACAGGAATAATCTCTCTTCCGCTCGGCATCGCATTGCAACGGGGCGTAAACCCTAAAAAGGTAATGGCTGTAGGTATGGTGGCCTTTACAGTTTTCTGCTGGGAACTCGGCCAGCAAACCATGCAGTCGGGAGCGGAAAACTTTTTCTGGATACTCCTGTTACGCGGTTTCGGTCTTGGGTTTATTTTCATTCCCGTTACCATGCTCGCTGTTGCAGGGCTGCACGGCAAAGATATTGGACAGGCAACCGGGCTCAATAACATGGTACGCCAGCTTGGTGGTTCGTTCGGCATTGCGATAACCAATACTTATATCGCAAGGCGGGTAGCGGCACACAGGGTGGAGCTTCTCAGCCACCTTTCGCCCTATGATCCCGCTATGGTCACAAGGCTTGAGAGCGTACAGCAACTTGCAGCCATGAAAGCAGGCATGTCGCAGCATGAAGCAGAACTTGCAGGTATAAAAGCACTTGAAGGCACTGTTACAGTTCAAAGCCACCAGCTGGCTTACATGGATGCATTTATGCTTATTGCACTCCTCTTTGCTCTCGCAATGCCTCTGCTTCTTCTGATCAGGATACCGAAAGGGGAAAAGGTCGATCTTTCATCGGCACACTGAACGCTATTGTACTTTTGTGGCTCCTTGCTTGTCCGGGACGAAATCGAGCACGACCGAGTTCATGCAAAAGCGCTTTCCGGTAGGGGGAGGGCCGTCGTCAAAGAGATGGCCAAGATGTGCGCCGCACCTTCCACAGAGAGCCTCAGTCCTTACCATACCGTATGAACGATCCGGGATATAGATTACACTCCCTTTTCGCACCGCCTCAAAAAAACTTGGCCAGCCGCAGGTAGAGGCAAATTTCGCATCGGAACGAAAAAGGGCGTTGCCACATGCCACACAGTAGTAGGTACCCTTACCGGTATAGTCCCAGAACTTACCGGAAAATGCAGACTCAGTCTCTTTTTTACGGGCTACTGCGTAGACCTCCGGGGAGAGCACTTTCTTCCACACCGCATCGGGCAGATTGAGTTTCGCCTTATCAGTGCGGGAATAATATGGATTGGAGGGCTTGTGCTGTTCCATTTTTTTGGGTGTCTTGATGTTTTCCGCTGGTGCAGTAGAAGAAAAAAGGAGAGCTGCAAACACAAGCAGCAGTAACGAGAGCTGTTTCATATAAAAAATAAAAATTATATCCCTATAATATTATATATAACAATATGTTAGATGTTAGATGCTATTCTCAACTTCGCTTTCCGGTGATAATTTACAGGAATTTTACAATCCCAAACCATTCCAGTTCACATGCCAAACAAGAAAAAAAACCAATGCAATCAGGATTACAGAACGCAAGTATAAAGTTATTCTTTAAACAGCTTTTATTCATTGATTCGTTCCTTTAAAGCTTCCCCAGCCAAAATCCACACCATCCAATGCACCGTTTTGCACGCCTGCTTATACTAAGGCGACACATACAAATGCGGAGCCGGAGCACTCACAAAACTGTCATAAATCGACCGCAATGCCCCGATATGCGTTTTCCCACACCCATACCCGCCAACCAGCAGCTTCACAAAATTCGGCAACTCCCAAAACGCCACCTGATGCGGCAGCATCCTCCTCTTATCAATCCTGAACTTCATATAACTCCTTATGTTCAACTACGCAAAACATAGCCATTACTACAGCTTAAGTATATGTATTTCAAGGCGATAAATGACGTATAACAAGAATAGCAAATATCCGCTCCGTGTCATCCCTAACTCCTGTGAGGGATCCATCCACACCTTATATAACGCCTATTAGTTTCACTCCATCCACCAATAGGCATTACAAAACCCGACTTGAACTGTCAGGAGTTTATTCATCCCATCGCAAGAGTTTTAGAGTCCTGTAAAAAAAGAATAACAATGTTGAAAAATTAATGCACCTATGACGGCTTATGTCCTACATCCGCATCTATACTATATCGAAGGAGTGTAATTGTGTGGTAGCGAAAGTGGTATTAGCTCTGATGCTTGGGAGAGCTGAAGAGATCAAGCATCACGCCTGTGCATATGCAGAGCGTTCTCTTCATTCTTTTTTTTAGTGGTTTACGTTTTAACTTTATCATATTTCGACACTAGTGTCCAACTGTTGAAAACATAAATCCCTGTAGGTTATAATAATAAAATAGAATATGGCGTTTTTATACCGTTACCGACTTGAAAATGAATTCTTTGGATTATTTCCATAAATCCAATAAAATCTCCGATTTGTACGTCAATATCGGTTGAAATGCATAT
>CAINOC010000109.1 GCA_903851385.1 uncultured Chlorobiaceae bacterium | reverse complement strand
GCAATGCCTCTCGATGCTCCGATTCCTGTATAGCTCTCTTCAGGATGCTTTACGGCAGGTTCCTGAGGTATTATAAGCCTGCGCGTGGAGGGCAATGGGTCTTTTTTTTCTTGCATAATGGGGGGTTAAAAAGGTGCGTCATCATCGGTAATAAAAGCGCCAGCTAGTGATTGTCCTGGTTCAGGCAATGAAGGAATATAATGGTTCTGTTCATGAGGGTCTCCTGACCCTGCGGCACTGGAGATGTAGCTATTGGCCGTAGACTGAAACCGTCCATAGTTTTTCAGGAATAACAAGCGTATATCGCCAATCGGACCGTTTCGCTGTTTCCCGATGACAATTTCAACAACATCTTTTGTTGACGAACCGTCTTCAAACGTTGTTTTGCCATACATTTCCGGTCTTGACAGGAACATCACGACATCAGCATCCTGTTCAATAGAGCCTGACTCCCTGAGATCGCTGAGCTGCGGTCTTCGGTCACCTGAGCGTTGCTCGACTGAACGGTTAAGCTGTGCAAGGGCGATGACAGGAATATTGAGTTCCTTGGCCAGTGCTTTCAGTGAACGCGATATCTGGGCGATTTCCTGTTCACGATTTGTTCTGCCGTCTCGTACAGGAGTTACCAGCTGAAGATAATCGACTACCACCATACCGATATTATGCTCCTGCTTCATCCGTCGGGTTTTGGCGGCAAGTTCCATAATGGAAATACCGGGAGTATCGTCAATAAAGAGTTTCGCCTCATTAAGCTTATCCATGCTGTTGATGATCCTGCCCATCATCTCCGGCGTTATACGACCGGTTCTGACAAGTTGTGATTCAACATAAGCCTCAGCGCACATAAGCCTTATAGCCAGCTGCACCTCAGCCATTTCAAGGCTGAAAAAAAGGACAGGAGTATCAAAGTCCACAGCTGCATTACGGGCTAATGCCAGCGACAGTGCAGTTTTACCGGCAGATGGCCTTGCCGCTATGATGATCATATCAGAAGGCTGAAACCCGGCAGTAAGCTGATCGAGCTCAGAAAAACCCGACCCCACGCCGGTAACCGATGATTGCGATGCCCTAAGGCTCTCGAGCATCCGGATACCATTTTTCACAAGCTCTTTTATTAAAGAGGCTTTCTTTTTAATGCCAGCCTGGGAAATATTAAAAAACTGCTGTGAGGCATGTTCGACCAGATCAAAAATGTCCATCGATGAGCTGTAGGCGGCACCGGAGATTTTAGCCGATATCGAGATCATCCGTCGGTAGAGAAACTTTTCTTTTGCCAGGCGTGCATAGTACTCAATGTTGGCCGCGCTGATAACTTTGCCGGAAAGTTCCGCCAGGTAGTGCCTTCCGCCTACAGGTTCCAGCTCATTCATTTTCAGCAGTTCTTCACTGACGGTGATAATGTCGATCGCCTGCCGTTTATTGTAAAGCTGCATCATTGCCTTGAAAATGATCTGGTGGCGGCGCTCATAGAACACCTCCTCTCCGTTATCCCCGAATATCTGTATAACCTGTTCAATTGGGTCGTCTTCGAGGAGAATACAGGCTAATACCTCCTGCTCAATGTCAGTTGAATAGGGAGGGACGCGACTTTCCTTGCTGAAATCGATATCTGTGTTAAAATCTATGGCAACAATTGCTTTTTTATTCATCGCGTAATCATCGTTCAGTGGCATTTATTGAGCATTTTTCTGCCCAGCGATCTCTCTATAATGGTGCATCATACTTTGAATATCTTCCCAGCACCCATGCTTCCAGTGAGGGTTGCGAAGCAGGGCTGCAGGATGATAGGTAATAAAACAATCATACTCTTTCCATTTTTTGACTTTCCCCCTCATTGAGCCTAAAGAATGATTGTTTTCAAACAGTGTATTGGCAGCAACCTTTCCAAGAACCAGGATGATTTTCGGGTTCACAATCTGCAACTGGCTGTGCAGCAAGGGGATGCAGCACTCTATTTCATCGGCGAAAGGGTTGCGGTTTCCGGGAGGCCTGCATTTAAGAATATTGCAAATGAATACCTCCTCACGCCGGAATCCTGCGGCTAAAAGGATTTTATCGAGCAGCTGGCCGGACCGGCCCACAAAAGGCCTGCCTGAAGTATCTTCATCTGCGCCTGGAGCCTCTCCGATAACAACAAGATCAGCACAAGGATTTCCTTCACCAAAAACGAAATTCAGTCTGGTTTCGGCAAGCCTGCATTTACGGCACTCTTTTGCACTATCCAGCAGCTTTGCCAGCTTTTGTGCGGATGATTCTGACTGTGCCGGAACAGGCGGACACAGTTCATCATTGCCGAATAATGAACCTTGCATGACAATCACACGTTCTTCAGAGGTTAATGCCGGTTTTAAACACAAAGTTTTTCAATGCAGTCAAGAAGTTTTCCTGCGGCTGCATCCTTTGAAAGCAGCGGAAGCTCTGTAGTGGCACCCGCGTTATCTATCAGGGTAAGAATATTTGTATCGACTTCAAAACCCGAGGTTTTTCGATCAAAAAAATTGAAAGCAATAAGGTCAAGGTTTTTGGCTTTCAGTTTTTTGCGGGCATTTCCGAGACCTGTTTGTGTTTCAAGCGCAAAGCCGACAGCAAGTTGTCCTGAAGCTTTCTGTAAGCCGAACTCGGCAAGGATATCCGGATTTCTTACAAGGGTAAGCTCCATTTCAGGGTTCTCCTTCTTCATTTTCCCTTCCGAAGGGTCGAGAGGGCGATAATCGGAAACAGCAGCTGCGCCAATAAAGATGTTGCAGCTCTTGAAACAGCTCAGTGCGGCATCATGCATTTCCAGCGCGCTTTCAACATCAAGTCGGGTTACTCCAGGAGGTGTCTCCAGATGAACCGGTCCGGTAATGAGGGTGACCAGGGCTCCGCGTTTTGCCGCAGCACGGGCAATGGCAAATCCCATTTTTCCCGATGAGTAATTCGAGATGAAACGCACGCCATCAATTTTTTCGCGTGTAGGGCCTGCGGTAACAACAACTGACTTGCCATAAAGGGGAGAGGTGGCAGCAGTGGAATACAGTGCCTCCTGAAGAGACGAAACAATCGACTCAGGTTCCGGCATTCGGCCTACTCCGCAGAGCCCGGAAGCGAGTTCCCCGCTGTCAGGGTTTATAACTCTGCACCCCTGGGCGGTAAGCGTGGCTATATTTCGCTGGACTGAAGCAGAGAGAAACATCTGGCCATCCATAGCTGGAAAAATCAGAACAGGTTTCCGAGGTCGCAGCGTGAGAAACAGAGCGGTAAGCATGTCGTCACAAAGGCCTGCACTGATTTTTGCAAGGGTGTTGGCCGTAGCAGGAGCGATGACAAAAGCATCGGCCCATTCACCCAGAGAGATATGGCGTGTATAGTCGGTGCCCGAAGTATCTGCAGGGGGAAAAATGGAGCGGTATACCCGTTCTTCAGAAACTGTTGCAAGGGCGAGTTCACTGACAAAACGGGCAGCTCCATCGGTAAGTGCTACCCGGACATTAGCCCCGCTCTTTTTAAGCAACCGGACGATTTGCGGTGTTTTATAGGCCGCGATGCCACCCGAGATGCCGATGATTATGTTTTTACCTCTCAAGACGTTATCCCTGTGTATGGTTTAATGCCGCACTGGCTATGCAATCAATTTACAAAAACAGCCCGACTTATTTATTTTTGTCGGATGAGGGAACTATACGCTTCCAGAACTGCTCCCAGGTCTGGAAACGCTCCTTATAAGAGATACTGGCGCCCCATATTTCCGAAGGTGCCTGCAAATTGCTGCTGGATGTTCCATTGGCGTTCAGCCCGTAAGAACGGTACGCTTCGATAGAGACTTTTGGAGTAATCCGGTATTCGACTTTCTGTTCGGTGCCATAATAATTGGAAAGGGGTGAATCCTTGAGGGTTGGCGCGCTTCCAGAACCGATAAAGCGCACTTTTCCGTCAGTACCGGGTACGCTGAGTGCGACATAGAGGTCAAGTCCACTTAGTGCTCCGCGTTTATCCATTCCTACGTTGACATTGAAACTTTCAAGACCGGCAATATCCTGAATGACCTTAGAAAACTGGGAAGAAAGAAGGCCGGACCCGGCGGACATTCCTACGCTTGTAACTGCAATATTTGAAACCTGTGCGGTGCTTCCCGGCCGGGCATACCACTGTTTGGAAAGCAACATGGAAATGACATTCAGTTCCGCATTAGGGTCTATCTGGCTCGATTTCCCACCTATCAGATTTGAGGATGCGTAGGGCTGAGACTGTTCATTGAGATAATATCCCATAGTGACCAGCGGTTCATTCAGGGTACCGGTAATGGCAAGCAGCAGCTTGACATTATCCTTTTCACTGGTCTGCTGATTTGTTGCGCTTACGTACTTGCTTCCATAGAGATTCTCCATTACAGCACTTCGGATATCAACATTGTTCCAGGTGATTTTTCCCCCATCCTGCAGGTCAAAGTTTGTGTTGGAAAATTTGTATTTGCCGCCAACGACATTGACTGATCCGAACAATCGATACTGCTGATCGCTTTTGTTGATAATCAGGGAAAGATTATTGATTGAGGTTTCAAGCTGTTCGCCCCTGATGCGGTCAAAAATCACCGTATACTTGAGCGGTTCAGCACTGCTTAGCCTCAGATTTTTTATTTGCAGGATATCGATCAGCGAGTGGTAAAATTCATGCTGTTTTGTTGGCTTATGCAAGGCTTCAAGAGATGGTGTATTCCGCGAGGGGTACCGTGGCGCAAATGAGATAAATTTGTTAATGCCAATATACTTTGCGTTCTCATTGGATCCTGTCCTGTAAAGGGAGTAGTCTGCGGCATTGATTCTCAATTCTCCTTCAGCAATTGGCTCTGAAAGCGTACCAAGAATTCTAAGGTTATTGGTTGTACCGGTAATAGTCCCGAATGAGGTTTCATCTTGCCGATCCTTTTTATTGAACAGAAGAAGATTGCTAAATCTGCCGCCGAGATCCAGCCCTGTCGGCTGCAGCTTATCGAGTTTTACGACACCGTTTATTTTTCCAGTTCCATTCAGGTTATCAGTAACGGATATATTGCGCAGTTCAATATTGCTGGGGGTTACATAGAGCTCTCCGTTGAGCACGTATGAAACCTGTGTCGGTTCAAGCTTGATTTTCGTATCACGCAGGTTAGTGGTCAGATAAATATCGGGTTTCGGTGTTTTACCCTCGATCTTGAGGGTCGTCGGTATAACTCCTTCAGCTGATTCAATAAAAGGCAGCAGGTATGCCAGGGACTCGGCGGAAAGATTATCCGACTTCAGTGATGCACTGATAGGCTCCGATTCTGCAATTTTTAACTGAAGAGGATAGAAGTTGAGCACAAAAGGAATTGTTCCTTTGCCCTCGATAGTGTTCATTGATGGAGCACTGCTCCGCATGTCAAAACGAAGAAGATGACCACTGTGGAGAGCATTCCACTGCAGGGAGCCTATCTCAAATTTATCATATCGAATCTCCTTTCCGCTTATTTTGATGGTGGTTGTTTTTGCGCCAGGGTTACCGCTGAGGGCAAGCGAGGCATTGATTGTACCGGAAAGCTTATCAAGAGAGCTATTCATTGCAAAGCGCTTGAGCTCATCAAGCTGAATATTTGATAATGCACATTGAAAACTGCCAGGCATCGAATTGCTGAGCTCACCGTCCAGTACCGCCTGCTGTGAACCCTTCGATATCGTGAAACGGTTAAACCTCGCTGATGTTCTCGATAGCATGACTCGCGTATTCTCGGCTGTCTTCCACATCCCTGAAGCATCTTTTATGAAGAGGTGGTTAAAAAGCAGGTTATAGCTGCTTCCATCCCTTGTCGCTGAAAATTTTGTCGAAAAGTTCTCAGCGGCATCAGGCATAACAAGGTCGATGGTGCCGTCCAAACGTGACGGTGTATAGAGTCCTGAAAAGAGCGTCGTTCCGGTTTTATTTCCGGCCACAGTTACAGCTGAAGCTCTGCCGTTGATTGATGCTTTTTGCGTTCCTCTGCCGCTGCACTCCAGGTCAGCTTTCATGGAGAGATTTTCCAAAAGGAGATCATTACCTGGCTGCAACCGGCCAAGGTTGAGTGAAGAAGTGATTGAACAATCTCCTTTACGGTAGATGGCCCGTCCTTCCGCGCTACCCTGAAGGGTAAGGCCATGAAGGGGAAAAAGCATCGCTACAGGAGCGATATCTTTTACCGTAATGCGGTAGTTGACGGTGAATGGCTTTGTAAGTGAATTCGATGCTGCAGCTTGTGCAGGTGATGTGGTCTGCCAGATATTCTGGGCAGCTACCTCCCTTGATATGCCTGAGCCGGCAATCCTGCCGAGAGCGATCAGTTCTTCAAGTGAACAGTCGCCATCAGCAAGCACATCAAGAAAATCGCTGCTGAGGCTTGTTCGAGTAGATCCGGACGACTGGGTTATTTCGAAAGCTGCTTTTGAGCGGTCTTTAAGTTGAAAGCCATCGATAGAGGAGGGGGAAAACAGCATGACGGCAGCAACATTCAGATTCTTTGGATCAAATCCCGATCCTTGAACCGAGAAAACGCCGTTCAAGTCAGTTTTAAAGGTATTTGAACGGAGTATACCTGAAAGATCAAGTCCTCCAGTTTTACCTGAAGCGTGGTAGCGGGGAGTTTTATCGGCAAAATCGATTGCTCCATCAAGAGTGAAAGTTGTCAGTTTGTTCTTCAATGAGAGGCTTGTGTTCAGCAAAGCTTTGTCATACTTGATGGCGACAGTTCCCACGTTGAGCGGTTGATTTCGCCAGTATGAATTGGCAAGCTTTACATCCAGTGTAAGCTGGTTGATTTTATTGTTGTCTGCCCGCCCTTCAAAACTGCCGGAAGCGTTGAGCAGCGTGTTTTCAACACTATTCGTTGCCAGGAGTTTGTGGGGTTTAAAGCCTTTCAGTACAAAAGTACCCTTACCGATAAGCTGTTCAGGAGTTTTTCTTGATGCTTCAGCACGCAGTGACGCTTCACCGAGAGAGGAGAGCGTAGTGACATCTGTTTTCATAGCGGTCAGGCTTCCCTGTGCATGGCCAAAAACGGTAATATTGCCGGTTTTACTGGCCAGATCCTTATAGGAGCTCCCTTTAAGGAGTGACTCAACAAATGGTGCGGCAATTCTTGAACTGTCGCAGGTAAGGCGGTAGCCAAAGGCTTTTCTGTTGCTCAGATTAAGCAGCTCGCCCTTTATGGCTATTTTGCTGTTGAGATGAGTCAGTTGCCCGTCAAGAATCTCGATATCGTCTTTTTTACCTCTTGCGTTGCCTTTAAGAGTATAGAGGCCAGGGGGGAGAGCAACTCTTGGGGACAATATTCTGAGGTCGTCGCTATGAAGGGCCAGTTTCTCGACAGTAAGAAATGATCTACTGATGGCAAGCCGTTTTTGCAGTTGACGGAGAGAGAAAATGTTGAAATGGTCGATTGTTGCAGAAAGCTCAGCGCTGCTTTTATTACTCACCGCTTTCAAGGCAAGGATTTCAGAACGGGTTTCAGAAAAGAAAAACTGGCCTGAAGTCTGTCGTAAAGAGAATTGAAGCGAAGGAATGTTGAGCTGTAATTTGTCAAGAGTTCCAATAAAAAGTTTTTTCTTGACGGTGAATTTGGAAAGCTCACCATTGATGTTGTTCACAGCGAGCGGCTGACTGCCTGGATTGCTGACAGTTCCGTTATAGGAGAGGCTGCTGTTGTTAATCCGGATGTTTTTGCAGAAAAAATGTTCCAGATGCGTTTTTGTCGTATCGGGGTCGCGAGACTTGAAAATAAGCTCAAGATTGAGCTTGCCGTTTTTCCGGGTCACAATCCTTGCCTTCAGGGAATCAGCAGTAAGACGGCGCAGATATATCCTTTTGATTTCAGGCTGAAGGAGGGTGAGAAAATTGAATTTCAGAGAGACGGTGCTTGCCTGAAGAGCGGGTGTTGTCTCCCCAGGTCCGTAAACACGCGGATTGACGAGCGTGACTTTGTTGGGAAACTGAAGATGAAGCTCCTGTAGTTCAAGCCGACCGAACAGTTTTTCGTTAAAAAGCGCAATAGCCTGATCTTTAGCCATTCGATCAAGCACTCCACTGTTCAGGACAACCAAGGCTGTGAGCGACAGCAGAAGCACAAAGGCAGAACATGCCACCAGTACTTTGAGGATATGGCGTTTAATCCGGTCCACTGCCTATAGATTATTTTGAGTATGAAGCTGAATGATTTTCTCGATGATGCCGGTTGTTGAACGGCCTTCCAGCAAAGGCAGAGTTAAAACAGAGCCGCCATGATCAAGCACCGCCCTGGCTCCGGCAATCTGCTCGACCGCCCAGTCCGATCCCTTGACCAGAATGTCCGGCAAGAGAGTGCCGATAAGTTCTTCGGGTGTATCTTCGTTAAAAAGGGTGACGCCATCGACAACCAGCAATGCCGAGAGCACCGCAGCACGATCCGCTTCACAGCAAACGGGGCGATTCGGCCCTTTCAGCCGGCGAACCGAAGCATCACTGTTGAGGCCGATAAT
Organism: uncultured Chlorobiaceae bacterium; assembly: GCA_903851385.1. GTDB lineage: Bacteria > Bacteroidota > Chlorobiia > Chlorobiales > Chlorobiaceae > Chlorobium. The sequence continues at coordinate 13,191 of CAINOC010000109.1, read as the reverse complement.
AAGCGCGTCGCCAAGCTCTCTTGCTGCTGCCAGATACTCAACGTGACCAGCATGCAGAATATCGAAACAGCCGTTTGAAAACACAACTTTTTTTCCCGAAGCCTGCCATGCCCGAACTTTTTCCAGAGCCTCATTACGGCTCAACAGCTTATTGAAAACAGCCATTTGTCATTACCCGGATAGTACCTTATTGAATGGGATTTGCTTTCAGGAGGATAAAAAAAATAGTTCACATAATTTTTTCAATTTAGCGTATACTCCTCGATTGTCCGCATGGTAAAACAGAGGTAACTGCTATGGCGCGTAGCTGGGAAGATGGTGATAATTTAGCCGACAGGGCGCTTTACAGCCTTATCAAAATGATCGGTCTACTTGTCCGACGCATAAGTCGCAAGCATTCAACATCAATAGCTTATGGGATAGGGGATTTTGTCTATACCATCCTTAAAACAAGGCGGCAGCTGGTTGAAAAGAATCTGGCACTCACCTTTCCTGAAAAAACACAAGCTGAAATCGATAGTATTGCCCGCCAGATATACCGTAATCAGGCTGAGAATATGATCGAAGTGCTTCGCCTTCCCATGATCAAAACGGCAGAAGATGCCTCCCGATTGCTCGATCTTGATGCCCGAACTATTTTTGCCAAAACCATTGACCAGAAAAAGGGAGTGGTTTTGGTTTCTGCACATTTCGGTAACTGGGAGCTGCTCGCTTATTGCAGTGGATTGTTGACGCAGCCTGTAACTATTGTGGTTAAGCCATTGAAAAACCGTGCTATCGACAAGCAGATCAATGCGTGGCGGACGATGCGCGGCAACAGGATTGTGTATGACTGGAAAGCACTTCGGGAGGGACTCAGAACACTTAGAAATGGTGGATTTTTGACGCTTCTTGGCGATCAGTCCGATAACGGCGGATCATTCTTTACTGAATTTCTTGGACGCCGGACAACCGTATTTCTTGGTCCTGCCTATCTTGCCCTGAAAGCCGGAGTCCCACTTTTTGTAGCGATGTGCATTCGCTCAGATGGAGGGCGATACAGGGTCGAAATAGAGGAAATTGATCTTACCGGACTCGGCACATCCAAAACAGATGCCGAAGAACTTGCCCGCCGCTATACCAAAACAATCGAACGCTACATCTACCGCTACCCCGAAGAGTGGCTCTGGCTCCATAACCGCTGGAAACGCACGGAACCCTTTACTCCCTAAGGGTATTACGGCTTTCATCCCTTTATTTGAGTATTGTAAAAATTCACAAATTACACACTCAACCCCCGTTTTTAACATACGACCTTTCCTTCACGATAGAATGTCGTCCCCAAAAAATGGCAATTTCAAAATTTATTGGGCCAGCCAGGTGCGGTCGGGTGGTTTTTGACTAGGGTTTCGAACTTGGCGATTACTGCTTCGGGTGTCAGCATGAGGCGGCATGGTTCCTTTTTCCAACGGAGAGATTTTTGCTTGCATCCGACGTCCCAGCATGGATAGCAGTCGAGTCCATTCGGTTCAATAACCTCATATTTTTCATAGAAATTGAGTCTTGCATTGGCCAGCACACCGCCAGTAAAAATGGCAAGAAAGGGGATGTCGGCCAATGCCGCGATATGGCATGCGCTGGTGTCGGAGCTGATGATGTACTTGCCAAGTTTCAACGCTTCAATGTATTCAGGGATATTGTTTGTTTTTCCGATAAGGTTGATGGCATTTTTTCCTTTGAAATAAGGACTCGCTTTTGTCCCGGTAAATATGGGGACAAATCCCATCCTCTCTACCGCCTCAATAAGCGAAGGATAGTATGGTTCCCACCAGCTCCGAGCTGGATTGGATGCCGTCAGATTGAAGGCTACGAACGGCAAATCTATCAGATACCCCATGTCGAGCAGTAATTGATGGATACGATCCTTGGCATTGGGGTATTCTTGGAGTGGCACAAAGCTATAGGTATTGGGGTCCAAACCGAACTTTCTGGTAAAAGCAATATGCCGATGGAGCATGTTATCATCCTTCGATACAGCAAATGGACCTCCAAAATCCATTTCGATATCGATAAGGTTGAACACTGTTGCTCCTTTTAAGGGCACAGGGAGCGGTGAGTATTTTTGCCCGTTCGGAATCGGACGTATCTCATCAAATATCCCGAATCTCTCCATCATGGCAATGTTCCGTTCATAGGTCAGGAGAATCAATTTCCGACTCTGGTGCGTATCGCGAAGCATCTTGAATGAGGAAATTCCCATGAGCAGGTCGCCGATACCATCGTCACGGATAACTACGATTGCATCTTTACATGCGTCATTGTCGAATGGCCTCCTCTGGTACTGTTTGAGTGAAAGTTTCCGGATATGCTCTCCCCATCTCTTTTGGAGCAAAATCGTGTCACTCTCTCCTTTCCGCCAATCCCGCGAAGAACCCTCAAAATGGTAGAGTTCCGCCTTGGACTCATAGAGGATATCAAATCCAGCAGCTGATAGGCGGAGACAGAAATCGGTATCTTGACACTCTTCAACGAAGTCCTCGCTCAATTGAAATCGGTCATAGACATCGTGCCGCATAGCCACACATGCGAAAGTTACCCCCGGAACAATTGAGGTTATATTTGCTGCCGGCAGATCCGATGGCTCATTCCGAAAAACATGGTATCCATGACCTTTGTTGTTATACTCAATCCCTGCGTGCTGTATGGTAGCATCACGGTTGAGCAGCTTGGCACCGACGATGCCGATCCGCTTATCATCAAGCGGGGCGATGAGTGCATCAAGCCATCCAGGTGTTGCTATGGTATCGTTGTTGAGAAGCACCAGATATTCCCCATTGGCATACAACGAGACAAGCTCATTGTAATTTCTCGAGAAAAAATACTTCTCAAATCGAACAAAGCGTATGTTGCTGAACCTCTTTTGCGCTGTCCGATAGAACTTGAGGACTTGCTTATCCGTCGTTCCCGTATCGCCAATGATAATCTCTACATTATGTTTTCCGCTTTGATTCAGAATTGACTCAATGCAGGGCTGGATGAGGTCGTATCCATCTTTAGATAGGATTGCAATGGTTACGAGATCTTTAACATAATCGGTTGCTACTGCGTAGTCGACTGACACCCTACCCTTATAAAGAAAGGGATCTCTTTTTTTTGCAAATTTCAGCCTTGCAAAACCGCCAGTCTTATTCTTTGCAAGGAAGAGCAAGGTTCTGATTTTTCTGCCGCGTTTTCTTACCGAGTGAGTGAGTTTGCGAATTGGCTTTGTCAAGCGCCAACTGCTGGAATTAATCATTTTTTTGATCTGCCCGTCACGCACTGCAAGATCATCGGAAAACGAACTGATCTGCTGATCACGCACTGCAAGATCATCGGAAAGCGAACTGATCTGCTGATCACGCTCTTCAATAGTAAAGCACCGATCAAAGAGTAGCAGAAAGACTTCCGGGTAATGCTGCCTGACAATATCTCTCAGGCCCGCATGAAATATTGGATCATGGTGTGTTGATGAATAGCCGCTGAGGCCATATGTGGCGATGACTCTCTGGCGGTATGACTTATGAATATCATCTCTCGCAATCCAAAGCAGGTTGAATGCCCAATCGGCCCGTACTTTATACTTGAGATCAAACATCCCAAGCTGCTTGAAAATGTTACGCCTGAAAAATATTGATTGAAGGCAGATATTTTGTTTAATAAGCTTGACAAAGGTAAACTCTCCGTCATAAATCGTCCCATTTGTACCCCATTGCACGTTGCCGTAAATGATATCGTCATGAACCGTTTCATCAGATCCAATAATATCAGTAAGTACATCGTGATCATAAAATGTATCATTACTGGCAAGAAAATAAAGCCACTCTCCAGAGCTTTTCTCAATACCCTTGTTCATGGCATCGTAAATGCCGTTATTACTTTCAGTAATAAATTGTATATGTTGGTAAAAAAGAGCGTACTTTTTAATGACTTCAAGCGTTCCGTCACCCGATTGATTATCAATAATCAGATGTTCCTTGTTTAAGTAAGTCTGCTTTGCAACGCTTACTATACAAGCCTCAATATCCATAGCGGAGTTGTATGTCGGAGTAATGACGGTTACTTTCGGGAGAGTCATAAGCAATTTATTATCTGTACAGCACATTCTATTTGATTGGCACTTTTTTTTGACGGCTCAAAGCTTCTAAACGTAACGTTTTTCTGGTGTTCCCACAACCGTAACGCATAGCCATCGGACACAATATCGAAGATATTACTAAACTCTTTCCAGTTTGCAGCAAAACACTGAAAAGTCAGGTTCGCCAACTCCTGAGCCCTTATGAGCCCGGCTTTAATAATTTCGAGCGCAGTGGGAGATTATTGCTTGTCAATGATATCAGGGCTGGCGTAATTGCTTCTGAACGCTCAGGATCAAACAGAAGCGTAGCGCCTTTGGTAACCCTCAGGCAGCGCTCTTGTGTTGCTGCAAGCCACAGTAATGCCAGCAGCCATTTCCTCGATGACTGGCATTTCAAAAGCTGTCGAAGCATGGGATCACATGATATGCGACCAAGGGAAAAGTTGGTTCCTGGCGGTATTCTTGAACCTTTTAGCGGTAAAGTCAAACAGTTGGTCATCAATATGGATAACGGTCCAGAATGCAATGGGCGTCAGAGTCAATTTCTGTACCGGATGACCGTGTTTGCTGATATGACAGGACTGGACATTCGATTGATCTACTATCCACCCCCTGACTTCATACATGAATTGAAGAAATATGCCCGGAAAGCCAATAAAATCAAGGGGCATTTTAGTTTTTGCTTTTGTAGTGCCTAGTGAGGTATTTATTTTGTGTTTTTCTTTTCGTTTTGTATTTTTCTGATAAAGTCGTTCTCATTTTATCAGCACGCTCTATGTTCGTCCGAGTCAAATCAACTCCGAATTCACCCCGACAATAGGTTCAGATTGTTGCCAGTGAACGTGTTGGCGATCAGGTCATCCAGCGCATTATCCGTCATCTCGGTGTTGCCATGAATGACGAAGAGTTGGTGAAAATGAAAGAGCTTGCCGAGTTTATCAAGGCCGGTCTTGAGGAACAATCAGCTCTAGCATTATTCCGACCTGATGCATTGGCTCAAATGACGATTGAAGCAAGAAAAAAGGCAGACTTGTTGCCAGATCAGCCATTGAAGGTAGACCTGAAGCAGCTTTGGGAAGAAAATCGTGTGGTGGTCGGCATCCACGAGATTTATGGCAAGTTATTTGATGAACTTGGTTTTGACCGTGTGATCGGTGACCCTGCACGGCGGGTACAGGCAGCCAAGACCATCAAACATCTGGTGATGGCCAGAATTGCCAATCCGGCAAGCAAACGCAAGAGCGTCATGGATCTGGAACGAGACTTCGGCATAAAACTTGACTTGAATGCGGTGTATCGGACGCTGGATTATATCGATGAACAAAGTCTGGAACTGATCCAGAAGATGGCATGGGATGCGGCTACAGGGTTGTTCGCCGAGAAAATTGATGTTGTTTTTTATGACTGCACGACCCTGTATTTTGAGTCTTTTACCGAGGACGAGCTCCGCGAAAAGGGATTGAGCAAGGAACATAAGTTCAGTGAAAGCAAGGTATTACTGGCTATGATGGTGACCAGGCAAGGACTTCCCCTTGGCTACCGGCTCTACAACGGAGCAACGTGGGAAGGTCATACACTCAAGGATGCTATAGCGCATCTGGAAAGCATGGCTGAGGTTGACCGTGTGGTGTTTGTCGCCGATAGCGGATTGCTCTCAAAGGATAACCTTGCTTTGATCGAGCAGAGTAAAAAGCAGTACATTGTTGCCGCACGGTTGAAAAGTCAGCCTGAAAGTATCAAGAAGCAGATTCTGGATAAAGAAAGTTATCAGCAGGGAGATAAGATGCTGTTCAAAGAGATAGCATTGCCGGGAGAACGGCGACTGTTGGTCAACTACACGGAAAAACGGGCAAAAAAAGATGCTTATGACCGCCAAAAGGCGTTGGTCAAAATGCAGAAGAAAATGAATAAATCGAAAAATCCGGAATCGTTTATCACGAACAACAGCTATCGGAAATATCTGAAGATAGAGAATCCGCAATCGGTGACGATTGATGAAGAAAAAATCAGGTACGCCGAACAGTGGGATGGTTTGCATGGTGTCATCACCAATGTTCAAGACATGGCAGCAAAAGAAGCCTTTGAGCAATACAGGGGATTGTGGCAGATCGAAGAAACATTCCGATTAACAAAACATGACCTGCGAGTCCGTCCGATCTATCATTGGACGCCAAGACGAATTCATGCGCATTTGGCCATCAGCTTTATGGCACTGGTCTGCATCCGTCATTTATCGTACAGGGTCAAATTGCAATACCAACCACTGTCGCCGGAAATCATCCGCAATGAACTGGTGCATGTGCAGCAGAGCATCCTCATCCACAAAACCAAAGGAAATCGATATGGCATCCCGTCAAAACCCACATTGCATGCCCAGAAAATCTATCAAGTCATGGGTGAAAAACTCAGTGCGACACCGTTTTTGATGTAATAACGCTCTTTGTAATTACTGCATTGTAGTGCCTGGTTTTAAAAGAATACCCCCGTCTTTATTGGCTTTGCAGGTTTTTATGTATGAAGTCAGGAAGATGGTTGAAGGGCAGCATTACAGAGTGAAGATCGGGTTGAGGGAATTTTGAGAACCGTAGCTGCAACTGTCCGATAAGAATGTCGTCCCCTAAAACAAACTGAATCTTTAATTGAATAGAGCAGTTACCGTTTTATGAAAAATTTCCGGGCTGCAATCGTCTTCAACTTGTTTGAGTATTGAGGCTTGCTGCAAGCTCCAAAGGTCTGGAGATTCATGGAGCGTCACACAATAGCGGGAGAATTCCTGTGATGAACCACCTGATAATATTATGTCTTCCCAGCCAAGCTGTGATGCAATTATTGGTGATGAAACAGTAGGTAAACCATGTGCAGCAGATTCATGCGCTTTATGGGGTATGCCTGCAGCGAATCGTGTGGGCGCAATAAAAACTCTGGCATTTTCGTAGAAAGATGCAATGTCATGTAAGCGGCCATGAACAATTACATTTGCAGAAGCAACCGCTTTGATAGTGCAGGAATCACACAGGCCAATAATATCCAGACGGGCATTTTTAATTTTTCGATTAAAGGCCAGACTTCTTTGAGAAACCAAATCAGGCTGTCGCCATTAGGGGAGTCATCTGACTGAATGGCGCCAACGAAAAGAAATCCAAATCGATCATGAAAGCATTTTGAGGGCTTCTGTACCTTTTCGATGGTGTGTCCAAGGACTTTGACATCAGGAACCGTAGTGGTAGCAAAGTAAAGACGTTCTTTATCCGAAACGGTAACTACCGTATTTGCATATCTATAGAGAGACAATTCGTCAGCAATCATTTCTGTCTGAACTTTGGCTGAAACAGGCATGCCAAGTACATCAGCCTTGGAAATATCGCGTAAGCAGAATCGCCTCAGCGTCACAAATAATTTTCAAATTATGCAAGAGTTCAGGGTGACGCATGAATACCTTGTTTAACTCTTCAACATTATGAGGCCTGCTCACAACAATGAAGTCGTAGTAGAATCTCCGGCTCAAAAGAAATTCCTCCAGTTTACTGCTTCCAATGCCGTAAGCAACTTCTATAGATCCAGGTAAAGGGTTGTCGGGCTCGATTTCCACTTCTGGATCAGAACCCTGAAGCGGTAAAAAGGTGACGAAATGGCCGGATTGTATAATTGATTTTATAAAGGCCTGCGCACGAGGGAACCCAGAACCAAGGGTCGTATGAGGAATGCGATCATCAATAAATAAAATGCGTTGTCTGCCCTTTCCCAGCCTCATTCTTGCATCAAGTATATTGTCGCTTTCAGGGGCAAGTTGATCAGCCAGAAAATCACTGTGCTTCTCTACAAATATTGTTCTGTTCCGTTTTTGCATTTCCAATGCCCACTCTACACTTTTTCCCGTACTTGCGAATTCAAAGTGACGGATTCTTACAGACGGGTCGTAGATAACTGAGTAACCGGATTTCCAAAGTCGAACGCAGAAATCAGTTTCCTCGTAGTATGCCGGAGAGTAATCCGTATCAAATCCTCCCAACTCCTTAAATAACCGGTTTCGTATCATTAAAAAAGCACCGGAGCAATAGTCTACAGGTCGGGTAAAATTGTATTCAAATTTGTCTGGGTCATCATCTCTGCCATACCCATGGCAGCTGTCATCCTTCCAGATAATGCTTCCCGCCTCCTGTACCTGGCCATTCCAGAGCAATATCTGCCCGCCCACGGCTCCCGCTGAAGCGTTATTATCCAGACAAGCAACAGCGTTCAGCAATGTGTCATGAAAAAGCAGCGCATCGTTATTCAGCAAAACAAGATATTCACCTTGTGCATATTCTGCGCCTTGATTTACTGCCCACAGGAACCCCTCATTTTCCTGATTTCTCAGAATTCGTGCTCCTTCAATTCGATTGAGCAGTTCCGGGACACGGTCGGTTGATGTATTATCTACTATGATGAGTTCATACGCAACATTCTTTATTGCTTCGAGTGCTTTCATGCATAAAAGAGACAAGCCTGCCTGATTGAATAAGACAATAAGGATCGTGACTTTAGGTTTTTCGTTCAAGTGAACAAACGAAATGGTTTCCCCCCTCGATAAAAAACCATTCAATGCATGCTCAGCTTTTTCACGCTCTTTTTCTTTGTTAAAAGGGGGTGGCGTGGTTGTGTCTTTCGAGTCGATAATCCCGAAAGACTTAAAAAAAAATTACGGACTTTTCTTGAGCGCTTTCTTACCGAGTGAGTAATTTTTCTTACAGGCTTAGTCATTCGCCAGCTGCTCGAGTGAACAAGTTTATCAAGCTGGCGTTCCAGTTCAGCGGACTTATTTCTTTCGTTATGCAGCACCGTATCAAGATTGTCAATCTGAGCATCGCGCTCAGCTGAAGCTGTATCATGAAGTTTTGTAATATGATGTTCCAGCTTAATCATCTGACCAAGCTTGGAAACCAATGCCTTTATGAGGTGTTGACCGGATGAAGACTGAAAATCATTGATGATATTACCTATTGCCGTGTTTTGATCACTCCCGACAAAAAGAACACCCAATCCGTGGGAGTGATCAAATGCAAGATGGGGGTACTCGTTTGCAATCTCTTCCCAGAATTGCCAGACTCCGAAATCACGCTCCCGGACATTGATGTCATGAAAAAGAACTATTCCAGAAGGCGAAAGTTTAGGATGCCATGATTCAAAATCGTGTTTAACTGCCTCATAGGTGTGCAGGCCATCGATATGCAGCAAATCAATCGAGCCATCACTGAAATGCTCCAGTGCCTCATCGAAGGTCATTCGCAGCAGGGATGAAAAGCCGGAGTAGCGTTCTTCATTATGGGATAAAACTTCTTCAAAAATGGTATTATCATAAAAACCGGCATGTTCATCGCCCTGCCATGTATCAACCGCATAACAGCGGGTCGGTAGATGGTTGCTCGTAACACTCTGGCAAAAAGCAAAGTATGAATTACCGGAATGCGTGCCGAGTTCCACAACAACAGAGGGCTTTGCAGCCTCAATTATCCAGAATGCAAAGGGAATATGTCCGACCCAGCTTGTTGGATCAACAATTCTATGGGGTTTCAGCAAAAGTGAAGGAGAAATCATTACTAAGTTTGCGGTAAGATGTTGTTAACAAGTGGCAATGATCGGTTCAGTGCAGACAGCAGGGGAATTCTTGAATATGCCATTGTATGGTATTATCAGTAGGTAATATAGAGTAAACAGCCTTTAAGGAAAAGCATAATTCAGTTATGGCCGCAATCAATAAAAAATTGATTTCAGGGCATCTCTATTTATTCTCGAATGAGATATCTTTATAATCTATAATGGTTTAGCGCTATAAAATAAGGGTAATATTTCGTATTTTGATGAACTAATCCTCATTACGCCCTTTATCATGAAAAACATCAATCCATTAGGCATGTTTGACGAGCATTTTCTGCTTGAAAGACTTACCAAGCTCAAAGATCCTCTCGTCAAACTCGACGCACATATCGAATGGAAAATTTTCGCTCCGATACTTGATGTGGTGTTCAATAAGCCTGAAAACAGAAGCAATGCAGGCAGACCTCCTTTCGACCGGGTTATGATGTTCAAGATTCTCATTCTCCAAAGCCTCTACAACGTTTCGGATGACCAGATGGAGTTCCAGATCACCGATCGGCTGAGTTTCAAACGATTTCTCGGCCTGAAATCGAGTGATAGAGTTCCTGACAGTAATTCCATTTCTTAAACAAAAGTGTTATAATATACCCTAAAAGGAGTTGGGTATATGGCACGACCAGCAAGTGGTAAAAATGTTTTAGAAAAGGCAAAGGAAGCATTGCTAAATGCTCGTTCAGTAGAAGAACTGCGCCAAGCACAAGCGGTGATCATGCCATTGGAATACGGTTTTTCAATGGACCAAGTAGCCGCGACCCTTGGTATTTCAAAGGGTTGGGCCTGTCAATTAAGGATGCGTTTTATACGATCCGGTGGCTTGCCCGCAGAGACAAAACCAAAGCGGGGTGGACGCCGGCGGGAAAATATGAGCAAAGAGGAAGAGGCTGCCTTTCTTGCCCCTTTTTTCGATAAAGCGGCCCGTGGTGGCATATTGATTGTCAGCGAAATCAAGAGGGCACTGGACGAACGAATGGGTCGTGAAACTGCGCTGGCTTCAACCTATAATCTTCTGCATAGGAACAACTGGCGGAAGCTTGCGCCAGACAAGAGACATCCGAAAACTGATGTCGAAGCGCAGTTGGAGTGGAAAAAAAACTCCCGGACCTCCTCTCCCGGATCAACACAGAGTGGCCTGGCACCAAACCACTTCGTGTGATGTTTCAGGATGAAGCACGTTTTGGCCGTATTACCGACATGCGAAGATGCTGGTGTCCGCGACCGGTTCGTCCGCTGAGTATGGCCATGGTAACTCAGGAGTACACCTATGCGTATGCAGCTGTGTCAGTGAGAGATGGAGCGCTTGACACGTTGATCCTGCCGACTGTCAACAGCGGATGCATGCAGATATTTCTCGATGAAATATCTGCATGCATCCGCTGTTGACAGAATAGTGATGATATTGGATGGAGCTGGGTGGCACAAGTCGTCCACGTTAAAAACTCCGGAAAATATGCGCCTGATTTCATTGCCGCCTTATTCGCCTGAACTCAATCCAGTCGAGCACTTGTGGGACGAACTTCGCGAGAAAGCTTTCGGAAATGTAGTCTTCGACAGCTTGGATGCTCTTGAAGACCATTTGGAGGCTTCGTTAAGGATGATGGAACATGATACACCAAGAGTACATTCAATCGTTGCTTGGCCTTGGATAATGAATTCATTATCGATTTAGAAATGGAATAAGACTCTCTGGAAGTTCCGTGAAACCCTCGTCCAAGAAGAGATTGTTGAAGCATTATTCTATCGTTTCAACCAAGCACTTGATGACCAAGGTATCTTTGCTAATACAGGCCAGATAGTCGATGCCAGTTTTGTCGAAGTTCCCCGACAACGCAATACACGGGAGGAAAACAAAGAAATAAAAGCTGGTAAAACACCGGAAGCATGGAAAGAGAAGCCCCATAAGCTCCGACAGAAAGACGTCGATGCTCGTTGGGTTAAAAAGAACAAGTTGCTTTTTTACGGTTACAAAAATCATATCAAAGCTGATAAGGACACAAAACTCATCAGCACCTATGCTGTCAGTAGTGCATCTGTTCATGATTCACAGGAACTTGAAGCGCTCATCGATCGTCAAGACGCAGGCCAGAAACTCTATGCCGACAGTGCTTATACCGGTCAGGACGACAGTATCGACTGGTGTGGCATGACCAGCGAAGTGCATGAAAAAGGCGTTAGAAACCACCCGTTGACCGATGTACAGAAAACTTCCAATCGCTTGAAATCAACTTTCAGGGCAAGGGTTGAACATATCTTCGGATATATGACCAACAGCATGGACGCCATGCATATCTGTACGATCGGGATCCTCAGAGCTGCAGCAAAAATTGGGCTGACGAATTTGACCTACAATATGATGCGCTGCGTACAGCTCAAGAAAAAAATCTATGTCGCCATGGGATAAGTGCGTCCGGTTGCAAGCAAAACGGAGCATTTCACGTTCAAATATTGACAAAGAACACTTTTTACCAGATCATAAAGACTAAAATCTTGATCTGTGCTATTCGGCACGTTATCCGTGATGTGTAAAAAATCAATTTTTAGAGGTGCCCTTAAGAATGAAGAGGCAAACCTTATTGTCAGAATAACCGAGGCCTATTGTAATGCGTTGTATTCTGAGGATAATCTTGAGTTCAGCCAGTCGCATATAAAGGCATCGCTCGAGCAGCTTCAGCAGACAAAACGACGTTTTGAAAAAGGGTTTGGCACCATTACGGAGGTAAGCGAGGCTCAGGCTGCTTATGATATGGCGTTGGCAGAGGGTGTTGAGATTGTTAATAATTTAGAATACAGCCGACGAGAGCTTGAGCGTATTGCAGGGGTTTATCCTGATGAGCTCTGTAAACTTGTGCCTGAGAGAATTGTTTTGGCCCGTCCTAACCCGGATAGTGTGGAGTCGTGGATTGCCCTTGCCCGGTCTGATAATCATCAGGTTGCTGCTGTGCGCCAGGAGGTGGAGATAGCACGAAGAGAGCTTCAAAAACAGGGGGGAGCCCGCTATCCTTTGATTTCGCTAGTTGGGTCGAGAAACTATTCGGAAAGTGACAACAATTATACCATCGGTTCAACGTATGATACCTAGTGCCTGACAGAAAACCTCTGATTTTTGAAAATCTGAGAACACCATCACGATCAAAAGCTGTTTATTTTTGACTCAGCAGAGATGTTTTTGCGTTTATCAGGATTTCCCAAGAGCGAACTACTGAATTGTACGTCAAAAAGCTTCATCACGGACGTATTCATCCCTGCGAATTTGTGAAAAACACCTTTTTCGGAGAGAAATCAGGCCGCTTTTTTGTACGGTCCTCGATGTCGCTTTGCATCCTTTTGGAACAAGAGCGCTCCGAAACGATGAATGTTGCGAGCCAACACCGCAAGGGCGACGTAGCGCTTGAATCCTTTGATACCATGATCGAGACATATATCCAGCCCATGCACCTCAAGAGCATTGATTGCCGATTCGACAGCCG
>CAINOC010000108.1 GCA_903851385.1 uncultured Chlorobiaceae bacterium | reverse complement strand
TCAGCTCAAGGACAACTTGTTTACAAACACATTGAGCTATATTATCCTTAATTTTCTTTGAAAAACATGAAGTTTTACTTGATTGTTGTTCTGCTTTCGATCGGAATCTTTTCGACGTCAGCCCGTCGTTTGGGCGGTGGCTTGCTAGGGGGCGCGATGGGCGGAGGAATGGGCCGACAAAACATGACCAATAACCGTGAGTTTCTTATTTCAGACCTCGTTTACCTTGATCGATTTGGTTTACTTTCTCAAAATCATGTGAAAATAAATTCCTCCATTCACAATTGAATTATATCTGTAATTTATTTGCGAGGTTAGCTGAAATATGCGACGCCCTTCCATGGCAGGATTGTTGTAGTAATAGTAATCTTAAGGATTCCCAACCGTTACATTCTTTCCCATGAATTCCCTTTTTTATGATTGTGGATATTTGTGATCAAAGCCTTTCAGGTGATAACCTTTACGTTTTGTGGCTTTGATTACGATCATCACACTCTTCAACAGTCAAAAAGCGACTCTTAGTTATTATACATATAATATATAACACTATTATAGACCGCTATTGCCCCCTTTCACAGTCACTACGCCTCAACAACAATGAAATTACCAGATATCTGTTTATTAAATAAGTTTATACTGCGGGAGGCATCTCTATCCTGACAGGAAACAATTATTCATGGAATTTTTAAATACATACACACGTTGCATATGTCTTGTTGTGTCATGAATCAGATTTACCTATGAAAACCAATAAAAGAGGAAGCCATGTCAAACGCATTGATAGTTATAGCAAAAAAATGTGAAAACAAGGAATCAGAACAGACTCCTGAACAGCAAGCAGAACAGAATAGGCTTACGGCATATTATGAGTGGAAAGCGAAAGAGGGAAACCTCTGGTCAGATAAAACCGACTGGTATGAGGCAGAAGATTACCATGTTGAGGGTATTACCGACTGAAAGCAATTATTTCTTTCGGCAACGATGAATACACCAATCCCCTCATCGAAACAAGAGAGAAAACTTGAATGTTTACCCCTTAGCTAAGGTGCGGGGGTAATATATTTTACCCATGAATGGAGATTACATTGTACGTGCAAGGCGAAGAGATCATACAAAAAAGCGCTTCCCTGAGGGAACAAAAGGAATTTGATGAGGCAATCAAGTTGATTGAGGAAAATATCGATTTAATTGACCCGTCTATACGCATGAATGCCTGGTTTGAAGCCTTTAAAGCTGCCGAAGAGAGTGGCAATTCGGCTCTTGCAAAAAAATATGCTCAAGTTGCAGCGCAGGAATATCCAGATCTACCGAGCATAAAAAAATATCTATACGGTGAATAATGAAGCCTGGCAACCTTGGCCATCATTGCAACAGATATCCGAAAAGAATGATATCCATTCAGTTACAGTGCGTGCTTTCCTGTTTTAATATTTTATTAATGCGACGCCGGAACCGTTCGGCTCCCTTGAAATGGGCATAAAGAAATGTCTGGACTAACTCCAAGACTAAAGCATGGCCGGTTACCAGACCACCAAGACACATCACGTTCATATCGTCATCCTCCACGCCCTGATGGGCAGAGAACGTTTCCGTGATCAACGCAGCCCTTACGCCGGGAATCTTGTTAGCTGCAACGCAAGCTCCAACCCCGCTGCCACAGATAGCCAAACCTCGAGTAACCTCGCCGCTCGCTACCGCCCTCGACATAGGGATGACAAAATCGGGGTAATCATCACTGGTAACCAGCTCAAAAGCTCCAAAGTCCACTACCTCATAACCAGCCCCCATTAAATGAGGAGTCAGAAACACTTTCATTTCAAACCCACCGTGATCCGCTGCTATGCCAACACGCATACTTGGCTCCTTCGTTTAGTTTTACCAACCTTCCAGTCTGACGTAACACATTCGAGCTTGTAAAAAAGCAACTTTTCTCTATCTGAACTGATGCGCTTCAGGAGATATTCTCTCTGTTTCAGCTGTTCCATCACCAAATAAGAATCTCAGGAAATTCCTTGCCATGGTTATCGATGGAACGTTTGTACTCAATGAGCTTGTCCTGCGTGAGTGGCTTTTGTGATTGTTGCCATTATTCCCGATTAAGGGAGTAAACAAAGCACCTTATACCAGACGTACAAAGTGCTTTGCAAAAAAAATCAACAACTTACTTTTTAGGAGTAAACACTGATAATACCCCCTGCAACACCTGACTAACTGCCGATAACACATTACCCGCAAGGTTTATCGACGTTGTACCAACAAAAACAATAAAGTTTGCTGACGAGATGACTCCAATTTTCACCAGTTCAACTTGATAGTGGACAAGTTTACCAATGGTTTCCGGCAACGTGTGGAGGTCGCCTTGATACTCATTAATTGATGCGTTTGACATGGCTTTTATTATTTAGATTTATTAAAACTCAACATTTGGAATGGTTATGCTTTTCAGCAATTACTGCATACTCATCTCATTTACTGGCAGTGCTTTTCATGTATCTTTTCATCGACCCAGTAACCGTGGCGATTGTAATGTCTGTGGAGCCCGGTCTCATATTCCCGAGTGAGCAGAGAGGCCTCTGAGTATTCCGGCGAATGCCTGATAGTCTCACGGAGAAGGTCAACGTTGACTTTTCCCTCTTCCCAGCTGACACTCTCGATCCATTGTGGTGAAAGCAGTACTTTTTTTCCTGGCCACCAGTTTCGTGTATCGACAATGAGATAACGAATCGCCCACGTCTCGTCATCAATGATAAAATCTTCAACGTGACCAATCTCGCCGTCTGTAGCCTGGATGTGGTAGTCTGTCACCTGATGCGTACTGCGTAAATGGGGATCCCATGCTTTCTCCCCTGCTGTAAAGTTTTTCCATTGATCACGGTCACGCTCTAGGTAAGGATAATATCCCCACATATATGGGGCACCCCAGTAAATCGGCCATCCATAATACCCATAGTAATCGCTCTCGAATTGTCTGGAGACCGGCTTATCACTATTCAATGATGGACTGTTTTCAATCTGTGCTTTTGTTAAATCAACGGTAATGAGTTTTTCAATGTTATTCACGGCCCCAAGAGCATACGGAGAGAGGAGCACCTGCCTGCCCGTGAGCCAGTTTCCTGTGTCTGCGACCAGATAACGAATGGTCCAATGATGGTCGTCGAAGTAGAACTCCTCGACCTTTCCGATTTCTCCGTCAAGGCTTTCGAGCTTATAGCCTTTAAGTGTTTTGGCTTTGATTAAAATCATTTCAGAGTTTTTTTTAGTTTGCAACAAGTACGAGAATGAAAGCCTCCTTTTGCCAGAAATCAAACACAATACCCAGAGTATTTACCAATATCGCTCCCTTCGCTAATCATCATACTCTCCAGCACTCAAAAAGATGCGCTTAAAAATTATATATAATTTATATATAAAACCAACATATTCTAACTTTTTTTCTCCACAACCGTCACCATATCCATAAATCAGTACAATCATATTATTATCTATCTATTAAATAATAATATAACGCAAATATTTTTTCTACACTGACAGGAGATAATCTTTATTATTCGTTGACAGCTGAGATAAGTGCAGATGAATATGCATAGTAAATGTATATTTTATTGCATTCTATCAACAACCTTAGCTTGTTTTACCGGGCGATGCTCTTTTGCCTTTTTTGCGGAGGCGGGGAGCCGTTTGGATAAACGGCAAATGACATCATGTAGACAAGATTTTTCTTTCCTTCAGTACTTGCTGAGGAGACAATAAGACCACTGGCACAAGCAAAAAGTCCCGGCAGAGTGCCGGGACTGTCTGGTTATAAATTTACATTCTTAATCAATGCCCGCTGTGCTCATGAGTTTCACTATCATGGCGGTCCCGGTCATGTCGCTCATTATCACGCATGGAATCACAACCGGCAAATAATAAAATCATCGCAATCATCAGAATCTTTTTCATGTGGATCTCCTGTTTTGTTATCAATATGAAAATAAAACACTACTCAACCACTCCCCCCTGCTCTCTTCACGTAATCAGGCCTGTATATGGCAACAACTGGCAACACTCTATATTTATAATTTTGCGGCATCGGCCAGTTTTTCAAAAAAGCTTTTCAGATGTCTGCTTCCATAAGCTGGAGCCACATGGTCGAATTTGACAGCTTCAACGGCAAATGACATCAAGTCGGCAAGATTTCTGTTAAAGAGTTTAATTCCCGCGAGAGCTCCTTCGGCCAGCCATAAGGGAATTGGTGTAATCCAAGTTGATTTGCCACATACATGAAACGCCATCTCCATGATTTCCCTGAATGTATAGATATCGGGACCTCCAGCTGCTATTTCCCGGCAATCGCCATTGACCGCATCTACACAGACCTTTGCGATATCTGCTCCGTGAATGGGATTCATTTTTTTCTCCCCTTCGCCTACCATAAACATATGTCCGGTGCAAGCCATTGAGAAAAAACGACCCATATCTGAAAAGTAACCATTAGGGCGTATAATTGACCATAAAAGCCCTGAGGCTTTCAAATCGGCAACGAACAGTTCATGTGCCCGAATAAGAGGAAGATCAGGCATTTTATCTTCATTGAACACGGAGACATAGACAAATCTTGAAATTTTTTCTGCCAGTGCCTGATCAAGAATGCGCTTATTACCAAGATGATCAACATCGTAGTTATTGTGTTTCCAATCGGGCGATGTCAGACCAAGCGAAGAAAAAACAATATCAATCCCTTTACATAAGCCATTGATGCTTTCCGGGGAGGTTACATCTCCCGTTACAATCTCGTCAGCGATACTGTAAACCTCCGGCTCAAAGTTTTGGCCTGGCTTTTTTATCTTTTCGGGATTTCTTACCAAGGCCCGGACATAATATCCTCGCTCCTTGAATTCCTTGACTGCATATCGGCCTAAATATCCCGATGCACCGGCAACCAGCACTTTTTTCATAATGGTCATTGGTTAATAGCTGCCAGAACATCAGCAAGCAAGAGGTTGAGGATTTCAATGATTTTTGGATTTCCGTTCATCACATTCTCCTTGAAATTTTATAAATGCATTGGCTTTGTGCCAAGGACCACTCTCTCTGTTTGTGATCGGGTTTGTACCAGCCGAATACCTATAAATCATATACCAATATTATATATAAATAATCAACACACAACATAAAAAAGTGCTTATAGTGAAAATAATAGTGTTTTTATGAATTAATTATATATAATTCAAATATACAGAAAGAGGGATTGACAGCAGTTAACCTATGTGATTTTGATCCCTGTATTCATCATCAAAAGGAGGGAGAAATGCTTGAAACTATCGCAGTGATCCTGATTGTCTTCTGGCTTTTAGGACTAGTTACCTCGTACACAATGGGGGGACTTATTCATGGCCTTCTGGTTATCGCAATCGTGGTAATCGTGATTCGTGTTCTTCAGGGGCGACGAATTTAGCCGTATTGAAAGAGTGGCTGGCTGTGCACTCTATTTTTCCTGAATGCTTACGGATTCAATAAACACGGTAACAGCAAGAGGGTGCTGAAGAAACGAGCAGCATCCTCTTGCCTGAATTGTATCTATCAAAAGAAAATTTCAATCAATAAAGGAGATTCATTATGAGTGTAAGAGATGACTACAAAAAGAAAGCAGAGGCCGAAGTGGATCTTGCACAGAAGCGGCTTGCTGAATTCAAGGCCAAGGTTAAGGAGTGTAAAGCAGATACCCATGTAACGTACGCTGGAGAGGTTGATCATCTTGAAAAAGCGGTTGAAGATGCAAAAAAGATGCTGAAGGAGTTAGGTGAAGCCGGTGAGGATGTTTGGGAGAAACTCAAGGACGGGGTTGAGAGTGCGTTACGCTCATTAAGCGCAACCATTACGGATATCGCTGACAAGATTAAACATTGAACGGTGACTGAAATTTCATTCAAGCGGGTTTCTGGCATTTTACAGCTACGGATCCGCTTGAATAACCATACACTAGGAGATCCTATGATCAAGGCACAAAGAACACCGCTGGATTTAATGGATGATATATACAGCCTTGCCCATTGGCTGACCGGCTCGGAGAAGAAGGCTACTGAACTGGTAAACAACACCTATCTGAATGTTGCTTCTGAAAGTTCTGAAACCGAGGTGTTTACAATTTTCAGAACCTGTTATTTAGAGAGTATTGATCAGGATGATGCATACAGCCTGCCCGAAACTCCTTGCTTTTCCAGAGAAACCCCTGAAACCACCCATATCAAGCAGGATGCAGATATACGCCTGTCAGTCTTG
>CAINOC010000107.1 GCA_903851385.1 uncultured Chlorobiaceae bacterium | reverse complement strand
TCGAATACATTGAAGTATTTTACAACCGGAAACGGAAGCACTCAACGTTAGGATATAAATCGCCTGTTGAGTTTTTACGTTATAATCAACAACTAAAAGTTATGGCTTCTTGATGTGTCCATTTTATTGTTGCAAGTCCAAACCCTATCTTACCGCAGGGTTAGGCGCAGCAAGGGTTAATTTTGATGACCTCCGGCTTGCTGGTGACAATACCAGATACAGCGAACATGAAACTGTTTTTGCTTATCAGGTCGGAGTTGGTGTTGCAGCTCCTATAAGCCCTGGCGTAAAGCTTGATGCACGCTATCGCCACTTTGCCACTGCTGATTTCCGTCTGGATGATGGCTTCGATACTCACTTCGCAAGCAATAGCCTTCTGCTCGGCCTGAGAGTCTCGCTTTAAGCAATTCAGGCAATACAAAGTGCACGGATTACATTTCCCACTATTACATTCAAGGGTGTTAACGTTTATTCAACACCTTTGAATTGTAAAATCCCTACCGCCATATTATCACTCTTTTTTTGGATCATGCTCTTGATTAGAGCTCAATAGCCGCGTTTTGACAGGCCAGCCACGAAGGGCGAAAAATAACGCAAGCATTAAACAAAGTCCCGCACTCCACGACTCCGACATAAACGATAAAATGAATACCAGTAAATAGAGCGGGGGAGCGTACCGGTATTGATTGGTCAGCTGAACAGCTTCATCTATTTTTTCCTCGGATGCTAACGGAGAAAGCAAATGAAGTGAAGCGTGTCGCCAGAGGGCAAACAAGGCGATTGACGTAGCAAGAAATGTTCCTGAATACAGGGTTGATGCTACCTTTGCCTCGGGATCTGTAAGGTATTCTGACAACAGTGCCGTCGGAAATGGTATAAACGAGACACAGAACAATAAGAGACCATTCCAGTAAAATAAGGCATGGCCATCCTTTCTGATCAACTTGAAGATCCAGTGGTGGTGTATCCAGATAACAAGAATGGTGATAAAACTGGTCGAAAAGGCTAAATAACTTGGCCACAGTGCCGCAACTGATTGCGCCAGCCCTTTTACTGCGACCACTTCATGGCGTGGGACCTTGATCTGTATGACAAGCAGTGTCATGGCAATGGCAAAAACACCATCACTGAATGATTCAAGACGGACAGTTTCATTATCCCGATGCATATGATGTTATTTAGGGACAATGGCAAGTTCTGCGAAAAAGTTTTTCAGATGCCGGTTACCATAAGAGGGTGCAACATGGTCAAATTTGACAAGTACTTTTTTCATAATTGTCATTGGTTATCCGGGTTGGTCAGCGAGATAGTTCTGGATACCCATTTGACTGATCTGGTTCATCTGTGCTTCAAGCCAATCAAGGTGCCCCTCTTCATCTTTGAGAATTGATTCCAACAGCTCCCTGGTACCGCCATCACCGACCTCTGATGCAAACTTTATGCCATTATTGTACATGGCTATAGTTTCGATTTCTGCATTCATGTCGTTTTTGTGCTGTGCAGCGACCTCTGAACCGATTGAAATTTTTTTCAGGTGGCTGACGACTGGAATACCTTCGAGGAAGAGAATCCTCGAAATAAGCTTTTCAGCATGCTTCATTTCGTCGATTGCGCGCTTTTCATCAGCTTTGTGCAGTTTTTCATACCCCCAATTGCTGCACATTTCAGAATGCACAATGTACTGGTTAACAGCTGTCAGTTCATCCGACAGCAAGGCATTAAGTGTTTCAATTATTTTCGGAATACCGTTCATCATGATCTCCTTAAAGTTTTTTATGTAAAGGTCTTATCCAAAACCGCCTTCTCCAGACACCAGGTGCTGAAACCCAAACCACCTTCAAGCCCATAGTACATATATTAATCTTATATACAAAGAATAGATTTTTCTCAAAACCATAAGGATATTATAAATAAAGCGTAACGATTTCAAGGATTTTATATATATTCATATATAAACAAAGATCTGATGTATGGTCACCTTTTGATTGAAGGTTCATCAATCCACTATTAAACGGAGAAAAGAAATGCTTGAAACTATTGCAGTGATCCTGCTGGTACTCTGGCTTTTAGGGCTTGTTACCTCGTACACAATGGGGGGACTTATTCATGGCCTTCTGGTTATTGCAATCGTGGTTATCCTGATTCGTGTTATTCAAGGACGACGTATTTAACCACGCATAAAGTCTGGCCAGTGGCGCACTTTGCATCCGAACCTTAGGAGAACACAGTATGCGAACAATTTTCAACCATGTTAAACAGGAGAGAACCGATGAAAAAATTCATTTTGCTGACTGCAGGAATCACAGGAATGCTTCTTCAGGCCCCCACTGCAGGTGCTCATGTAGAACTATGCATGAGTTCACCTGGACATAGGCCGGCTTTTGTCATTGATGTTCGGCCAGATTTTATAGAACTGCCGGATCAGGGTTTTGCAGTTTCCGTAGGAAGCCCTTATGACATTATCACCTATGACAACTGGTACTATATAAACCAGAACGGTTCATGGTACCGCTCATCTGACTACCGTGGTCCCTGGGTTGATATCAATGAGAACGCACTTCCCACGCAGATAAGAAGGCATCGTATTGAGGAGATAAGGGGTTACCGGGATTCCGAGTACCGCAACAACGAAAACCGCAGAAAAATGGATCAGCAGCGAAGCGATTCCATAAACAGAAGAAATCTGGAGCAACAGCGCAGTGATGAAAACAACAAGAGAAAACTCGACCAGCAGCGAACCGATGAAAACAACAAGAGAGCCCTTGATCAACAGCGTACTGACGATAACAACAGAAGACTGCTGGAACAGCAGCGCAGTGATGAAAACCGTAATCGATAATACCAGTTACGCCATAAAAATGGCAAATGCAACTCATTGAATCATATCCAAGGATCCTATGATCAAGACAAAAAAAACACCGCTGGATTTAATGGATGATATATACAGCCTTGCCCATTGGCTGACCGGCTCGGAGAAGAAGGCTACTGAACTGGTAAACAACACCTATCTGAATGTTGCTTCTGAAAGTTCTGAAACCGAGGTATTTACAATTTTCAGAACCTGTTATTTAGAGAGTATTGATCAGGATGATGCATACAGCCTGCCCGAAACTCCTTGCTTTTCCAGAGAAACCCCTGAAACCACCCATATCAAGCAGGATGCAGATATACGCCTGTCAGTCTTG
>CAINOC010000106.1 GCA_903851385.1 uncultured Chlorobiaceae bacterium | reverse complement strand
GAAACGATTTATGATTCATAGAGTAGTGAGGGAAAAAATTTATCAAGTACTTCAGTATCAACGTTATATGTTCTTGTAAAACATCTCTCCAAGCTGGTCAACAGCAAGGTATCCCATACCTGAGTTTTCAAGAAAGGCTAATCCATCCGCTTCTTTCAGCATTGCTATTGTGGAGTAACTGCCTGCTGTAATGGCTAACGGGGCTACAACGGTTACTGATCGCCAGTAGGTGACTGGATGGCCAGATCGAGGATGAATAATATGACAGTAACGATGACCGTCCACTTCAAAAAAACGCTCATAGTCGCCGCTGGTCGCTAACGCTCCTGTGAAAAGAGGAATAGAGGCAATCGTTCTCTTTTTATGACGCGGATCCTGAATCCCGATCAACCACGGACTCTCGTCAAGCTTTGGACCAACAACCCGTATATCGCCTGCAAGGTTTACGTAGCCATTCCTGATCCCTTTACCATGAATCAAAGCTGCAGCCCTGTCAGCAGCATACTCTTTGCCGAATCCTCCAAAATCGACCTCCATGCCGGCCATAGGCAGGCGAACGGAATTGCCCTGGCGCTCAACACTATCCCAATTAATCAGGCTGCATTGCACGGACAATACTCCATGATCGGGCACAACTGCATTACCAAAATCCCATGCATGGCGCAAAACACCAGCAGTAATATCAAACAGTCCACCGCTACTTTCATACAGAGTATCAGCATACTGAAACAATGAGAGCGTCTCTTCATCACACTCAACAGAGTCAAGTCCAGCCGCAGCATTTATCCGCGAAACGATACTATCACTCCTGTACCTGGAAAACTTTCGTTCAATTCTCGAAACCTCTTCAATTGCACACCCTGCAATTGTCTGGGCATCCTTTTTAGTTTCAGCAACAATAACAATCTCACAGCCACTTCCCATGGCATCAAATCGAAAATGAAAGCTATGCATCCCACTTTTCATTATATGTTGTCAACCATTACTACCCAAAGCCCTGCTTCTGAAGAAATGATTGCGACTTCAGAACTCCAGTGCGATTCTTATCCCATACTCTGTACTATTGTTTTTGGGCTCTACAACCCCATATGCCCCACTGACAACCATCTCTGAAACGTCGATATTCCAGTATCGGACAAATGGCTCGAATGAAAGAATAGCTGAATTATCGAGGTGCTTACTGATTTTTGCAGCAGCTCTTGCGCCATAGCCCTTCTTCTGGTCATTGAAAATATATCCAGCGGTTATCTGTGTGCCGTGCCATAAGAGATCGTATTCCAGCGAACCACCGATAGACCATCCCTTTTCAAGGTCAGAAGAGATTTCAATACCGATGGGTGAGTAATAGTAATTTGACTGCCTGTTGTAACCCAACTTCCCCAATGAGGAAATCATCCCCTCTGAATTGTCGGTAAGCCTCCTGTAGCCTAATCCTGCATAGGGCGTAAACACCGTCGAACCTTCACGGGGAAAATTTGTACCCAGAAGTAATCTGGTTTCAAACATGGAATCAGAGACACCTTTAATAGTGCCGGAACTATTGGATGAATAATCAACAGAACCCCAGGTTGCTTCGCTCTCAACTTTAATCATGCCTATAGGCCCCAGTGCATCCCCATGCCAGCGGTATGAAGTCGAAAGTCCATACATGACCCCTTTATCCTCCATATAGCCAGGCTCCTTATAGGTAATCTGTGATAACGAGGGACCTATTGCAAAAGAGTTCACCTTATCAGAAGGTGCCGCATGGAGAGTAGTGCAAACACAGAACTGCAGGCTGAGGATGCACACAATGGTTTTGGAAATAGTACTGGTCATCCAGGTCTCCCGTTAATTATTTTACATGCGATAACCCATTTCTTCGCTTTACCCAGAATGACAATCCACTGACAATATACTCAGAATGAGCATAGTCAACAGAAGAGTTCTCGCTGCGCAAAGCGGGAAAGAATCAATACGACAATACCCTAGAACTCTCTGGAGATACCGAGCTGAATGCTTCTTGCACTGAACGGTGCAAGAGCTGTATCTGCTTTGCCACTCAAGGCCCACTGACTGCGCTGCTCATAAAATTCAACTTTTGCATCAACAAGCCAATCATGATTCAATTGCTTGCTGACCTTAAGACCCACAGTCAGCGCCCCCATAGCTGAAAGCCGCTGATCCTCTGAATAATATGTAGCTGACTGGGGTGGCGCAGTTATGACCGTTGGATCGGCCTTCTCTGCAGCGCCGGTAGCAATATAAAAATCTGCCTCGTTTTGAGTATAGAGCCTGAGTAGTGGAGTCACCGCCCATCCATTCTGAAGTGGCTGTACATATTCAGTATCAAGCGTATGCGCCCTGATACCAAAGGTGTCGGAGTAATAACGGTAAGAAAGATGAACTGTGCCATCAGTACCTTCAAAGTGGTGGTTCCATCTGGCCAGCGCTGTTGTATTGTTTCGATGTCCAGGTCTGTTATCATAGTACTTATAGGGATCAGAGTAGTACCCTTCCCCTTCAGAGTATCCAAGATTGAGCTGAACAATATCATTCTTGGATAGAACTCTCGTAATACCTATCAAGCCGGCATGAGTAGTTTTTTTAGCATTAAGATTCGGCATGGTGCTGGGATTGATAGTATCATCAGTCAGACTGCCTCCAAGAGTAAATGTTGTGTTTTTATCTTCCGTTGAAAGACTTCCCTGAAGAGAGTAACTACGTGAAAGATAATCGGACTCCTTGGAATAGCTGGTTCCTGCACTCACATTTCCACTTGAAAAGTATCGGGTAAGCTGAGCATCGACGGCCTGCCGTGCATCATGCATCGTTGTCAATCCGGATGTATGGTAGGTAGGAGATGCCCCGGAAACGGAGTCGGAAATATAGGTTGTACCGAAGGACCAGACACCGGCAATCGGCACCAGTGCCATAACTGAATAGGCGTTGACTGATATGCGGTCGTGAGCCGTTGAGGATGTAGAAGTAGATAACGTTTTCGGCGTAACTACGGTTGGTGTTGTTGCTGTAGATGTTGCTACTGCCGTCGCTCCGGAGATGGTATCTATCCAGATCGCATTATTATCATTTTCTCGCTCGCTATGCACATTACCAGATGAAGAAGTGGACGTCGAGGTGGATGACGAGGATGATGAAGAATACTGACTTAAGGACCCCTGACTATCCTGATAATTGAGATATTTAAAACTCACAATACCTCGTTCAGGAGCAGAATCGGCATAGGCAAACTGAAGCGATGGCAATGCCATGGCAGCAGTTACAATGGCTGCACTCACAACATTTGACGTTGTTTTAGTAATGGATGTCATAATTGGGAAGGTTAAAATTCAGGTTAATTGCATCCGCAGCCACCGCCGCCAACTCCGGATCCACCGGATGCTGCTTCTTTGCTGCTGTAGATATGCTCGGTGTAGCCGGTATCAAGCTTATCCCCTCCAAAGGTCATCTCTGGCCTTGCCAGAGTCTCTTTCTCCCAAGGCTGAACTGCAGGCCCTATAGAACAACCCGTCAACCCAAGCACAATCAGATACAAAAGAGCTCGCAGTGATTTGAGTATGAAATTGGATTTCATTTTTTTCCCTCCAATGCGGTCTGAATCTGCTTTTCAAGTACATCCTTGTCACTGGCTCTAAATCCTAAATGCTGAGATATGATTTTACCATCGCGACCAATGAGAAAACTGGTGGGCATACCCTTTACGCCGTAACGTTTAGGCGTCTCACCTTTTGAGTCAAACGCTACAGTAAAGAGTGCTGGGTTCTGCGCCAGAAATTTTTTTGCATCCTCTGTTTTACCATCAAGATTAACCCCTATAATTTTCATTCCTTTAGACCTGTATTTTTCCTGCATGGCATTCATCCAGGGGAACGATTGCTGGCAAGGGCCGCACCATGATGCCCAGAAATCAACATAGACCACGGAGCCAGCTGTACTTGAAAGCCTTACAGCTCCCTGTGCTCCGGCCAACTCGAAATCCGGAGCCTTGCTGCCGGGTTCTAAAGCATATATGTTTCCTGTAAAGCTGATGCAAAAAATCAATGAAAGGAGGAACCCCTTCATTTTTTTCCCTTTTAACTCTTCCATGGGCGTAATGTTTAATTAATTAAAGCGGAAATTCCAGATGAAAACACAGTAAATAATAAAGCTGGTAAACACTGCTATCTCTATGCTTACCATGGAGGTAAATAATAGAATTCACCAAAATACTATGGCAGCGCTTTACAGTAATTAATAATCCATGTGTGAAATGCAGTAAGTACCGATTCACTCAGTCGTTGATTATTATAGAAATAAGGTACCCAACATGAACTTAAACCATCATTAAGAGACTCTTAAAAAAGGCTTAAATTCGACCAACAATAAAAGTTTTTATGCGATGTGAGTTTTATACAATGTTTCCCTTGGTAGCCTTGTAGTCTCTAATTTCGGATAAGTAACCATCTGAACGCTCTATAGCATGAGGTTTGAGTAGCTTCTCGGCTATGCTTACGTGACAAGAGTTCATAACAAAAAAAAGGATACCTGATTATTAGCAGGTACCCTTTTTTTTGTCATACAGAAGAGAGAAGTAGTGCAGTTATTTTGCCAGCTTGACGGTAACAGTAGAAGTTTTACCATCAGCGACGGTCACTGTACCTTCCTGGGCTTTAAGTTTTTCGCTCCAGGCAGTGATCTTGTATGTTCCAGCAGGAACATTACTAATGGTGAATTTGCCATCATGTTCAGATACTGCAGCATATTGATTTTCAGTTACGATAACCCAGCCGGACATCTCAGAGTGCACATTGCATAGTAAGTTAACAGCACCTGGTTTATCAAAGGTAACAGGCTTGGACATACCTGGATTATATGTACCGAGATTGAATTTTTTGGCGGCTGATGCTGAAAAAATATTATGGTTGACCTTATCGTTATTTTTGAAGTCAACAGTGGATCCAACAGGCACAGCAGTGACATGTGGAACAAAAACTAGGCTTTTCTGATCAATAGATTCGTGCTTTGGCGTAACCGGTCCCTTCACGCCTAAAAGGTAGACAACAGCATCACCTTTATACTTTGCATTGCTGGCATCAACGGTACCAGTAATCGTGCCGCCGCAAAAAGCATTCGATGCCATAAAACCGAAACCAGTCACGAACAGTGCGGTTTTCAAAAACTTGCTTGTAGATTTCATAGTTTTGTGCTCCATTACATTTTGTGTTTTGAATAAAATCGCCCTCAATAAATCGGAAATACAACAAATTTAATTACAGTAAAGTTCAGTTGCTTGACAGTGTTCTGATATAGGCAACAATGA
This sequence comes from uncultured Chlorobiaceae bacterium, assembly GCA_903851385.1. Taxonomy (GTDB): domain Bacteria; phylum Bacteroidota; class Chlorobiia; order Chlorobiales; family Chlorobiaceae; genus Chlorobium. The sequence continues at coordinate 48,438 of CAINOC010000106.1, read as the reverse complement.
ACTCCAGCTCCTCGCTGTGGAACGATTTTCCCCAGGGAGGACACATGTTGGACTTGCCAACTGAGGCCGAGCCCTCCATGATCGCCTTGAAAAGCCTCTCATTCGTCATGCTCTTCATAAAGGCCTTATCGGTAAAATTGGCCGGCGTTGGGGTCAAGCCATAGTACTGACCGCTTCCATCACCAGTCTCTCCATGACAGACCGCACAGTAGTGAGAGAAAAGCCGTTTGCCTTCTTTCAGGGCATAGGGTACCTTTGTTGCGGTGACGGCTGAGTCAGCAGCCGTCATCGGTTTTTTGAGGTCAGCTTTTCCTGATGCGCCCGGTTTCTTGCCGCATCCGGCAATCACAAGCAGCGAGAGTACTGCCAGTGCGGCGAATTTCCTGATGTTTAAGGTTTTTTGCATCACTTCGTATTCAGTTTCAGGGTCATCAAAAAGTTAGTTAGGTAGATCCTTTCCTGCTCTGTAAAGCCATAATTAGGCTCAACAATATCCGGCTTGAATTTCCGGGCATTTTCAAGGTGTTTGAAAATAAACCCTGGATTCAGGCGATTACCGACATTCGTCAGATTTGGCCCTAAAGCACCGCCATCCGTACCAATCTGGTGACAAGCCCTACAGCCTTTGAGATCATAGAGCGCCTTGCCCTTGACAATCTGATCAGGGAGGGGCACTGAAGCGATGGTCGGTATTGCTTTCGGAATATCGCTTGACAGAAGCTCCTGCTGGAAGAAGTTAATCACAACATCAACGTCCGTTTTATTGGTGTCTTCTACCTTCTGCTGACCAAGATTAAACCTCGGCATGGTAACCTTGGCTAGTGGTTTTCCAGATGTCAACCCAAACTTGGGCATCTGCTGCAAAAGCGGACGGATCACATCAGGATTTGCAAGGAAGTTGCGGATCCAGCTCTCCTGCAATTTACTGCCTGCAAACGAGAGGTCTGGAGCATAGTCGGCGCCAATGCCTCGGATAGAGTGACAATTTGTGCATTTGACATCAGCAATAACCTTTGCAAAGTCACCAGTAAACTTATAGGACTGTACACCAGCCATCCTGTCCAGCTCCTGGCGTGATGGAACAAGAAAACGGGTAGGCACGCTTGCATCAGTAAAGCCATAAAGCACGGCAGCCAACTCATTAATCTCCGATTCAGCCAGACGGAAATTAGGCATCCGTAATCCAAGTCGGTAGCCTCTTGGATCTCTCAGCTTCTGCTTGATATAGGTCAAGCGGTCATTTGAAATTGATTTCTTCATTTTACCGAAATCAAGCATATCAACAGGCTTGCTTCCGATGGATGAAAGTTCCATGCCGATCTTTTCACGCATCTCGGAATTTCTCAGGAAGGTAACGCCCTGTTTCTTCAATGATGGTGCTACCTGAACCATATCCTCCATGCCAAGCATTTTATGGCAACCGTAGCATCCGTATTTCTGGACAAGTTCTTTTCCTTTGGTAATAGATGCTGCCTTGATCTCAACTGGCTGCACATATTTATACTCCATATCTTCATCCTGATACTCTGTGGTGATGAAGGCTACCAGTGAGTTAATCTCTTCGTCAGTAAAGCGGAAGCGAGGCATCTTTGTGCCGGGGTTATACGCATTTGGATTTTTTATCCATTTGAACAACCACTCTTTGTTCACCTTGCCGCCGACCTTGCTTAATTCCGGAGCATAAACCTTGACATTGTTGCCGCCCCTTCCTCCTGTAACATGGCAGAGATTACAACGTGACTGGGCCCATAACGCTTTGCCTGCCTCAACCAGCTTGGCATCAGGCTTGCTCTTTGTATTATCCACATCATGTCGTGTCGTGCCGGTCATACTGAACATATAGTCAGCAATTGATTCTGCCTGATCTTGGGTAAAGTAGAATTTAGGCATCCGCGCAATGGAAGAGTATGACTTTGGATCCATCAGCCATTTCACTTCCCATGAATAATTTACCTTAGTGCCGACTTCAGTTAAAATCGGACCGACATCACCTACAGTTTCATAACCCGGAATCTTATGGCAGCTATAGCATCCATACTTTTTAATGAGTTCAGTGCTTTTCGTGATTTTTTCAGCACCACGTAGCGACTTAATATCGCCATGACAGTTCAGGCATGAAGTCTGTGTCATATCACCCTCAAGCATCGGTTCGTCCCAATGCTTGATATTGCCATGAGCTTTTTCTATTGAAGTCGTTGCACGGCCCTGGCCACGATGACAGAAGGTGCATCCAAACTTGTTTGGATCATGCTTTTCCAGATAAACAAAGGAGAGAGGATGCTTCGTAAAAGGCTGGACGGATGAAACCGAGCTTTTAGCATCAATGCCGATATGGCATGACTGGCAACGATCTGCCTTATCCACATCTGCTATATGAATCTGTTTGATTTCAACAGAAACATTTTCATTTTTGGCCGTCCGCTCTTTAGCTTCTTCGAGAGGACTTTTCATTTTCTGGATTTCAGCCTGTATAGTCGCTTTGGCAGCCGTCATAGCTGATACCTGTCCCTTAACAGCATCCTCACTTTTCTGCTGCGTAGCTACAACCAATCCGATCGCATCAATCTGACGCTCAAGAGAATCCATTTTTTTCTTGTATTCAGGCTGCTGTGTCTTTGTAAAGTAATACTCAGTCTCAAGAAACTGACCTCTTAAATTACGCAGCTCCTGCTGGCTGACCACAAGGGCATCATGAGCTGTATCAAGCTGCTTGTTCAGCTTCGCATACTTTTCCTGATTCTCTTTGCTTTGAAATGCTGCTTCTGCCTTCTCCAGCTTTGCTTCAAGCTCTGCAAGCTTTTTGTGTCCCCCTGAGCGCTCAAACTCAACGACTGCTTTCTTGTACTCACGCTCAAGCTTATCATGCTTAAGCGTCTTGTAATCTTCCTGGTATTTTTTCCATGGCCTCAGGCCAAACTCATCGTCCCACACAACCCATACGGAGAGTGCTAACAAGAGTACACTGAAAAAAACAAAGAGGTAGACTCTGAGGGATGAATTGTCTTTATTCTCATTCGCCATGTTCAAGAGTTTTTTGGGCTTTTAGAATGACCTGTTACTGAATACCGGGAATTAATGAGTAGAACTCAAATACTGAACCAGGGAGTTATCCATACATACTTGATAAGAAAAACCAGCCGCAGAACCATCTTGATCGGTATGGACATCATGGTTATAAATAAAAAGACAGTCGTAATGTACCTGACCATACCTAGCTTGGTAAGAAACTCCGGATTGTTCTTTTTCCAGTACATGTATGGCCAAACCATGCCTCCTATCATATAGGCCCCGGTAACTATAGCTCCTAAAATAAATCCGGCCAGTGAACGTGAGTCTATACCGACAACAGAGCTCAAATCTCTGAACGGTTCAAAAACAACCCTCGCATGATCCCACTCCTGCCATGGCCAGTACCACAACCATCCTGGACCCCTGAAGAAGACGCCGATAACAATGAGAAGCAGCCAGAGAACAAAAAAGCCGAAGGAAAAAATAATAATAGACCACTTTCTCTCTGCAAAGGTGTAATAGCCGTTTCCTTTTGGATTGATATCGATGTAGGGTATTGCTATAAGCCCGACAACAATAAGTGACGGCAGCACAACACCGGCAAGCCATGGGTCAAAGTAAACCAGCAGCTCCTGAAGACCCAGGAAGTACCAGGGCGCCTTTGCAGGGTTTGGCGTCAGGGTCGGATTGGCGATCTCCTCAAGAGGAGCATCGACCGCTATCGACCATATTGTTAGCCCTACCATGACGACGAGCGCAATAATAAGCTCGATGCGCACAAGAGGCTTAAACGTGTCTACAAATTTGTCATTTTCGCCATCCACGGGGAGTCCCGCAGCAAGAAGCCTGTCATTGTGAAAGGCCTGCTGAAAAGCCCATACCATGAAAAACGACACCATGAAAATCATGATCACGATGGCGATATTATCTGGCTGGGTAATGATTTCAATAAAAGGGTTCATAATCGACTAAGCCCGGTCTGTTATTTTTGAGGTTTTGAAATTCCGCCGTCTTTTCTGACTCTCCAGAAATGAACAAACATCAGGATGGTCGCAATAAGAGGAATAGCGACACAATGCCAGATGTAGGATCTGAGGAGTGCATTTCCACCAACTAGTGCACCGCCAAGAAGCGCAAAACGTACATCGTTGAATGGAGTTATATGAAGAAACTCACTGAATGGCCCCTGATAGCCTAGAAGCGGGGTGGCTGCACCCATATTTGTACCAACAGTGATGGCCCAGAACCCGAGCTGATCCCACGGTGTGAGATAACCGGTAAAACTCAAAAGAAAGGTGAGAACAAGAAGAATAACACCGACGCCCCAGTTGAATTGACGCGGGGCTTTATAGGAACCCGTCATGAAAACCCTGAACATGTGGATCATCACGACAATGACCATGAAGTGTGCTCCCCAACGATGAAGATTACGGAGGATAACACCAAAGGGTACCTGGAATTCCAGATCCTTGATATCGGTGTAAGCCTGATCAATTGATGGATGGTAATAAAACATCAAAACAACACCGGTAATGATAAGAAGGAGATAGGCGAAAAAAGTAATGCCACCCATTCCCCATGTAAATCGGAGTTTAACGGCACTTTCGCGAACCTGCACAGGGTGAAGGTGAAGAAAGACGTTGCCGAAAACAGCCTGTGCCCTGTCTCTGACGGTATTGCGGTAATCCCTTCTGAATATGGATTTCCATATCAGATTCTTTTTTACCTGGTTAGTTATCTCTGGTAGGCTTTTCATAGTCACGTCACGTTTTATTTGCTAAACAGTTTACTGATACCCGCGCAGCCTCTTTAACTGCTTCTCGTATTCGGCTTCATTCTTGCGCGAACCATCTGGATTCAGCATCTCCACGCCAGTCCATGGGCAATCAATGGCACAAATATTACAACCCGTACAACTTTCATCAACTTGAGCGATTCCCGTAAAATTCAAGTCGGACTCAACAATTGTTATGCAATTTGAGGGACAGGTCTGAATACAAATCCGGCACCCGGTACAGAGCTCTGAGATGACTCTTGCAGCTGCGCGTTTTCGAGTTCCGGAAACCCTCTTCAAAGGAGTTTCTTCCTGCAGCACTGTTCTATTTTCATCACTACCCATGTTCATAAAATTTCAATTAGCGAAACCACGTCAAACTCTTAATAAACTTTCAGGGTACACCTCGTTTGACTCCTTGCCAGGAACACCGGGATACCTGATCGTCTTGTCGACCAGCATCTGACCGTCCTCGGCAACACTGATCTTAAACCGGTCCATAGGTCTTGGAGCAGGGCCTTCAAAGTTTAGCCCTGTTATATAATATCCGCTGCCGTGGCAGGGACATTTAAATTTTTTCTGCGCTTCCATCCAGTTTGGCGTGCATCCCAGATGAGTACATTTTGACTCGAGAGCAAAAAATGCACCATCCTGCAGTCTGATGATCCATGTACGGTACTCCCTCTGATACTGCGAGTTGACCGTCCCCAGGGGATAGTCGGCTGGAAGACCAACCTTAAACTGTGATGCAGGCTCAAACAGCACCCTCGGGTAAAAAAACCGTAAAAAGGCCGCTGAGTTTATAGCAAGGAAGCCTATGACGCCTCCCCATCCTACACGAGTCAGAAATTTCCGACGGTTGCTTGACTCAGCCTGACCGCCTTCATGACTTGTGCTTTCTTCCTGGTGCTCTCTTCCGAGCTCTCTGTCATCCTGCATAGCAGCTTTTTTTTTGCTTTCAATAAAACCTTCTCTGAACTGATACCTCTACGATAAATCAAATCCCTTTCTCGCTTTTACGCGCATAACAAAGGCTTGCTGACAACATGGAAACCTAAACAATTTGGATATTCTCCCAAGCAGTCAGCACACATCAATCACACAAATCCAATTCCTTAACCCATTATAAAAAAGAGAATTCATTGCTACCAACATGTCAGTGAAATACAGGCTCAATTCTCCATCACTGCCAAAGAATATGAGCCTGTATCTACCAACACTTAACTTCCCATTAAAATGCTAATCCACCCGTCAACGTAAAAGTATTTGCATTGTTTACGCCGGTTGTTGATGCAGTTGCCGGAGCAATATTATGGGTAAAAGCTGAGTATGAAGCTTTAAGGAATACATTTGCCCTAAGATAGGCCGTAACTGAAGCCGCTATTGAAGGGTTATCCAGACCACCAACCTGACTAAGATACTTGTAAGTTACCCTTGGCAGCAACCATGGATAGATATAATACCCAGCATCAACGGCATAGTTGTTGAGACCTAAATCACGATCCCTACTATAAGCCACGCCACCAGTAAAGCTACCGTAGTTTCCTGCAATATCAGCACCGTATACCAATCTCTCGACACCACCTCCTGTGGAGAGCATATTATCCCGAGCACTAACAAGGCTGGCACCAACCGCAAGACTGTTGTCCAGACCAACATACTCATTGCCATATGTACCGCCCGCACCGCTCAGTAGTCCAGCACCAAATAATTTGTATTTCACCCGAAGATATCTGATATCATCAAGTTTATTTGCTGCTGTGAGATTTTTGGTTGTTGTTAACGTTGCACCAGCAGTTGGATCACTATCTTTAACACTCAAAGTGGTTCCATTCGGAGCGTCTGTAATATCGCTTAATCCCGCAATAATATTCAACCCACCTTCTTTACCTACGACATAATTCAACTCGGGCCCTACACCTCGAGCCGGAAATACGTTCGTATAGGCTGAGATCGGGCTGGCAAGTCCTGAAAACGCACTAAACCCACTATTACCAAAACTCAGGTTGACTCCAGGAGAAAATGACCATACTGCCCTGACGTTGGTCGTTGTTGCACCGGCAGAGATCCCCTCAAGCGCACCTACAAATCCAATAGATTCACCAACTGTACCGCCAAAAAGAATTCTAGCATCTACAGGACCACCCCAATTAAGGGATTGTGCTGTTTTTAGTGCGCTAGTGTTGTCTTTAACCTTATCAGAGTAGTTAACAATAGGTCCCGTCAGGTAAAGCGCAAAAGGAGCAAAACCAGGGATATCAGAAGGCCATGGAGTTTGAGGGAAGGTTTGCTTCCAACCATCAGCTCCCATTTTTGTCTGCTCCTGTTTGGCGTGATCCTCTTCCTCTCCACCCGGCCAACGATAGCCGTTATTCTTGAAGGCTTCGCCAAAAGCATTTCTGTTAGGGAATCCTGAATGGCAGGTATAACATGATGTTTGATACTTTCTTGCAAATGCCGGTACAGCAGAACTGTCCTGACTCCAGAACAGAGCCGGAACCATACAGAGTGAAGCAATTGATGCAATTGTCGACTTTCTCATAGATCGAACTTTTTTTGAGTTGTTGTGATTGGATTTACAGTACTACTAATAACGCGTTAACTATATGAGACACAAAATTACAGGGAAATGCATCATGGCAAATCCACATATCGCACCTGTATTCAGTGCATCATATCTTATGATTGAGCAACAACCAGCAAGCATTACACTTCACCGGCAGCGGATGAAAGACCAAACGTATTATATGAGGGAATGCGGAATGAAAGACATCAATATGTTTTCAGCCACAAATATTCGCCCCAGGAAATCGACAACAGCAACGTAGAAATACTGTACAACTCATCAACAACAAATCAATATATATCGATCAAGGCTAACATGAATATGGTATAAAAATTTTTAAAAAAAATACTCAGCAAAAAAATATCATCGTATGCTCTTTCTACCACAATAAAAGAGATTGAACGGAATTACAGTAATAAAATCCAAAATCAAGTTAGGCTCTATTGCAGTATAACAATTGTTAATTAATTGTTAAAGCTTTTCCTGAAAAAAATAAATCCAAGGCCTTTAGTACACCAGCAATACACCTTTTTGCCATGACAGATAACAAAAACTTGTGTTTTCTCATGCAACGAAATACCTGATATTTGTGAAACTCTTGATCCCCTGTTATATTTGAGCGCTTCAAACAGCGCAACGGTATTCTGAATACCTGCAAACAACTAAATTTGCAGATGATTTATAATTCTATGTTTGATACCATTGCATTTATTTCCCGTGTCCTCCGGAAAAAATAGTCTGCAATCAACGAATAGCCGCTACTTAAGGTTGACTAATAACCGATAAAGTAAAGCATGCTATAGTTTCATGTGATTTTTTACCGGTAAAAAACTTTTTTTGATAGTAAATTTGTTGCCTCTTCAGTAAAAGCACTCTAACCACACTGTTAAGGCGTTATTATAATAAGGTTAATTCGGGTTTTCATTATGGTTGTTGTCCGGCGTCGCTGGTTTCAGGCCCCCTGGGAGTTCAGGGAATCTGCCCTATTTACGGCTGTTTCAGTCATTGCGGGCTTTGTCATTCAGGTTGCGGCTTCAGGCAGGGGTATTGCAATGCCTCACTTGCCTTTCAACGCTATAGCACTCTCATTATTAGGCGTTGTGGTGTTAATCGCTGGCCTGGCTTTCAAAAACACTCCTGCCGTTAAATGGTTTGGAGGCATTCCTCTTGGTCTTTGCCTTATTTTTGCGATAGCTGTTCTTTCGCTCATAGGCGGTATAATACCTCAGCAACCTTTTGCCAAAGAATCACTGCCAACAATGCTGGGATTGAACCAGATTTTTTCGAGTTGGCCTTTTGCAGTCACTGTTCTCCTCTTCCTTGCCAACCTCGGTATTTCCCTTTCGTGGAAGCTCATTCCGTTTAAGATGCAGAATCTGCAATTTATCCTTTTTCATGCAGGATTCTGGATTGCGCTGTCATGCGCCATTGTTGGAAGTTCCGACCTTCAACGACTTGTTGTACCTATTACTGTTGGCAAAGCAAACAACCTTGGCTATACCATGGAAAGCGATACTCCGCAGCATCTTCCGTTGTCTATTTTTCTTCATGACTTTTCCCTTGAAGAGTATCCTCCGCAATTACTGCTCTATGACCCGCATAACGATAAGCTTCTGATGAACAAGGCACAAGCCATTTTAGAAGTTCGAAAGGGAACTACCGCAACATGGCAGGGAATTGAGGTTCTTGTGCTCGACTATCTGCCCTCTGCACTGCCAGGACCGAATGGTGTACCTCAATCTGCAGACCCGAAAACCGGGATTCCCTTTGCAAAAGTAAGGATCAACACAGCCTCAACTCAGCGCGAAGCATGGATCAGTACCGGAAGCCCCCTGCTTAAACCAGATGCTGCTCAACTGGACGGACTCTATCTGATCATGATGCCTGGCACACCAAAATCTTTCCGTTCGGCAGTAACGGTACAGGATGAACAGGGGCATGAAACAATGGCAAATCTTGAGGTAAACCATCCAGTAAGCTTTATGGGCTGGAAGCTCTACCAGATGGGCTATGATGAAAAAGCCGGACGCTGGTCCAAGCTAAGCCTTATTGAAGTGATTCATGACCCATGGCTGCCAGCTGTTTATCTTGGGTTTTTTATGATAATGGCAGGAAACATTCTGTTTTTCTGGAATGGCATTAAACGCAGAGAGGTTGTAAAATGATAATGAATTTTAACACTGCAGCAGAACTGGCTATCATGTGTTGGGCAATCGGCTCCTTGCTCAGTCTTTTGGCAAGTCGAACTCCGGCACTTAAACTTCCGGCTTTTCTTCTCTCCATTGCCGGCACTCTGGTCATGGCCGGGTTTATTGCTTTTTACTGGTTAGCTCTCGACCGTCCACCCCTCAGAACACTTGGAGAAACACGACTCTGGTATGCCGCGCTCATTCCTCTCGTGGGCTTTCTTGTTGAGTACCGTTGGAAAATTGGATGGCTGAAATACTACTGTATGGCGCTTGCTACATTTTTTCTCAGCATAAACATGCTTCATCCCGAGGTGTTCGACAAAACGCTCATGCCTGCGCTGCAAAGTCCATGGTTTGTTCCGCATGTCGTTGTCTATCTTGTCGGCTATGTTTTGCTGGCGGCCTCCTCTGTTACCGCTCTGCACAATGTCTATCTCCAATTAAGAAAAAAAGGAAATATTACCGGGGAATCAGTCTCTCACTTCCTTGCACTGCTTGGTTTTGTTTTTTTAAGCTTTGGCTTGATATTTGGTGCTCTTTGGGCAAAAGAAGCATGGGGCCATTACTGGACATGGGATCCAAAGGAAACATGGGCATTTCTATCCTGGCTGGCTTATCTGGGCTACCTCCATGCGTTCCGCTACAAGATTAACCAGAGTAAGCTGCAGTGGTACCTGGCTCTTGCTTTTATTGTGCTTCTTGTCTGCTGGTTCGGAGTTAACTACCTTCCATCAGCACAGAACAGTGTCCACACATATACGCAAAGTTGACAAAACCGGTTGCACGCTGTCCGTCTTGTTGAAAGAGTGTATTGAACCAGTCATGGGTCTGGTTTAACCAATCAGATATGAGCAAGTTGCACTCATGGAGAATATTTCCATGCCGATAAGAAGCGCAATAACCCAAAGAAGCATGGGAGCTTTAACCGGTTCCCACAACATAGTCCCTCTTCAGGAACATCAATGATATTTGGACATTTACCTGCAGGCTATATTACTTCAAAGTTATTATTCAAAAAATTTGAAGCACGCACTTCTTTTTATAAAGCATTTATGTTCTGGGGAATGCTTGGCGCTATCGCCCCAGATGTAGACTTGTTTTATTATTACATGATTGATGTTTACAAACACTCCCACCATACCTATCTTACTCATTTCCCATTTTTTTGGCTGACTCTTTTACTCCTTTCAGTATTGTGGCTATTGCTAAGTAAAAATCGTGACCAAAATCCCGCATTTGCCTTTATTTTTGCTATAAACGGCTTAATTCATATGTTTTTAGATACATTTACCGGCAATATATTTTGGTTAGCGCCATTTTTAAACACACCATTTTCTTTTGTTTCGTTGGATTTGGAGTATAACTCATGGGGACTGAATTATTTCACCCATTGGGCATTTCTCCTTGAACTGTTCATTATCTTGTGGGCGGTTTTCTTACGCTTTAGAAAGTCCTGATGTCTATCATAGACAACTCTTTGTCGACTGTTTATATAATATTTATTAAACTTCAGAGGAACTGTCCGATGAACTTCTTCACCATTCTTGTTCTCGCAATCGTTCAGGGAGTCTGCGAGCTCCTTCCAATATCGAGCTCTGCACATGTTATTATGGCTGAAAAACTCATGGGGCTCGACCCGACTTCACCCGAAATGACATTGTTGCTTGTCATGCTTCATACCGGGACAATGTTTGCTGTCATTGTGTACTTCTGGAAGTCGTGGAAAGAGCGTTACTTTGCCTCTTCTAAAATCTTTTGGCAGTTCGCTAAACTGGTGATCGTGGCAACGGCATGTACAGGGATTATAGGTCTCTCGCTGATGACGCTCATTGAGAAAGTCCTTTTACACGGATCTGCGCATGCTGAAATTGAACATCTGTTCGGAAACGCTTATGTGATTGCAACCGGCCTTGCCGTTGTCGGTGTGATGATCATAATTTCAGCAAAACAGCAGAGTATCAATACATCACAGGATCTCGGCGTGCGTGAATCGGCCTGGATTGGAATTGTACAGGGAATTTGTCTCCCGTTCAGGGGGTTTTCACGCTCTGGTTCTACGATTTCAACAGGCCTGCTTCTTGGCATTGACAAGATCCGTGCGGAAGAGTTCAGCTTCGCATTGGCCGTCGTATTGACTCCGGCTGTCATCGTGAAAGAGGTTTTGAGGTTGATCAAGTCGCAGGAAAGTTCTCTATTGGTAGCAAACAACCTTGTCAGTATCGCCTGGCCAAGCTTGTTAGGAATGGTTTTCAGCTTTGTGGCAGGACTGGTTGCTCTGAAATGGCTTTCTCAATGGCTTGAACACGGCAGGTGGCACTTCTTTGGCTACTACTGTCTATGCGCATCAGTGACAGTGCTGATTTTCGATCACTTTCTGCACTGATAGAATAATATCCCTTGAGCTCATTTATATCACTTTCCGATACAGAACCGGTCAAAGACAACATGTAATATCTCTTCATTAACCACCTTGCCGGTGATTTCCCCCACATACTCAAGCGAGGAGCGCAGTTCAAATGCTATAAGCTCGGTAGCGGAACTGCTTTCAATCAGCTCCCGCGCATTCTCTAGGGCATCCGAAGCATTGCGAAGTGCTTCATAGTGACGCAGGCTGGTTACAAGCACACTTGCTTCATGCAGCTTGTCAAGCCCCTCAACCATACTGCTCATCAGCTGCTTCAGTTCATCTATTCCAACATCATTTGCTGCCGATATACCGCAGACATCACAACCCGTCAATTGACGAAGTTGCTGCACTCGTATCAGGCTTTCTCCAGTAAGATCGATTTTATTGGCGACCACAATCAGACGGGCATTGCTGTAACACTCCAAAAATCCAAGGATCTGTGGAACTTCATCGAGATACTCCTCCTTGCTTATATCAAGGAGATAAAGAATCAGATCGGCCTCGGAAATTTTCTTGTAGCTGCGACGTATTCCTTCGTGCTCAATCTCCTCACTACCTTCACGCAGTCCCGCGGTATCGGTCAGCCGAAACATTGTTTTTTCATAGAGAAAACACTCTTCGATATAATCACGCGTCGTCCCCGGCATATGGCTGACAATTGAGCGCTCCTCGTCAAGCAATACATTCAGCAGTGTCGACTTGCCGGCATTCGGCTTTCCTGCAATCACCGTAGCAACCCCTTCCTTGAGAAGCCGGCCATGCTGATAGGAATCCACAAGACGACGCAGTTCCTCCTGCAAAACAGCAAGCTCTTGACTGAGTTGACCACGGCTTAAAAACTCAACATCCTCTTCACTGAAATCAAGCTCAAGCTCCAAAAGGGCACAGGAACATAATAGCTGCTCCCTCATGGAATCGAGTCGCTGGGAAAGAGTGCCCTGCATCTGATTCACTGCAGTCCGAAAGGCCGATTCAGTGCGAGCATGAATCATCTCGCCGATAGCCTCAGCCTGCAGCAGATCAATACGCCCGTTAAGAAAAGCCCTTCTGGTAAACTCTCCCGGTTCAGCTAAACGGCATCCTTCGTCAAGCAACACCTTCAAAATATGTTTGACCACCACCGGCCCGCCATGACAACTGAGCTCAACCATATCCTCCATTGTAAACGAATTCGGTGAGCGAAACGTTAACGCAACCACTTCGTCTATCAGACCGACAGAATCATGAATAGTACCAAAATGAGCTCTAAAGCCCTTCGATTCTGAAAAAAGGAACTCCGGGTTGCTCTTTTTACGAAACACCCGCTGGGCGATATCGAAAACACCTTTGCCGCTCATTCGAATAACCGCCAGGGCACCAACACCCAACGGTGTTGCGAGGGCCGCAATTGGTTCATCCTGTTCGGGTTGTGGATATGGAGTGGTCATAATGAGATGCTTATTACTGAATCCTTCCGCGTCAAGTAGCAAGTATAAGGAATACCATCAAGAAATAGTAACTTCATCAAGAGTGGAAAGGGGAACATAAAAATAATTTTCAATGCCTGAAATAACAGCAATAGAACAGCTAAAAGCCGATATAGCAGCAAATAAAGAGAGAACTCTTCAGGAACAATTTGAACGGGTATTGAACCTTGTAAAAGTTCTGAGGCAACAATGCCCCTGGGACCGCAAACAGACTCCTCAGTCGCTGGCCCACCTGCTTCTCGAAGAGAGCTATGAACTCGTTCACGCCATTGACCAGATGGACGAAACCGAACTAAAAAAAGAGATTGGGGATCTTTTTCTGCATCTCTGTTTTCAAGTACTGCTCAGCGAAGAGAGAGGATCATTCTCCTTTGCAGATGTTTTCGAAGCCCTCTCTCACAAGCTTATCAGCCGCCACCCGCATGTTTTCAGCGATACTATTGCTGAAAACGAGCATGATGTACTTAATAACTGGGAAACCTTGAAGCTTAAGGAAGGTCGCCAGAGTATCCTCGATGGGGTTCCGAACTCCATGTCGGAACTTCTTCGCGCTTACCGTGTTCAGAAAAAAGTTGCCGGTGTCGGTTTCGACTGGCCGAGCGATGAGGGCGTCCTCGATAAACTTGCCGAAGAGATCGGAGAGTTGAAAAGCGCAACAAGCAAAGAAGAAAAGGAAGAAGAGTTTGGCGACCTGCTCTTCACCATCGTCAACTACAGTCGCTTTCTCGGCGCTAACCCTGAAGACTCCCTCCGGAAAGCAACCAACAAGTTTATAGAACGGTTTACAAAGATTGAAGTGAACGTTCAGGGCTCAGGTCGCATCTGGCAGGATTACACCGCCGAAGAGCTCGACGGGCTTTGGAAACTGGCCAAAGAACGATAGCGCAGAGGCTCGGCACTATTTATACCGTCTCCAGAAACTCGCCTGCAGCATTCAAGTACTCTTCATTTGCCCTGTGCTCCCCCCTGAAAAGAGTTGCTGCAACAGGTACATCAGAGTCTCTGATGCGCGCACAGTCGTGCTCAAACTTTTCCTGACTGTAGAACCTGTCTCCATTGCCTCGAGCGAGATGAACCCTGCTGACACCTTCACTCACTGATAGTTCAGGCGGTATATCCCCTCCGAGAAGCATAAGGCCGCTTGCCCGATAACTGCCAAGCAGAGCCGCTCGACAGGCCATTGCGCACCCCTGCGAAAATCCATGAAAACAGAGAGTGTCACCGACAGATCCTGACTCTCGGACACGCTTGATAACCGCATCGACATAGTGCACATTTTCGGTAATTCGCAGCTCTCTCTGGCGACTGGTCATCCAGCTTGCACCAGGTTCTCCTCTTGGAGTATAAAAAGGATGAAGGGCCTCAATGGAACAACAGATCCATTGCTCCGAACCAGGAATGCCTCTAAGCAGGGCAAGCTCATCTTCCGCTCTCTGACCGTAACCATGAAATCCTGCGAAAAGGGGTGCCGGACCTGAGTGTGATGGGAGCTGAAGAAGATACGTGCCACTCACCGAAGTCTGAATGGTAAATTCCTGAATAGTGGCCATATCTATTGATTACGGAGGCATTGAACAAGGCAGGGCCTGCCATGCTGCAGCAGGCCCTGCCGTCAGGCACAAATTACATTTCCAGAAGTTTCAATATTCCCCTGAGCGGAATCCCTGCCCATTCTGGTCGGTTGTTAAGCTCGTAATTCAGCTCATAAACAGCCTTGTTCATCAGATAAGCGCGCATCAGATGCTCTCTCTGTTTAGGCTCTTCAGGCACAATGTTACTGCCTCTGGTTTTTTCGAAGTAGGTATCGAGAAAATGCTGACCGACAAAAAAGCTCCAGAGGTCGCCCCACGGTTCAAGCGCAAGACACTCTTCATTACGGAACACCGACTGATTTTGCTGAAGAAGATTGAACGCTGCGTAATTAAATGAACGGAGCATACCTGAAATATCACGAAAAACCGAGCGTTTGATTTTGCGTTCAGAAATTGGTCGAGCTGGTTCTCCCTCAAAATCGATGATCACAAAGTCCTTACCGGTAAAGAGCACTTGGCCAAGATGGTAATCCCCGTGAATCCTGATTTTCAACGTATCGATTTTCTCCATTCTGATTGGAGTGAACTGCTGGAGAATTGCTTTCTGATTCTGCAGGAAAAGGGCACAAAGTTTCTGCTGCTCATCAGGCAGCGTCAGCATGACTTCACGGATAAGAATAGCGGTGCGTTTGACCTGTTCACACATCGCCTGATAAATGGATCGTTGGTAAAGCGTGGTAAATGGCTCAGGTGCAAACGCTGGTTCGTTATCGAGAGAGGCTAGAGCAAGATGCATGTCAGCAGTTCGTTCGGCCAGTTTTTCAATCATCCCGAGATAGGCTTCGCCAAGAAGTTCGTGCATGACAGAAGGAATCTCGACGGGGTCACCACTAAGAGCAGGGAGCTGTGGCTGTGCAATGCCGGTATTGATTTTCGTAAGAACCTCGTCATAATACCGCTTTACCTGCCCGAGTGAAAGCTGCCAGGCATCCCCTTCATTCGGCACATAATTCTGCAAAATACCGATAGAGTAAGTACGGGATCGGTTCTGCTCATAATTCATGGAACCGAGATAGGCCGGGAGATTGTTAAATGTGGTCCTTTCACTGAGCGCACTGCACATTTCAACCTCGGGAGAAACCCCGTTTTCTATACGGCGATAGAGCTTCAGGAGAAGGTTGTCATGAAACCTGATGGAGGTATTCGTCTGATCGACAGCCATCAGAGCAGGTTCCGGCTCAACATTACCAATCTTTTTATCGAAATCATCAACCTGCCTGCCTTTCAAGCCCGACACCAGACCGCTCTTTCCCTTCCATCCCTCTCTACCCGTCACCAGGTAAAAAAGCTGGTTCAGAAAGCGATTATCAAAGGTCGCGTCGCACAGATACCCCTCTTCATCGCCAACAATAACTCTTGCAATAACCTTTCTGTAAAAATTATCGTCAGAGCTGTTCACTGCTGAAAGCGGCTCAAAGCACACCGGCAGCTGATAGATATCGTTTTCACCACTCGAATAGCGCACCTCTGTCATAAGCAGTTTTGCCTTTTCCATCCCCACAACAGGAATTGTATCAACAATGCTGATGCGCATGATGTTGCGGGCCTTGCCGCCAAACCATCGACTGGTTTTATAATAATCAGGCAGAATCTCCGTTTCCAGAAGCTGACGACTCCTGCTTGAAAAAAGGCTCGGCCAGCTATAGACGTTAGCAAAAGGCTTCTCCAGATAAGATCGACCATCAACATCATCACTATCCTTGACAAGATTCAGCCAGAAATAACCAAAAGGGCCGAGGGCAACCATGTAAGGAACTTTCCTGATTCGCGGAAAGCGGTTCATGCTGAACACCTCTTCAGGAATAAACCCTTCAAAACGTGAAAGATCAATCATCACGGCCTGGGCATTTCTGGAAAGATTTATCACCGTAAGCATGGTTTCATCCTCAAATCTGCGGATAAAGATTAATACCTTGGGGTTGCTCACCTGCAGGAATTCGATGCTCCCGCGGCTGAGCGACCTATATCGGCGAGCAGTTGCAATCGTATGGCGCGTCCACCAGAGCAGTGAGTTGACATTGCTTTCCTGCACCTCAACGTTTACCGCCTCATAATGATATTCCGGATCGATAATAACCGGCAAGAGCAGCCGCTGCGGATTTGCGCGCGAAAAACCGGCATTACGGTCAGAGTTCCACTGCATCGGTGTGCGCACGCCATCACGGTCACCAAGGTAGTAGTTATCACCCATGCCAATCTCATCGCCATAGTAGAGCACAGGTGTTCCTGGCAATGAGAGCAGCATGATATTCATCAGTTCAATCTTTCGGCGATCGTTGGTCATCAGGGGCGCCAGCCTGCGTCTGATGCCGAGGTTAATGCGGGCCTTGGGATCGTTGGCATAGACCCTGCGCATGTAGTCTCGCTCCTCATCAGTCACCATCTCAAGCGTCAACTCATCATGATTTCGCAGAAACGATGCCCACTGGCACGCCTCAGGGATTTCAGGTGTCTGATCGAGAATATCAATAATAGGAAAGCGGTCCTCTGTGGCAAGGGCCATGTACATTCTCGGCATCAAGGGAAAGTGGAAGTTCATGTGGCACAGGTCGCCTTTGCCAAAATATGCCGCGGAATCTTCAGGCCACTGATTGGCCTCAGCAAGCAGCATGCGATTGGGGTAGTTCTCGTCTACATAGGAGCGCAGCTTCTTCAGGTACTCATATGTCTGGGGAAGGTTTTCGCAATTGGTGCCTTCAGCCTCATAAAGGTAAGGAACAGCATCAAGCCGGAGCCCGTCAACTCCCATACCAAGCCAGAAATCCAATACATCGAAAAGTGCCTTGTGCACTTCAGGATTTTCAAAATTGAGATCGGGCTGATGATGAAAAAACCGATGCCAGAAATACTGGCCCGCCACTGGATCCCACGTCCAGTTTGATGCCTCGAAGTCCTGAAAAATAATGCGGGTTTCAGTGTATTTGTTCGGATCGTCGTTCCAGACATAGAAATTCCGCTCAGGCGATCCGGCTGGGGCTTTCCTCGCGCGCTGAAACCATGCATGCTGATCAGAAGTATGGTTCACCACCAGCTCGGTAATAACTTTCAGACCACGGCTGTGAGCTTCATCAAGAAACTCTCTAAAATCTTCGAGAGTCCCGTAATCGGGATTAACGGTCATATAATCAGCTATATCGTAGCCATCGTCACGGAGCGGTGATGGATAAAAGGGAAGCAGCCAGATCGCGGTAATGCCGAGGCTTTCCAGATATCCCAGTTTCTGGCGCAATCCTTGAAAATCTCCAATACCGTCATTGTTGCTGTCAAAAAACGTCTTGACATGCGCTTCGTAAATAATTGCGTCCTTGTACCAGAGCTTTTCGGGTTGATACATGATATATGGTCAGTTAGGGATAAAGTGATTAATATGATTCGATAACAAAATCCGTCAGGGAAACGTTACCCTGAATATATGCGCAGGCATGATCCATGGATTTACTGCTACATAGTTCCATTCACCATTCCAGTCATAGTGGATGCCACTCAGCAGATCCTCTACCTTGAACTGAGAATCGTGAGGCATGTTGAAGAGTTCGAGAGGGAAGCGCAGCCATCCCCCCTGAGTATTCGAAGAATCGAGGCTGACAACAGTAAGAATACTATTACGTCCATCATCGGAACGCTTGAGATAACCCATTAACTGGTCGTTTTCCTGACCCGGTGAAGCTTCAATGCGGACAAAGGTAATATCACTAGTCTGCTGAAGGGCACTATTCTCTTTTCTTATCCTGTTGATGCGCGTTATCTCTGCCCGGATATTGCCTGGGCGGTCAATATCCCACTGCTTGATTTCATACTTTTCGGAATTGAGATAATCCTCCCTGCTTCCGGGTACTGGGAGATACTCACACAGCTCGTAAGCCGGGCCATACATGCCGTAGTTCGATGAGAGAGTTGACGCAAGCACCATGCGGATAATAAAGCGGTTGCGATCGCCCGTCTGGAACTCTTCATGAAGGATATCAGGAGTATTAGGCCAGAAGTTAGGCCGCATGAAATGTTTGAGGGGCGGTGATGTCAGTTCGAGCAGGTACTCCTGCAATTCATGCTTGTTATTGCGCCAGGTAAAGTAGCTGTAAGACTGACTGTACCCCACAACAGCAAGTCTGGCCATTAATTTCGGCCGGGTGAAAGCTTCGGCAAGAAAAACCGTATCCGGATGCTTCTCCCTTATAGAGGCAATAGCCCACTCCCAGAAAGGAAAAGCCTTGGTATGAGGATTGTCAACGCGAAAAATCTTCACACCCTTGTCAATCCAGAACAGAAAAATACTTTTCAGCTCAATCCAGAGATTCTGCCAGTCGGCCGATTCAAAATCAATTGGCAGAATATCCTCATATCGTTTAGGCGGATTTTCCGCAAACTGCACCGTACCATCTGGACGCCACTTAAACCACTGCGGATGATCCTTAACATAGGGGTGATCCGGTGAACACTGAAAGGCAATATCGAGAGCAACAGAAATCCCCAGTTCCTCCGCTGCCCCAACAAATGCTGTAAAATCCTTGATCGTACCAAGTTCAGGGTGAACTGCCTTATGCCCTCCATCCTTGTTGCCAATAGCCCAGCAGCTTCCCGGATCATCCGGTGCGGCCACAAGGGCATTGTTCTTTCCTTTGCGCTTCGTGTAACCTATTGGATGAATAGGCGGCAAATAGACGACATCGAATCCCATCCCGGCAATAAAAGGCAGCAGCCTGTTACAATCGTTGAACGTCCCATGTTTACCAGGAAGGGTACTCCATGACCGGGGAAAAAATTCATACCAGGCGCTGCATCCAGCCTTCTTCTGTTCTACCGTCAATCCAAGCACTTTTTCATAAACGGTAGCGTATGCCTTATCGGGATTGCTCGCCATAAGCTGTTCAAGAGTTCCATCAAGAGCCTCAGCTGCAGCCTTATCCTTCTCCTCAGAACAAAGCAGAGAAGCGAATGCATTGAGCTTTGCGGCATCAGCTTTTCCAGCCCTTGCCACCCCATCTTTGACCAGAAGCGCCCCTATCTGCAGATCAAGTAAAACATCCTGACCAGCCTCAATCTTTTTTGTCAATCCCTTTTTCCATGTCTGAAAATGGTCAACCCAGGCCTCAATCGTATACTCATAGATACCAGGGAAACCAACGGTAAAGAAACCTTGCCATCGGTCGTTGCCTTGAGAAACCATTGGCGAACGCTGCCACTCAGCTAAACCGGAAGGCCGGAAACAAAGCTCAGCACAAACTGTATCTGCACCGTCAACAAAAATATCAGCTTCCACTACAAGACGCTCACCCTCAACTGCTTTTGCAGGGTACTTGCCTCCATGAAGTTCAGGTGAGACATTTTCTATAACAACGCGTTGACGGCCATCAAACTTATGATCACTATAATGGGGAACCGCCCGTCTGAATGTAGGATTCATGTTCAGGATATCTCTGATTGGTGCCCGGGGTAATCCCGGTCATAGTTCTGCCAGCACAAAATAATGCGGAAACAGTTCCGGTAGGGCTCCCTGTTTTTTTTAACAGAAAGGAAAATATGAAAACTCCATTACTTTTTCACTCAGATACTCTTCTAATTTCAAAGCTCCCATTAAATCATAAACCTTATTACCTCTTTTGATTTCTCCTGAAAAAAATTGTTCTTTGAAGTTGCTATACCGTTTTATTGTCAACCATCAGTAAAGAAAACCATGTTTGAACCACAAAAAGAAAGACTGCAGGAGATTCATCGTCGCCTCGAACAGTTACGGGGGTATCTTTGACGTAGATCAGCGCAAAGAAAAAATCTATGACCTTGAAAAAATTTCAACCGATCCGACGTTCTGGAACGACCAGAAAGAGGCTCACAAAGTTTTAAAAGAGCTGAACGAACATAAATCATGGACTGACGGGTACGAAAAGATTGCATCGAAAGCTACCGTCTGTCAGGATGAACTCGACATTGCCGCAGAACTTGAAGACGAATCCTTCACCGATGAGCTTAACACCGTAATAGCGTCAATCGAGCACGACATCGCCGCCATTGAGTTTAAAAACATGCTCTCAGGCAAGGATGATGCCGGCAATGCCCTCATCACCATTCATGCAGGAGCAGGGGGCACCGAAGCACAGGACTGGGCGGAAATGCTCTATAGGATGTACATGCGGTGGGCGGAACGCAAAGGCTTTAAAATCTATACTGACGACTACCAGGAAGGTGATGGTGCCGGCATAAAAACCGCCACTCTCGAAATAGAGGGCCCTTATGCCTACGGTTATCTGAAAGCTGAAAACGGCGTTCACCGGCTTGTAAGGGTATCACCCTTCGACTCGAACGCCAGGCGTCACACCTCCTTTGCCAGTGTCTTCACCTACCCTGAAGCTCCTCCCGATGTTGAAATCGATGTCCGCAAAGAGGATCTCGAACTCTCAACGTTCCGCAGCGGTGGCAAGGGCGGCCAGAACGTCAACAAAGTGGAGACTGCCGTCCGCATTAAGCATCTCCCGACGGGGATTGTGGTTGGCTGCCAGGAAGAGCGCTCACAGTTCCAGAACAGGGAGCGTGCCATGAAAATGCTGATGGCTCAGCTCTACCAGCGCCAGAGGGACGATGAGGAGGCGAAAAAGCGGGAGATAGAAGGCAAAAAGAAAAAAATCGAATGGGGAAGCCAGATCCGCAGTTATGTGCTCGATGACCGTCGAATCAAGGACCACCGC
Organism: uncultured Chlorobiaceae bacterium; assembly: GCA_903851385.1. Classification (GTDB taxonomy): domain Bacteria; phylum Bacteroidota; class Chlorobiia; order Chlorobiales; family Chlorobiaceae; genus Chlorobium. Next base: position 26,758 of record CAINOC010000106.1, on the reverse strand, counting down.
ACCAATTACGAACGGTTTGATGTGGAAAACGTCCTTGACGGAGACCTTGACGAGTTCATGGAAAAATATCTTTCTGAATTCGGCGACTGATGTTCAGCACTGCCAGCACATCCATTCTCAAGTTCGGCATCATCACCGACATTCACTTCTCAACAACATCCGAACCTGCGGCAGCCGTCACCACTGCCGCAGACCTTCTGGGCTGGATCAAAAACTGCAAAAAAAACAACCTTGATTTTCTGTTTCAGCTCGGCGACCTGATCAAGGGAAGTGATGAACATAACCAGGAAGAACTCCGTCAGGCCAGCTCTATACTCAAAGAATTTCCCGGTACCATCCACCATGTCATCGGCAACCACTGTCTTGCCTTGCCCAGAAAGAAGCTGCTGAATGCTCTTGGTCTGCCAGCCCCATACTATGCATTTACCGCAAAGGGATTTCGCTTTATCGTGCTTGACGGTATGGATGTATCAATACATAACGAGCCTGAAACACAGGAAGAGCGCCAAACCCTTGAAGACTTCCTCGCCCGCCCGGAAAAGCACGACTACTGCGGCGCAGTGGGCCTTCGGCAAAAAGCATGGCTGAAAAAGGAACTTGAATCAGCAGAACACGCTGGAGAGAAGGTAATCGTCATCTGCCACTTTCCGCTGCTTCCCGAAACAACCGACCCTAAACACGGCCTGCTCTGGAACCATCAGGAGATAGTCGATATTCTTGCATCCTCAACTGCAATAATGGCTTGCCTCAGCGGCCACTATCATTATGGCAGCTACGCCCTAAAGGATGAACTACACTTTGTGGTACTGCCGGCATTTGTAAACCGTCTTGAGCACCCATCCTTTTCCTGCGGCACAGTGGAATTGGAAAATAAACGAATGGTGATCCGCAATCAGAACAATCAGATCATGTACGATCTTGCACTGCATTGATCTGATTCTATTTCATTTTTTCATTGTCTGATTCAATCAGTGCTTTTCGAACTTCAAGTTCACCCACTCTCTTTTTCAATACAGCTATTTCCTTCTTGATCGCAAGAAGTTCACTCTTATTTTTTACCTGATTCAGATAATCCGCACCAAGTTCCTCAGTGATAAAATCCTCTAACTGGCCTCTCAATATCTTGAGATATGGGTTACCCCATATGGCACCCTCCCGGTATTCAAGCTTGCCGGCACGTATACCTTTTACAATGAACTCATGCTCAACACCGTATTCTTTCTTAGCTGTTAACTCGCTGAGGGTTGCCCCCTTGCGATTCCACTCGCCGTATTCAGCCATAGTATGACTCTCTGAAGAAAATATTATTGGATGAACGATGCATTGAAATTTATCACTATTCCAATAAAATACAGCCTACCCACCATCTCTGGTGAACCAGCAAATTATCAGGCAACAACTTCTTGCTTGGCTTGGTTGTGGTAACGTCAGGCCTTTTGACTAGAGGTGGCAGAATGAAACAAATCTTCGGGCGGTGAATCAATGGGATGCATTTCGGCAAGCAGTGTTTCAGGAGCAATATCCTGGTCATGTGGCCATGTGACCGCACCAAATACTATACCTACCTGATTGAAATAGTTAATATCACGCAGCTCACTGAAAACTCCATGATCAAGATAGGGGGTGAGATCAAAAATTCCTTTTTGACCACTAACGGTTTCTATATAAATCCGAAAACCTGACAGTGGCTTTACACTTTTGACATCCCAATACATTATAACCTCACAACGGGTTTATTTTATAAGGAGTCTCACCATTGACTGCCAACTCCCAGTCTGCCGCCAGCTCATCCCGACGCAACTCAATCCAAGCCTGCACCAAACGCAACTGTTTGCGAGGTAACTCGCCGGCAAGAATCTCGCCATCCTGGATTCCTACGGTTGCCTCAAAATCACCATACCTGGCATGGATATGTGGCAAATGATGTTGCCTGTTATCGAGAAGATAAAGGCGGATAATAATACCATAAAACATAGAGATGATTGGCATTGATAGCACTCCTGACAATTCGCTTAGAAAACAATGCTCTCCTTGTTATGCCTTACACACAAAGATAAGGTACAGTAAAATTAACGATCAATAAAATACCACGGGGTTGATGGAAACGCGCTTTAAGCCTGATACTGCCGGAATAGATTTCTCTCCCGATAAATCGGGATCGAAATGACAAGTGGTTATCACTTTTGCTGCATAGTGCCGGTATGCCAGTCACCATGCAGCGTAAAACGGTCTATAATATCCTATCGAGCACTGCGACAATGCGGGCGGCGGCGGCGCCGTCCCATTTTTCAGGAATTTTTGAGCGGGATGATTCGTGCTTGTGTTTTCCGGGCTGAAGAATATCGTTAACGCGGCTTATGATATCTTCCTCATCGAGGCCGACAAGAACGTTGGTACCAATTTCTATAGTAACAGGACGCGAAGCCGACTCCATCATTGTGAGACAGGGCACATTCATTACTGTAGCTTCCGACTGCAGCTCTTCAGTATCGGTAAGAAGCATTAAAGAATCTCTGAGCAGCATCAGCAGACCTGCATGCGAAAGCGATTCAATAATTTTCACGTTCTCAATATCGCTGAATGCGACGTCCATGCCTTTAAACTTTGGAATAAGAACCGTAGTCTTACGGGAAATCTCCTTCAGAAGCCGAAGCATCATCTCAAGCGGTTCTTTCCGGGAAAAGTGCCCTTTAGGGTTCAAGATCACAAGTACATAGGATTTCGGACGAAATCCATGCGCTCTGGATAGAGGAAGTTGATTTGCCTGCTCCATCAATTTGACAAGGCTGTCGATTGAAAGGTTACCGGCAAAAAAGACCTTTTCATCAGCAACACCTTCATTGATCAGGTTGTACTCTCCACTGTGTTCGCTGACAAAGTGATATTCGGCCATTGCATCAATGGCAATTCGATTGATCTCCTCGGCATCCGAACGCTCATAGCTCCGAAGTCCCGCATCTACCGCCGCAACCGCCACTCCGAGCTTTGCCGCAGTCAGTGCAGCTCCAAGGGCGACATTATCGCTGCCGCACACCATAACGAGATCAGGTTTTTCACTGACAAGAACTTTTTCAATCCCGGTCATAACCGTTGCGAGTTGTTCAACCGGAGAACCTTGCGGCAGAGAAATGACAAGAGAACCCCCGGCTTCGCCAAGACCGAAGCATTCAGCAATATCTCCGCTGATCGGCTCGCCCCCTTCAGTCGCCACAAAAAGCGCAACGGGCAGGTAAGCCTTATTTTTTTTTAAGGCATCATATAAAGGAGCAAGCAAAAGATTGCCAGGCCTGCCGCCACCAATGAGGAGTAATTTTTTCACAGTAAAAACAAAGCTTTGTTACATTAGAACTTGACAATAACCACTTTCCTGGATGACATCAATCTATTATCCGCAATGCGAAGAGCCATTTCCATTACACTATTGACCGCCACTATTCTGACGCTTCAGATTATCATACAACCGGCTCTGATTCATAATACACTCCACGCGGAAAAAAAGAAAATTATTCTCCAGCACGCAGATGTCATCGAAGGCGGCGAGAGTGAAGCAGGATCATACCGCTCAGTCATCGGCAATGTAGTTTTTCTCCACGACAACTTGACACTGAAATGTGACCGCGCAACAAGTTATGAGCAGGAAAATAAAATCGTGCTCACTGGCAACGTCTTCATGACAGATAATACCGTGGAAATTTTCGGCGAAAATGGAGTCTATTACACGGACAGGCAACTCGGAGAATTAAACGGTAACGTACGGGGAAGGATGCTTGACAACTCTCTTGTCGCAAAATCGAAAAAAGCTGTTGTCAACAAAATAACCAGCCAGATATGGCTCTATGATGAAGCCATAGCATGGCATGAGCGTCAACAGATCAGCGGTGATACTATACTTCTGCATCTCAAAGAGATCGGTGCCGGCGGAAAACGCAAGAGCATCGATGAAATACAGGTGCTCGGTAATGCGTTTTTCGCCGCCCAGGACACTCTTTCCCTTTCTCCGGTTGTCTACGACCAGTTCAGCGCAAAAAAAATGATAATACTGCTCAACGAAAAATCAAAGCTAACCGGTATTACCCTTACCACCCAGGCGGAAAGCCTCTATCACCTCTATAACAATGAGCAAAAACCTTCAGGCATAAACTATTCAAGTGGAGATCTGATGCGGATGTTTTTTACTGCCGGGGTACTGAAACGAGTGAAGGTTATCGGAAATGTCGAAGGGAAACAGTACCCGGAAAGTTTCAGGGGAGACAAAAAGATTAATCTTCCAAAGTTTGAATGGAGAGAAAAGGAAAATCCTTTTAAACAGCAGAAAAGCCTTCCCTGATCCGGAAGGCCTTTCAATGAGCCGCATAACGGCAACAAAGCTGGAGAGAGCTCTATTTTGCTAACGGACAGGCTCCACCTGAACATGCTCCGGTTGAACACGGTGCAGCAGCTGCCGGACTTGACTCCTTTTTGCTCGGGTTATAGTCTGTTTTATAAAACCCGGATCCCTTCAGCACAAATCCCCCTTCAGCACTGATAACACGCTCGAAGGTCTCCTGTTCACATTTGGGGCATGTTGTCAGAGAATCATCCGACATTTTCTGAACAATTTCAAGTTCATTCCCGCAGTTTTTACAACGATATTGATAGGTCGGCATCTCTATTTTTCTCCTTGATTAATCTCTTTCTGACTGTTATTGTTCATCGTCAGTACATTGTTTTAAAAGTCCATAAGCCTTATGCAGGACGTGTTAACGTATATAATTATATTTCCTAACATAAAAAAGCTGAAGCCGTGATCGTCAAAACCCGAGCTGTCATATTGCGAGAAACAAAATACCGCGACCAGTCAAAGATCTGCTCGGTCTACACCCGCGAATTCGGCAAAATTTCAGTGATCATTAAAGGTGCCCGCAACCCAAAAAACAAACTCTCCGGATTGTTCAGCGCGGGTAACGTAGTCGATCTGGTGCTCTATAAAAAAAACAGCCGCGATATTCAGCTCGTCAGTGATGGTAACCTAATTTTAAGCCCTATGGTTCCCGCTCCTGACCTTGACCGGTTCGCTATCCTCTACCGGATCATTGATCTTGTGAAGCAGACTACGGAACGTGATGAAAAAAACCTCTCACTCTTCACCCTGCTTGCAGGAACCCTCGAAGAGCTCTACCATGACGGCATCAATTACCAGCAGCTCTATGCATGGTTCCTGTTGCGATTTATTTCACTGCTTGGCTTTCAGCCCTCCCTTCGGTTCTGTGTCTTCAGCGGAAAAGAGCTCATGCCTGCAGTCGAGTCCATGAAACTTACCGAACTTTATTTTGTCATGAACCCGGGAGGACTCGCACTTCCTGGAGCAGCAGAAGAGAACCTTGCAAAAAAACATCTCATTCCCTTGCGTCTCGCCATGCTGTTAAGCGCCCTTGCGGCAAAGCGCCTTCCTTCTGGAATAGCAATCAAAGCCGATCCCGATGACATTGAACGGCTCTGGAATCTCCTTCAGGAGTATTGTGCTCTGCATCTGGAACATGCCAGGCCAGGCAAAAACCTGGCAATCGTCTCGCAAATCCTCTTGAAATAGACCTGGCATCAGGTTTTTTTGGGGTTTTATATCTTCAGGAGTATTTCTATCTTGACCAATCATTTTATTACTCTTATAACGTCTTGTTCAATCCTAAACAGAATTGTCCGACATGCCTCAACTAACCAGATCAGCAGAACTCTTTGAAAAAGCAAAGAAGTTTATTCCCGGTGGAGTGAACTCTCCAGTACGGGCATTTAAATCCGTTGGTGGAAATCCAATTTACATGGCTAAAGGGTCAGGCGCGTACATGACCGATGTTGATGGCAACACCTATCTTGACTATGTCGGCTCATGGGGACCGTTCATTCTCGGCAGCATGCACCCAAGAATCACAGCTGCGCTTGAATATACCCTGAAAAATATCGGCACCAGCTTCGGCACCCCGATCGAAATGGAAATTGAAATTGCCGAACTTCTCTGTAAAATCGTTCCATCTCTCGAAATGGTCCGCATGGTCAACAGCGGAACAGAAGCAACCATGTCGGCAGTAAGACTCGCAAGAGGTTACACCGGTCGCGACAAAATTATTAAATTTGAAGGTTGCTACCACGGCCACGGCGACAGCTTCCTTATTAAGGCAGGCTCAGGTGCGCTCACACTCGGTGCTCCAGACAGCCCCGGCGTCACCAAAGGCACCGCAATGGATACGCTCAATGCAAAATACAACGATATTGAATCTGTAAAACTCCTTGTCAATGAAAACAAGGATAAGGTTGCTGCCATCATCATCGAACCGGTCGCAGGCAATACCGGCGTTATCCCTCCGCAACCAGGGTTCCTTGCTGCACTCCGCGCGCTATGCGACCAGGAAGGCATTGTCCTGATTTTTGATGAAGTGATGTGCGGATTCCGTGTCGCTCTCGGCGGTGCCCAGAGCCTGTATGGTGTCACACCTGACTTGACCACCATGGGTAAAATTATCGGCGGCGGGCTTCCTGTCGGAGCCTTCGGTGGTAAACGCGAAATCATGGAAAGAGTTGCCCCACTGGGAGATGTTTACCAGGCAGGAACCCTTTCAGGCAATCCGCTTGCGCTCACCGCAGGCCTTGAAACCCTTAAAATCCTTATTGAAGAGAATCCCTATCCGGAACTCGAAAGAAAATCTGCGATTCTTGAAGCGGGCTTCAGTGACAACATGAAAAAACTCGGCCTGAACTACGTGCAGAACCGCGTTGGCTCAATGTCCTGCCTCTTCTTTACGGAAACACCGGTTATCAACTTCGACACAGCAATCACTGCGGACGTAAAAAAACACGGCAAATACTTCCATTCTATGCTTGACCAGGGAATCTATCTTGCTCCATCGCAGTTTGAAGCAATGTTCACCAGTTTCGTACACACCGATGCTGATCTCGAAAAAACCATCGAGGCTAACTATAACGCCCTTGTTGCCTCCGGCAAGTAACGTTCTTCTACCTCTGCAATTTAAAAGGGAAGCCGTATGGCTTCCCTTTTTTTTTCATCTTGTAGGGGCGACCCTCGTGGTCGCCCGCCATGCGCGATTCCGTGTCATTCAATGATCCCTGAACGGACATTTTCCCTCGTGATCATCACCCGTTCTGCCGAATCCCTCACCATCTGCTGAAGCAGCGGCAGAAAGCCGTCAATATTCTCCGTAGTGTCCACAAGCTCAACAATCATGGGAAGGTTAAGGCCGAACTCAACAATTTTAGCGGTATTGATATGCAGGTCATGACCGTAGGAAAGCACTCCCTTCATTACTGTCGCACCCGCCATGCCGAGTTGCCGTGCTTCACGGACGATCTCCTCATAAAGAGGGTGATGACCAAAGCGTACATGCTCACCGACAAAAATCCGCAGCGATTCTAAATTTTTCAGTTCCATAATGTCCCCTTATGTCCAGAGTTTTGCAAGAAGTGTTCCTGAATAAAGAGCAATCAGCCCACCAGCGATACTGCCGACAAGATAAATACTGGTATAAAAGAGCTGGCCATCTTTCATGAGTGCGGTCGACTCAAACATATACGCTGAAAAGGTGGTAAATCCCCCGCAAATACCAGTCACCAGAAAAAGTCTTGCTTCAGGAGATACAAGGGTTGTCGATACCGCCAGCTCGCTCAGAAGACCAATCAGAAAACTGCCGAAAATATTTACTGCAAATGTTGCAAAAGGAAAACCCGGGGCAAGCGGAAAGAAGAGAAGAGTAACTAGATAGCGCGCCATGGAGCCAAGAAAACCCCCTGCACCGACCAGCAACAGCGCACCGGCATGTTTCATAAACAGTACCCCCTAGGCACTGCCTCCGCGAGCAAAGCTCTATCGATCATGACCACCTTGCCCTTCTTCTATCCGCTTGTGAGCGCAGCACATTTCGTCGAGAATACCGAGCAGCGTATTGAAAATACCCACACAGACAATTGTCGGTGCCCATAACCCTATAAAAATGGCAATCAGCTCATGGTTTACCCCTGTGCCAAAAATAAAGACGTAAATTGAAAGGAGTATCGAAAGTGATGATCCAATAAAATAATAATGCGGCTTCATACCCTGAATTTGATTTAGTGAGCCATACCTTTTCAAAATGTAATCATAAGGCCATAAAAAAACCAGTTCAACAGAGCTTTATCTGCAGCACATAATCTTCTACTCAATATCGATATGTACCTCATTACGTCGCAAAAAAGGAATGGTCCAAGGCGGGTCATAGCTTGCCGCTCGTGGTCCAGAGAGTATCCTGACTCCTTTCTTCTCAAGCCATAGGGTAAGCGTTTGGGCATAATTCCGGAGATTATTTTCAGAATGCAGACCGGAATAACGGATCACGCCAACCTTCTTGCCCTGAACCATCCGCAGTTTCACTGCCGGATCAAGCGGGGTGGGAAGCGCTTCAAGTGTCGACCCTTCAGGCATTACAAACGACATCACCCAGGCATTGCCTTTTTTTTCCTGTATCACCGGAGCGGTCATTGATATTTTTTCACTGGCAGGCTCCTGCATCACCGGAGCAGTCATGGCAATTTTCTGTTTTGCCCGGTTCTTGCCGAAAATATATCCGGCAAGCCGACTGAAAGCTGCACCGCTTGTTTGCCCGTATGAGCCTTCCACAACTGTTTCGGCAACTATCATCTCCCCGTATTGCCTGACTTCAATCTCTCCTTCCTCTGAAATAACCTTGTAAGGTGGCTCATTTGCCGTACGCTTCCCCAGCACCGAACAGCCTGCAAGCATCAGGCTTGTCATCAGTAACACCGACCATGCACCCATAATCTCCTCCCTCAATCATCATGATTATAAAAAACACTTGTACAAAGGAAACAATCATTTCAGAGAAAAGGTTTTTCATGACTCATGACCAGCTAAAAAATTGAATTTGTCATAAATCGGCTTTAATTTACCGACATAAAAATTGACCTGACAGCACCAGTACTGTTTACGACCATTGAATCCACCTGGGAGAGAACCATAAGCTTGACTCTGAAAAAAAGAATCCTTGCTCTCGACTACGGAACAAAACGCATAGGATTGGCTCAAAGCGATCCGCTCAGACTCTTTGCCCAGCCCGTCGGCACCTTTGACCGGGCTGGATTGTTCAAGAACCTCGAGGCAATGCTTCGCGACAATGATGTTGAAAAAATCATTGTCGGCTACCCGCTCAGCAATACAGGCGAAAAAAATGCCATGACCGGCGTGCTTGACCGCTTTATTGAAGAGCTTTGTGAGGCGTTTCCCCTGATAACGGTTGAAACTGTCAATGAACACCACTCATCGCGAGATGCACAACGAATCCTGGTTGCATCGGGCACATCCAGAAAGGTGCGGCAGCAAAAAGGGCGGCTCGACAGTGCGGCAGCATGCGTCATCCTGAGCGATTACCTTGAAACCCGTCAGTAAGAAAGGAGAGAAAAGCTCATTGAACCGGCTGACGCAGCCACGACTTTTTCCTTTAGCTTTTCGGAACAGCTTCTTTATCTTTAGGTTCATTGATTGAAACATCCTCGCTTAAAATTTTCACCCCATATTTTTCATGAGTATTTCCGCAATGCTTGACGTTTTTAAAACAACAGGGGCTCTTCTCGAGGGCCATTTCAGGCTGACGTCCGGACGCCACAGCAACACCTACTTTCAGTGCGCAAAAGTGCTTCAGTATCCGGAACACCTCACAGCAGTATGCAGCGAAATTGCCCGGCATTTCGCCGGCAAGAATGTTGAAACCGTCATCTCTCCGGCTATCGGCGGGATAGTGGTCGGAACGGAAGTAGGTCGCCAGCTCGGAGTAAAAACAATTTTTGCTGAACGCAAGGACGGAGTCATGACGATCCGAAGGGGTTTCAGCCTCGAACCCGACGAACGAGTGCTTGTCATCGAGGATGTCATAACTACCGGCGGTTCGGTTGCAGAGGTTATTGAACTCATCAAACATTCCGGAGCTTCGCTTGTCGGTGTCGGTTCAGTTGTTGACCGTAGCAACGGACGCGTCAGACTTGCTGATGACCATTTTTCAGTACTTTCAATGGAAGTGATAAGCTATACTCCCGAAGAGTGCCCTCTCTGTAAAGAGGGTGTGACTATTGATGCCCCCGGAAGCCGGGCGAACAAGCAAAGCTGAACTGCATGACTGAGCATCCACCTATCAGAAGCATTTCGTTTATTGGTCTCGGATTGATCGGCATGTCACTCTTGAGAGCAATAAAGCGCTCTCCGCTTGCCGTAAAAAGCAATATTCTGTTGCAGGGGTTCGACCCTAACTTTACCGAAAGCGACCGCCATCGCGTCACAGAGCTTGGTCTTGAGCAGTTTATTGAAGACAAAAAGAAACTTTACAGCGCTGACCTGATTATTCTTTCAGCGCCGGTTGAGGCCAATATTGCCCTGCTCGAAGAGATAAAGTTGCTTGCACCTCCAACAACGCTTGTCAGCGATGTATCAAGCACAAAATCCCTTATCGCCCGAAAAGCCTTTGAGCTTGACATTCCCTTTATAGGCATGCACCCTATGGCAGGCAAGGAGCAGCAAGGGTACCGTGAAAGCCATGAGGAACTGCTGCAGGGACGGCGCATTATCCTCTGCGACAACAAAAGCCTGCTTTCCGGCAAGAAAGGGATATTTCTCATCGATCTCCTTCACTCTGCAGGTTGCTCAACACTTTGTATGACCCCTGATGAACATGACCGAATCATAGCAAAAGTCAGTCATCTGCCCCAGTTGCTTTCGACACTTCTGATGGCTTACTGTGGAGATTCCATTCATTCATCAGGACCGGGGTTTGCCACCATTACCAGACTTGCAGGAAGTTCATGGCAGATATGGAAGGATATCATTGCAACCAATAGTGATAACATTGCAGATGAACTCGAGCATTTTTCCAGAGAGCTTGCCCGACTCTCTCAAGACGTAAGGCAAGGAAACCTTGAACGGCTTGAATCGCGCTTCAGTGATGCCAACCGGCTTTATCAAACCCTCAAAGAGATGAACCAGCAATGAAATTTGCAATTATTGTCAATGTTTCAAGGGAAACAGCGCTGGATCTTGCCCGGAAGCTTGCAATGTGGTTGAAGGAGCGGGGCATAGAGTACATCTTTGAAACTCAATCAGCAGAAAAACTGGATACAGAAAACTCTCTTCCAGTTGAGGAGCTCAGCAAGCACTGTGACGCATTCATATCGCTTGGCGGAGATGGAACGCTACTCTTTACGTCACATTACGCCATTTCGAAGCCGATCATAGGAATCAATGTCGGCTACCTCGGTTTTTTAACGGAGTTTACCCAGGCTGAAATGTTCGGGGCTATAGAGCACGTTCTTAACGGCACCTACTCAATTCATAATCGATTGCAGCTTGAAGCAGCGCTGCCCTTTAACAACGAGATGCAGCGCTTCAAGGCCCTGAATGATGTCGTCATTGAAAAAGGCACTTATCCACGTATTCCGACATTTGTCATAAAGCTGGATGGTGAACTGCTAAGCTCATACAGGGCTGACGGTATCATTATTGCCACGTCGACAGGCTCTACGGCCTACTCCATGTCTGCCGGAGGTCCAATCATAGCTCCAAAATCAAGCGTTTTCGTCATCACCCCGATATGCCCGCATATGCTGACCGTCCGACCGATCGTTATCAGCGATGACAAAGTTATCGAAATCTCTGTCGATGCCCCTGATGGAGAGTTTCCACTTAACTGTGATGGACATTTCAGAAAATTTCTTACCCCCCATGAGATTGTCACTGTAAAAAAATCTGCCGAAGTCATTAACCTTGTCGCAAATGAAAGTCGCAATTACTGCGAAATTCTGCGAACAAAACTATTATGGGGTCGCGAGCATAATTCCGGCATGTAAAACCAGCCGATTATTTTTCCCCAACGAATCAGGCTGAATATTTTCATGAGTAACAGCATCTCTTCCGACGCACTCCACAAACTGCTTGGCATTCCTCTTGATACGCCTCTGAGTATCGATAATATGTGCAAACGTCTCAAACCGGTCATCTACCCGGCCCCCGTTCTATCGGATCGACTGGAGCAGTTTTGCCATGCCCTTGTCAAGGCCATGCAATCACTCGGAATAACCGTTCTTTCAGAAAAAGAGGCTTCCGGAAACGACGGACGATTTGCTCCGGGAACCGTTATCTTCGCACCTGGTTATTTTCCTGATAACCTGCTTGCCATCAACCGGGTTGCAACGCTCTATAACAATATCATTGTAGGTATTTACGACGAACACCCGCCGATAAACACCAGCGCTCTGCCTCAGCAGCGCCTTGACGCCATTGTCGGCAGGCTCGCCCGCGACATGGTTCATATCCTTATATTTGTTACTGACCATTCATGGACAATCTGCACCATGAATGGTGGCGTCGTGACCTTCAACACGCCTTATCCTTCAAAAGAGGACGTCCAGTGCACACTGGTGCCAAAACTCACGGCACAGGTTGTCCCGCCCCGACCTGAAGACCTTGACATAGAACATGGAAAACTGCAGACCGGGACCCCGGAGTTTGAAGCTGTTTCGAGAGATTTTCTGAAGTGCAGCGCCCTGTGGAGCAATAACTCCTCTCTTTTAACGCATACATCGACAGCCGGACTTCAGTACCGCAGCGATTTTTACAAACGGATTGTTGCTCGCTATCTCGACCAGCGAAGCGGCATGAGTTACGGATTCTTTGCCTGCCAGCTTCCGGTTGCCGTGCAGCCCGCTTTCTACTCCGACAGTAATATCCCGAAAGCGCATAACCATAAGGATATAGAGAGAATAGTCGAGATCAGGGTTCAGGAAAAAACTCTCCTCGTTCACGTGCCGGACATCAGTGTCATCACAACAAGATCAGGGTGCAAAAAAAATAATCTTGATCCGAAAAAAGATCTTGTGGAAATAGGGCTTATTCAAGGCCGGGATCAAGGGAAAATCTACCTGAAGACCCCTGAAGGATGCTCATCTGCCAATATTGCCAAACCATCTTTCGATACCTTGACAATTCTGGCACATGCACTGGGCAATGCCTTGACAGCAAGCATACTGATGACAATAAGACCTGAAGCCGCCTTCCCTTCCCATCTTGCCAGGCATGGAGCTTCCATCACCCACTGGCATGATTATCCGCAAAGCGAACAACTTCCAGAAGGCTATTTTCTGCACGGTGAAGAGAATCCGCCTGTATCGTGTTCAACACCGCAATCAGCAGCATACAGTCTTCGCGGAAAAATAGAGGCACTTGAAAAAGCGCTTGAGCAAGGTATTGAGTACAGGGGGGATGTACATGTTGAACCGAACCATGGTACAAATATTGTCGGCATGCTTTCACTTGCAGAAACAGCGGAGCTCCTGAACCCTCTTCTTTACACGGAGTTAATTCCGGAAGAGGGTTAAAATTCCGCGGAAACTCCCCCGTATTTATTTCTCCGGGTCCGGACGCTCTATGTATGGCCACTTATCCTGGTGAGTAAGAATCATCTCGACAATTTCCCGCACACAACCCTTTCCGCCTTCATACCCTGCAATATAACCGACCCGGTTTCTGAGATAATCAGCCCCGTCGATAGGAGTAACGGGCAGGCCTGCTTGTGCAAGCACTGCAATATCGCCGATATCGTCGCCGATATATGCACACTCGTTGTCAGAAAGATCATGAAGATTCCGGAAAGCGTCATATGCATCAAGCAGATTACCCCCACCGAGGAAGAGATCCTCAACACCAAGCTCTTCAAGCAGGGGACGATAAGCTTCCGTATTCCTCTCGGAAACAACGGCGATATGCAACCCCTGTTTACGAGCCTCCCTTATTGCCACAGCATCCCTGACAGAGAGCGAACAAATTTCAGCACCCTTGCTGTCAAACGTAATCCGGCCTCCATTCAGCACGCCGTCAACCGGAAAAATCAGCGCCCTGACTTCTTTAAGCGCCTGTTCTATCCTTGAAGAGGGATCTGCCTGCGAAGGCTGCATTCCAAAATATTGAAAACCGGCCAATAGAGTACATGTTTATAGTGAATGAAGAGTGTGCACACACCGGTAGAGGTGGAGCAGCTGTTTGACAATTAACCCGAAATCAGCGAGTGCTACCTGAGTGGCCGCATCCGAGAGGGCTTTAGATGGATCAGGATGAATCTCAAAAAATAAACCATTCACTCCCACCGCAACCGCTGCTTTGGCGAGGGGCATTACATACTGTCGCTCACCTCCGGAAACGCCCTCTGCAGCCGAAGGAAGCTGAAGGCTGTGAGTGGCATCAAAAAGCACAGGATATCCTGATTCCTCCATTTTGGCAAGCCCCCTGAAATCAACAACAAGATTGTGGTAACCGAAGCTGGATCCCCTTTCAGTCAGCATAACACGCTTGTTACCTGTCGTTGCGACCTTGGCAGCTGCAAGCGACATATCTTCAGGAGCCATAAACTGACCTTTCTTGATGTTAACAGCAAGGCCGCTCTCTCCGGCAGCAACCAGAAGCTCCGTCTGACGACAGAGAAATGCCGGTATCTGTAGTACATCAACATATCGGGCAGCAAGAGTAACATCCTTTGTTTCATGCACATCGGTAATAACCGGCATTCCATAGGTTTCACGAATCTCGGCAAGTACTTCAAGGGCCTCAATGTCCCCGATACCGGTAAATGAAGATGCTGAAGAACGGTTAGCTTTGCGGTAGGACCCCTTGAAAATAAATCGAATTCCTTCACTCCGGCTTATGCGCTGCAGCTCCTCCGCCGTCTCTATAGCCATAGCCCTGCTTTCAATCACACATGGCCCGGCAATAAAAAGCGGTCTATTGTCATCAGGAACTGATAGTGAGCCGATTGAGAACTTTTGCACGTTGTTATCTGTTACTCTTTTATGATGTAAAGTATTTGTCGATGATTACTATTAATTTCATAAGCGTTAAATTTACAACAATATTTCCTATTCACAGTCCTGAATCAAACCCTAAATATCTATGAGCACCGCTGACACAAAACATCGGTTGGATGAGATAGAAAAACAGCTTGCAAATCTTGTCGAAGAACAGACTGTAATCAAAGCCAAATGGGACAGCGAAAAACAGCTGATTCAATCTTCACGCAACCTCAAATCACAGATTGAAGAACTTCGGGTTCAAGCAGAAGAGTTTGAACGCCAGGGCGACTATGGCAAGGTAGCTGAAATCCGTTACGGAAAAACCATAGCAATTGAGCGCGAACTGGAAGAAAACCGCCTGAAAATCGAGGAGAAAAAAGCTTCGGGCGATTTAATCATGAAAGAAGAAATTGATGCCGAGGACATTGCGGATATCGTCTCTAAATGGACCGGCATACCCCTCACCAAAATGCTTCAGTCAGAACGTCAGAAGCTTCTGCTTATCGAGGATGAACTGCATAAACGGGTAATAGGGCAGGAAGAAGCTGTCAGTGCAGTAAGTGAAGCGGTCAAACGATCACGGGCAGGTATGGGCGACGACAAACGCCCGATAGGATCTTTTATTTTTCTTGGCCCTACCGGCGTTGGCAAAACCGAGCTGGCCCGCACTCTGGCTGACTATCTTTTTGATGACGAAGACGCCATGATCCGCATCGACATGAGCGAATACATGGAAGCCCACACTGTCAGTCGTCTGGTTGGTGCGCCTCCTGGCTATGTTGGCTATGAAGAGGGTGGACAGCTTACCGAAGCAGTACGGCGTAAACCTTTTTCAGTTGTATTGCTCGATGAAATTGAAAAAGCGCACCCTGATGTCTTCAATATTCTCCTTCAGATACTTGATGACGGTCGCCTGACCGACAGCAAAGGCCGAACGGTGAACTTCAAAAACACCATCATCATCATGACCAGCAACATCGGCGCTCAGCTGATTCAGTCTGAAATGGAAAAAATGGGAAAAATGGATGGAATGACACGCGAAAACGTGCTTTCCGGTCTTCAGGAAAAACTTTTCCAGCTCCTGAAGCAGCAGGTCAGACCTGAGTTCCTCAACAGGATTGACGAAGTCATTCTTTTCACTCCGCTGACCAGAGAAGACCTGAAAAAAATTGTACTGATCCAGTTTGACCATATCAAGGCAACAGCAATGCGCCAGCGTATCAGCCTTACTATTTCTGACGCTGCCATTTGCTGGCTCTCTGACGCTGGTTTTGATCCTGCTTTCGGAGCACGACCACTTAAACGGGTAATGCAGCGAAAAATCACAAACAGGATTTCGGAGCTCATTCTTTCAGGAGCGGTCAAGGAAGGGGAGTCAGTTTCCATCGATATCGGTGGTGGTGAAATCACTGTCGTCAAGAGTACCGCATAAGCACTTTCTTATAAGTATATTCAATACAGGCTACTGACACGGAGGCAGAGCCTGTATTGAATGTAAGTGACAATCGTTACCCTTAGAGCATCGCAACGTTTTCGACCATGATGAATACTTCACTGATAGCAGCGTGCTTGCTCTTCTTCTTATCTTTTTCTCTCCCCGCTTCTGCAGCACAACCGCCTGACAGCCTTTCCATTAAAACCGGCCAGATGCTGATGATCGGCTTCAGAGGAATGAGCGTTGAGAGTGCTCCGGAAATTGCAGCCGATATCACACAGCGCCGGATCGGAGGAGTTGTACTCTTTGACTATGACGTACCTGACCGTTCCCCTTCAAGAAACATCACTTCTCCTGAGCAGCTTTCCAGCCTGACACTTGCATTACAGAAGCTTTCGAAGATCCCCCTTTTCATAGCCATAGACCAGGAAGGAGGAAAGGTTAACCGGCTCAAACAATCCAGAGGATTTCCCGCAACTCTTTCCGCAGAGTATCTTGGCAGACTCAATAATCCCGACAGCACAACTGCTGCTGCCTTGCAGACGGCCCGAACGCTGAAAGCCATGCATACAAATATTAATCTTGCTCCGGTAGCCGATCTGAATGCCAATCCCGACAATCCTGTTATCGGTAAACTCGGAAGAAGTTTTTCGTCCAATCCGGAAACGGTGATCGGCAACCTTAAACTGACTATCAGTGCTTTCCATAACGAAGGCATTATTGCCACCCTGAAACATTTCCCCGGCCACGGAAGTTCAACGACGGATACCCACCGTGATTTCACAGACATAACGGCAAGCTGGTCAGAACAAGAGCTGGAGCCGTACCGCTTCTTAATTGCTTCGGGTTACAACGATGCCATAATGACTGCGCATGTCTTCAATGGAAAATTCGACCCACTCTACCCTGCAACACTGTCAAAAACGACACTTACAGGTCTGTTGCGCAACAAACTCGGGTTTAAGGGTGTCATCGTCAGCGATGACATGCAGATGAAAGCCATAGCAGACCATTACGGTATCGAAACCGCTATCCGTCTGGCAATTGAGGCAGGAGTCGATATACTGCTCTTTGGAAATAACACCTCCTATGACCCTGCCATCGCATCAAAAGCAACGGATATCATCAACTCGCTGATTCAACAAAAAATCATTTCTCCAGAGCGCATCGACCAGTCATATCAGAGAATCATGAAACTCAAAAACCGTTATCTCTCAGTAAACAGATGAAAACCCTCTACCTTGTACGTCATGCCAAATCAGACTGGGAAAATGCCCATACTGGAGATTTCCAGAGGCCGCTGAACCAGCGTGGCCTTAAAGCCGCCCCATTCATGGCTGCCCTGCTCAAACAAAAGAATGTAATCCCTGAACTGGTTATTACAAGTCCGGCAACCAGGGCTCTCTCCACAGCAGAGCTTTTTTGCGAAATCCTTGGCTACCCGAAAGAGCTGATTCAGCAGCAGATGGAAATATACGAGGGGGGAAGCAGCAAGCTGCTGAAGATCGTTCAGCAGATCAACGACAACTGTAGAACAGCACTGCTCTTTGGACACAACCCGACAATGACAGATTTTTCAAACCTGCTTGCCGGACACCACGTCGACAGTCTCGTAACGTGCGGAGTTGTCCGGATTGATATGGAAATCAAGTCATGGAAGGATGCAGCGCCCGATTCAGGAAACTTCGTCTGGTACGAATTTCCCAAAAAGCACCAGTAAGTGTTTAGTACCGCTCCTGTTTCGGATCGCGAGTCATCAGATCTAAAATCGCCTGCTGAACAGGCTTGCCTTCAAACAGCATCTCATAGACCGCCTGTGTAATGGGCATTTCCACTCCGACACTCCTGCTCAACTCAAAAACCGCTCTGGAAGTGTGAACACCTTCAGCCACCATGTTCATCTGGCTGATGACATCGTCAAGTGAACGGCCCCTGCCGATCTCTTCACCAACATAACGATTTCTGCTGTGACGACTTAAACAGGTAACGACAAGGTCGCCGATTCCTGAAAGTCCTGAAATAGTCAGAGGATCACCGCCAAGCTTTAAACAGAGCCTTGATATTTCTGCCATTCCCCGGGTGATAATGGCCGCTTTGGCATTATCTCCAAATCCTATACCATCAGATATCCCTGCAGCAATGGCAATGATGTTCTTTACCGAACCGGCTATTTCAACGCCAATGATATCGGTATTGACATAAACGCGAAACATTTTGGTATGAAACGCTTCCTGAACTTTTTCAGCAGTCTGGAGCAATTGTGAGGAAGCGACAACCGTTGTCGGCTGCTCTTTAGAGACCTCTTCAGCATGACTCGGGCCATACAAGGCCGCAATCTGAGATACCTTCAGACCGGGAAGCACTTCAAGCAGCACTTCCGACATACGTTTTCCAGTGCCGATCTCTATACCCTTGGCAACATTGACCAGAATTTTTCCATCAAGAGGGATATCACTGAACCCGAGAGCGGTCTGTCGCAGAGCCTGAGAAGGCACCGCAGTAACAATCATCTGCGACCAGGCAACAAGAGTCCTTACATCTGCCACAACCTGCAGATTTTCAGGGAATCGGGTACCCTTGAGATAACGGGTGTTTTCGCGTTCTCTGTCCAGAAGTGCGGCAAATTCGGGACGATGAGCCCATAAGCGCACCTGATGACCCTTTTTGGCAAGAAGAACAGCAAGCGTAGTTCCCCAGCTTCCTGCACCAAGTACAGCAATATTCATCGACGGTCAGGAAATCAAGAATGCTTTCCAAACGTCACACGACTTTCCGTTCCGGAAAGAAGTCTTCTGATATTGGCCCTGTGAGTGTAGAGAATGGCAAGCGCCACTATAAGCCCGAAAATCATAAGATGATAGTCGAGGCTGTCATGAAAGAAGACAGGAGAACCGAAAAGTCTGATATAATAATCAAGACCGCCGCCAAGTTCGAAAATATATTTTCGGATAGCAATAATCAGAGGAAACGCAATTGCAGCAAGCATGGATGCTACCGAAACATGCCGCGACACATAAACCGTCAGAAGAAAAATACCGACAACCATCAGCATACTGACTGGAGCGATACCGATCAGCATACCGGCAGCGGTACTGACTCCCTTGCCACCCTTGAAGCCTGCAAAAAGAGTAAAGACATGACCGATGACCGCGCTCATTCCCGCCAGAAGCCTCACGGCAACCTCATTCATATCAGGAAACGCACCTATCGGGTGATTTTTGAAAAAGGCGACAACAGCTACAGCCGCAATAACACCCTTGAAAATATCAATAAGCGTGACAATAAGCCCGGGCTTCCAGCCAAGCACCCTGAACGCATTGGTACCACCGGCATTCCCGCTGCCGAAATTACGGATATCAATTCCTTTAAGCATTTTCCCCGCCATCAGGCTGGTAGGAATAGAGCCGATGATGTAACTCACCACTAAAATGGCCAGTAAAGTCAGCATAAACCTTTCTGATTATTACTTTATTTCAACAAAAAAGAGAAATGAGTATCAAACCTCGTTTACCTGCCCTATAATGTAAGCATTTTCCTGCTGTGATTTCAAATCCGACAGTACTCTGTTAACTGCATTTTTTTCAACGATCATAACCAGTCCAATACCGAGGTTAAACGTTCTGCGCATATCCTCCTCAGGCACCTGACCTTCACGGCGGATAATATCGAAAATCACCGGCTCCGGCCATGCGTTCCAATCAACATCAAGCTTCAGCCCTTCGGGGATGATACGCATGGTATTGCCCATCAGGCCTCCGCCGGTAATGTGCGACAAGCCTCTGATATCAGCCGATCCAAAAAATGGCTCAATCACAGAAAGATAAGAACGGTGAACTTTCAGGAGCTCCTCGCCTACAGAGCCTTCAAGTCCTGAAAAAGTCTGGTGCATCCTGCCCTCAAATACTTTCCTTGCAAGCGAATACCCGTTAGTGTGAAGGCCGCTCGAAGGAAGCCCGATGAGCACATCATCCGGTTTGATCGATGAGCCGTTGATGATTTTTTCATGATCGACAACCCCGACAATAGAGCCGGCAAGATCAAAATCTTTCTCATCATACAACCCAGGCATCTCTGCCGTTTCACCACCGATAAGTGCACACCCGTTTTCGCGGCAGGCATTCACCATACCGGTAACCACAGCGGCAGCATTGGCTGGCGACAGCTTTCCACATGCATAGTAATCGAGAAAGAAAAGCGGCTTTGCACCGCAGACGAGAATATCATTCGTGCAGTGATTGACAAGGCATGAGCCTACGGTGTCATAGATACCGAGCTCAATGGCAATCTTGAGTTTTGTCCCTACACCGTCAATGCTGCTGACAAGCACCGGCTTTTTATACTGTAAAAAGTCAGGCTGAAAAAAGCCGCCAAAAGCCCCGATATCAGTTATGACCCCTGGCGTAAAAGTCTTGCGAACCTGGGGCTTGATCATACGGACAAACTCTTCACCCGCACCGATATCAACTCCGGCTTTTTTATAATCCATGTTCAGGACCTCTTGTTGTTTATATTTAAAACCGTTATCGGATTTACCGGCTCCCTGCCGGTATTTCAAAAATACCCTTGTTCTGCGGGCCGGAGAAAAACTCCCTGTGCAGATTATTGACCGCCGTAACAACTTCGGGCTCTTCAACAACAAACCCGACATTTATTTCTGATGCGCCCTGAGAGATCATTCTGAGATTAACATCCTTCAATGCGCTGAAAATTCTGCCGGCAACTCCTCTCGACATACGAAGATTATCACCCACAACACTTATTGTCGCTACACCATGCTCAATTTCAACCTCACCAAAGCTCTTCAGACCCTGAATCAGTTCATCGCTGAAACTTTGTTCGTCAACGGTCAGCGACACCGAAACCTCACTGGTCGAAATCATCTCGACTGACACACTGTAACGGGCAAAAATATCGAACAATTCATTCATAAATCCATGCCGGCCAAACATGCGATTAGAGCGGACATTGATAAGACACTGCCCTTTCTTGACGGCTATCGACTTGACAAGACCATCATAACTCATCCCCGAAAGCCTCTCGGGATCATTGGTAATAATGGTGCCTTTAGCGTCCGGGTGCACTGAGTTCAAAACATAGACAGGAATATTTTTCTGCACTGCAGGAGCAATGGTATCGGGATGCAGTACCTTGGCGCCAAGATAGGCAAGTTCCGCGGCTTCCGAAAAAGTCATCACTCTGATACTCCTCGCTTCAGGTACAAGCCTTGGGTCGCAGGTCATAACCCCATCAACATCAGTCCATATCTGGATGGCATTATCGTTGAGCCATGCGCCAAGCAGAGCCGCCGAAAAGTCTGATCCCCCTCTGCCTAGGGTCGTCGTCCGCCCGTCTCTGGTTGCTCCGATATACCCCTGTGTAACGACAACTGTTCCCTGTTGAAGCAAAGGACTGATAATCCTCTTGACATTCTCTTCACACTGGTCGTTAAGCGGACGGGCAAACCCGAAATTATCATCGGTAATCATGACCGTTCGAACATCAATCCATTCGACCTTATACCCCTGATCCTTCATAGCAGCTGCAAACACTGTTGTGGACAGCAGCTCGCCAAACGAGCAAAACATATCCCTTGAGCGCTCGGTCAACTCTCCAACAATATCAACACCTTTTATCAGCATTTCAAGACGTCCGCCGAGAAGCTGAATCCTGGCAGAAACGTCCTTTTTCAATGCATCACTTTTGATCAGTTCATCAACCAGCTCGACATGATGCCGTCTTACTTCCGCGGCAAGAGCCGTGGCCTCATCAAGATTGCTGCGCCCGGCGGCATCGGCAATACGAACCAGCTTATTGGTAATTCCACTGCATGCACTAAGCACCACAAGCGGCACCGCGTTCTCCTTTTCCCTGGCCACAATAGAAATAGCCTGCTGCATAGCTTTGGCTGTTCCTACCGAGGTCCCTCCGAATTTCATCACCGCCATATATTCAAACGAATGAGTTAACTATTATATTGCTCCTGAAAGGAACCATTGTGCACTGAGTATCCTTTATATAAACCCCTGACTCTCTTGAAACAAAGCAAAGGCTTTAATACATCACTTCTCTTAGGCACCCTTCTATGGATTCTGTTCAGCGTAACCGGCTGCCAGAGTTTACGAACAGGTTCAGGGTACAATATGGAGAGCAAATATAGTTTAAAAAAAAGAATATCGTATATCTCCTGTATACCGGAAGGAAGCGGTTCTCCAGTCACCAGACACATCCCCTTAAAGGTGACGGAACGATCGCTTGAACAGCTCTTTTCATCAATTGATGACCACCTCGGCACCCATTACCGATCAGGCGGCACCACCCCTGACGGCTTCGACTGCTCGGGATTTGTACAGTATCTCTACAAACAAAACTTCCGGATGCTCCTGCCTCGTACTTCCGGTGAACTTGCACTCCTCGGCAGTATGGTACCGAAAAAACAACTGCATCCAGGCGACCTTGTTTTTTTCAGCAGTGATGGAAGCAGAGTGGACCATGTCGGCATCTTTATCGGTGACAACCGTTTTGCTCATGCTTCAACTGGAGGTGTCAGAATTAACAAACTTCTGGACCAGTATTATAACCTTCACTATGCCTGCGCATCCCATCTGATAACAACAGAATGAGTCCTTCCAAGGGGAAAATCCTATATTCACATTCAGCGTATCTCCATTAATCTGCCGAACAGTTCTTATGCCCCAACCCGGAACACATCATTATATCGAACTGGCCTTTGAAGCGAGCGCATCCCTTCATGAGCTCTATATTGCCCTCCTTATAGTAGAAGGAATAGAATATTTTCAGGAAGAAGACAACATGCTGCTTGCTTATCTGCCTGAAACTGAATGGACAGAAGAGAGAGAACAATCCATACGAACCCTTTTGATGGAAAGGATTGGTACTATCCCCCCTTATAAAGCAAACTTCATGGCCGACAGAAATTGGAATGCCGAGTGGGAAGCCCATCTCCAGCCCATAGAGATATCCGATCGGCTTCTGATTGTCCAGAAAAACAAGGAAATCACTGCTAAACCAGGTCAGATCGTCATTGAAATCAACCCGAAAATGTCTTTCGGCACCGGTTATCACGCAACAACGCGCCTGATGCTGAAACAAATGGAAGCCCTTGACCTGAAAGACAAAAAAATAATTGACATCGGCACCGGTACAGGTGTCCTTTCCATTGCTGCACGAAAACTCGGCAACAACAACCCCATTTTCGCTTTTGACAATAACGCATGGTCGGTTGAAAACGCCATTGAAAACATTAAGGAAAATAATGCCCCGGATATCACTATCGAACTCCTCGATGCAGAAGAAGAGCTTATTGTACATCTGCAACAAGGGTACGATCTGATCCTTGCCAACATCAATAAAAATGTTATCGACCGAATTCTCCCTGTCATCCGGAAATACACCCCGCAGGCAACAGTGCTGCTTTCCGGCATCCTTGTTTACGATGAACCCTGGCTGAAAAAGCTGCTGAAACGGCTCAGCTACGAGATTGTACAAACCATCTATGAAGATGAATGGCTATCAAGCCTTATCAGGCCAAAATGAAAAGAGTTTCATGCATTGATATCGGCACAAACACAGCCCTCCTGCTGATTGCCGACCTTGATCCAAAAAATGGCACCATCATCCCTGTTTACCACAAACAGACCATTGTAAGGCTTGGTAAAAATGTTGATGCAGAGAAGGTTATTGATCCTGAAGCACTGCAGCGCCTCATCGACAGCCTCTCCGATTACCGCAGCCTTAGCGATGAACATGATACGGAAACAATTATTGCCGTAGGAACAAGCGCCCTGAGGGATGCGAAAAATCATCACGAAGTTATCAATGAGGTAGCCCGTAAAACCGGAATCACCATCCAATGCATTTCCGGCATGGTAGAGGCAGAACTCACTTTTTCCGGCGCAGTAGCCGGTATGAGCAACATTCCCGACCTTTTCACCGTCATCGATATTGGAGGCGGCAGCACAGAGATATCGATGGGCTCAGTACGAGCCGTCACTGAAAGTGTAAGTATGGATATCGGATCGGTAAGACTGACAGAACGGTTTTTCTCAACTCTGCCTCCTCCTCCACCAGAGTTTGAAGCAGCCAAAAAGAGCATCAACGAGCTTCTCAGCAAAAGTATTCTACCTTTTTTTACCGCAAGAAAGCATGTCTACGGCGTTGCAGGAACCCTGACTACAATTGCGCAGGTCGCCCAGGGACTGAAGCATTTCGATGCCCTGAAAGTTCACAATTTTCCGCTCCGATTCAACGACGTTCACGCATTTCTCGAAAAACTTAAAGAGAGCAATCTTGAGAATATCATAAGCCTGGGTATCCCGGAGGGGCGGGCTGACGTCATCACCATGGGTACCCTCATCCTGCACCAGTTCATGCGCCTGCTCGGAATTGAGCATATCCATGTCAGCATTCAGGGCCTGCGCTTCGGTCTTGCGCAGAAAGAGCTGCTTCGTCTCCAGGGAAACACCTGAGAGCATAAATGCAGATGGGATGACCCTGCCTATCACGGGTAAAAAAGAGAAAGGCTCTTTCACTCTCAAGAAGCCGATACTTTTTTCTCAACTCTTCCGGTGAAAGAGGAAAGTCGCGACGTTGGATACTTGCGCCTGTAATTGCATGACGATTCAGAAAAGACCTGAAACTTTTCGGCTTGTACGGAACACACTCCATCACTCGAAATGTCCTGCCGGGGAAAGCAGCTATTTTGCGCTCTGAAGTAAGGTAATCAACACTGTTGTTGACAAACTCAAGCCCTGAACCTCTGGCAAGCACATCCGAAAGCTTCGCCTTGATAATAGCAGGATCAGGCTCATAGAAATACTCCTTCACCGAAGAAGCAAGAGGCCGCTCAACCACACCAACTCCCACAATTTCAGTCACAACCTCCGAATCCGAAGAGAGACAAGCGGCCTTGACCGTTACCGGTTTCTCGATAGCTTCCCGATCAAGCAGCAGAAGAATCTCCTTGCATTCACGATCAACCGAAACCACAATACTCATTTGCAAAGCAGGCAACAGCTGTTTCAGGCCGCTTATCTCAAGAGCTGGAGATGCCTTAATGCATACTTTTTTGGCTTTACAGAGCATCATATCATGAGAAACCACAACATCCGGACTCGCCGCATCAAGTGCTATTGAACGCCTGCCCTCTTCACGACGTGCCGGATCAACAAAAATCCAGTCGAAATAATCATCCGGATAGGCTGCAAGCAAGTCGATGCTGTCGCCATTTTTTACCTGAACATTGGAAATCCCGTATTGTTTCAGATTATGCTGAAACAATGCACAAAGCAATGGATCACGCTCGCAGTATACCACCTCCTGAAACACCCTTGAAAGAAACATCGAGTCAACCCCCAGCCCGCCGCTTAAATCAATCACCCTTTTCCCCGACATAAAAGAAGCCTTGTATTTCGCCGTTCTCTCCCCAGAGGACTGTTCAAGCGCCAACGGAGTATAAAGCAAGTTGTGCTGTGAAAGTGCAGGTAATTTTTTTACAGCCTTCTGACGACACCCAAGCTGTTCCGCCATTGCCCGCACTGGCAACTCCTGGCGGCCATGAAAGCGCATGGCAAAAGTCGCTGGGTCGTCGGAGTGATGTAAATGTATCAGCGACTGAACCTCCTGGTCAAGAAGACTCTGCAGTTCATCGAGGGTCATGGGTGAATGTCAATTTTCTTGATAAATACCCTTTGTTTTATTAAAAGCAATCAGTATGATAAAAGGTATGATAACTATTTGTAAGGAAAAGATTGGAGGTAAACAATAATGGGGAAGACAAAGATTGCTGTAAGCATTGATGCTCTGGCCATCATAAAAATTGACCGACTGGTCGAAAAAAATGTTTTTGCCAACCGTAGCCAAGCAATACAGGAGGCTCTTTATGAAAAAATAGAGCGTATTGAGAATAGGCGACTTGCAGAAGAGTGTGCTAAACTTGATCCTGTCGAGGAAAGCCAACTGGCAGAAGAGGGAATAAATATAGAGATTGAAACATGGCCGGAATACTAAGAGGAGAGATTCGATGGGCAGACCTGAACCCTGCACGGGGTAATGAGCAATCCGGTCTCCGTCCTGTTCTGGTACTCAGTCACGATATTTTTAATGAACGGTCAGGTACCGTTATAGCAATTGCGCTAACAAGCCAACCTCCAAAAGCTGGTTTTCCACTTACCCTGCAGATTGAATCAGCAGCTCTTCCGAAAAAGTCCTGGGTTAAAATCAGCCAGATCAGAACCTTGTCAGTGGAACGAATTGGGAACAAAATCGGAAAAATTTCTGCCGGAGAATTGATTCGAGTGATTGAGGGACTAAATGAAATTATTGGTAAATAGTGTATGAACGAAAAGGTGCTATGATATTATATAATAATAGGTTATATTGTTATTTGAAGGTCGAAAATATTTGAAAATTTCAGTGAATCCTTGATCAAAAGCGTAATAACCCCTG